>NZ_AP017928.1:2874807-3194230 GCF_003584645.1 Methylocaldum marinum
CTCGATGATGGCATTGACTTCCCAACGGCCGGGCTTGAGCTCAAAAGCCTGGGAACCGTCATAAATGCGTCTGCCCTTGTAATAAATCTTCCTGTAGAGGGTTCCCGTGTAGGTTTTATCAGGGCTGCCGGAGCAGAGGACATAAGTGAAATGATGGGTCAACTGCGCACCCGCCACCACTGCTTCGGGCGTCAACCGCTGCTCCTCGAGAAACGAGAAAGGGAGAGCTTTCGCGGCGCCGCAGTCATACTCCGTCCACACGTCTTCCGCTGAAGCAATCAGAAATTCGCCCACCTTATCGGCGTTTGATTCTTGCGTTTCAGGCGGGACGACGGAAACGACTTCCTTTGGCGGGGTAGACTTGCACGCAACCAAGGCCAAGCACAGTAACGGGATTGTTTTTTTTATAGGCATTAAGGATCTCTCCAATATTCACTACTACCGATCAGCGGAAACTGCGCATCATTCCGAAATGATCTGCCACCCGCCGTCTACGCGCTTGCTGGGCGGGCGGCGGCGCGCCGTGCTTTTTTTCTTAACTGCTTTCTTTACCGCTTTCACCGGGAAACTTTCGGGCTTTTTCGAGAGACTTGTCCTCTTATCGTTCGCAGCGACATTCGATGCAGCCGGGCGAGCAGGCTGATCCACCACCGGAACCGCTTTCTCTACCGGAATTTCAGGGGACGTCTCGGCCGGCACCGGCGGCGGTTCAGGCGCTTGCGCCTGAACCGGGTGTTGGGGAGGCCGATCTTTCAGTTCGACTGGACTCGGTTCAACAGTCTTGTTAGGAGTTTCACGAGGCGCTGCCACAGGCAGAAGATCGGGGGATTTTTCCAGACCCCGGAGCTGAAGAGTCTCTGCGGCAATGCTCGGACCGGATGGTTCGGATTCCACCGCGACCGGAGCGGCCGGCATGGATTTTTCATGACGATCGCCAATCGCCAGAAAAGCGATTAGCGGCAGCGACGCCAGTACCGCGATCCCCTTGATCCGTTGCCGGAGATAAGCAGCCGCCGCGGACACGGCGCCGGCCGGTTCTCCGACCAGAAGCCGCGTCTTTTCTTCTTTGAGAGGCTCACCGTCATCCAGAGGCGTTCCACCAAACCATGGCCCTTTGCCACTCAAACCTGCCGCGGCTTCTTCGATCGAGGGATCAGCCGTCGAGTCGTTCAAAAAAGCTTCCAGATCGGAACGAAATTCGGCCGCGCTCTGATAGCGATCCTGCGGGGACTTGGCGAGAGCACGTAGAACCACGACTTCCAGCCCCCGCGGGAGTTGCGACACGAACTTCCTGGGAGATTCGGGAGTTTCTTCAACCATCGCCCGGATCATTTCATAATTGGTGTTCCGGTTGAAAGGCACATGACCGGTCAGCATCTCGTAAAGCACTACGCCGATAGCATAGATGTCGGCCCGGAAGTCGATATCCTGGCCCCGGATCTGCTCGGGCGACATATAGCGGAGAGTGCCCACGAGGACGCCGGACTGGGTCAGACCGTTGGTTTCCAGCATACGGGCCACACCGAAATCCATCAGCTTGACTATGCCGGTCTGGGTCAAGATCAGGTTCGACGGCTTGATATCGCGGTGGATCACCTTGAGGATGTGAGCGTGCTCGAGGCCGTGCAGGGCCTGACAGATCAGCGGCACGGCGGTCTGCCACGGGATCGGACCGTAGCGCTTGATGAGTCGATCCAGCGTCTCGCCGCGCACGAATTCGAGCACCATGAAATACTTTTCCCCATCCCGGAACATGTGATGGAGCGTAACGATGTGCTGATGATTGAGACGGGCGAGAGTGATGGCTTCCTTCTGGAAGCGTTTGACGAGATCCGGCTGGTGCGTCAGTTCCGGACGCAGCAATTTCAGGGCGACCTCCCGCTCCAGCATGACGTCCACGCCCCTGAAAACCGTGCCCATTCCGCCTTCACCGACAAGCTCCAGAAGCTTGTAGCCTCCCACAACGGAACCTAAGTGCATATCTCCCCCCTATGCGGAGCTGGCACTACTCCGCGGACTCCTGAACGTCACTGTAATAAATAAACCTAAGGCCGAGCGCAATTTAGAGACCAAGCCTTTGGTACCGCCATATCCGGCCAAGCCCGGGGCTTGGTACGAGAGCCGCCGCGCAGATATCGCGTCCGATATCCCTACTACTCCTGGTGGCTCCGATTTTTACCTTACCCTCGTTTCCCTCGGTTGGCAACGGCTTCCTAAACACGATTCAGAGCGTGTTTCAGTTCGCGAGAATATTCAGCCCGCAGGCGGATGGCGGCGCCCCCGGAGTCAATCCGAGATGCTGCGGGAAGAAACCAAGCTGACTGTAACAACGGGCGACCCTGCCCCGGAATTATCCTTCAAAGACAAACCGGAATTCGCCATCCCGAATCAGGGAAGATTGACCAGGTCTGGCGCTTTCCACGCGGAATCGCGGTGTTCCGCGACAACCGTGGTATAGATGCCTCCCCGTACATTAAACCTGGCGGTGACGCGCATGAAGTTCGGTGCACAGGCACTGACCAGGTCATCGAGCATCCGATTGGTCACCGCTTCGTGGAAGGCGCCCTCTTCGCGGAAAGACCAGATGTAAAGTTTCAGCGATTTGAGCTCCACGCAAGCTCTGTTGGGTACATATTCGATCAGAATGGTGGCGAAATCGGGCTGACCGGTCTTCGGGCACAGACAGGTGAACTCCGGAATTTCGATACGGATCGTGTAATTGCGGCCGGGCTGCGGATTATCGAAGATTTCGAGATCTTTGCTGGGTGCGGATGACATAGAAACGGTATAAGGAACTTCGCGGATAGGCATTGCAGAGGATCGGCGGCACCGAACGAGTCCGGAATCACGCCAAAGAAATTAGTCCGTTATAATAGCGCCCGGTTCCATTACAAACCAGACTGACGGACTTGCCCGCTCTCGCGCCCCCCCTTCTATTCCCGCTGCCGCCCGCTACGGCGCAACACATCCGCCTCTTCTGATGCGGCTGGACAAGATCAAACTCGCGGGCTTCAAGTCCTTCGTCGACCCCACATCGATTCCTCTCCCCGGAAATCTCGTGGGCATCGTCGGACCGAACGGCTGCGGCAAATCCAATATCATCGACGCGGTGCGCTGGGTGATGGGCGAGAGTTCCGCCAGGCACCTTCGCGGCGACACCATGGCCGACGTGATCTTCAACGGCTCCAGTACGCGCAAGCCGGTAGGCCTGGCTTCGGTTGAACTGATCTTCGACAACGGCGAGGGCAAGGCACCGGGCGAATTCGCCAAATACCGGGAAATCTCGATCAAACGCCAGGTCACCCGAGACGGGCAATCGACTTATCTTCTGAACGGCGCGCGCTGCCGCCGCAAGGACATCACCGATCTATTCCTCGGCACCGGCCTGGGCTCGCGCAGCTACGCGATCATCGAGCAAGGCACCATTTCCCGTCTGATCGAAGCCAAGCCCGACGAACTCCGCGAGATCATCGAGGAAGCGGCGGGGATCTCGAAATACAAGGAAAGGCGCCACGAAACCGAGCTCCGCATGGGCCACACCCAGGAAAACCTCGACCGGCTGCAAGACTTGCGCGACGAGGTAGCGAAGCAATTGGCCAATCTTCAGCGCCAGGCCAAGAAGGCGGAAAAATATACCGCGCTGAAACAGGAGGAGCGCCGCTACAAGGAGCAATTGCTGGCCATCCGCTGGCGCAGATACGACGAACTTCTGCGCGATCACCAGAAATCCCTGGCCGCCTCCGAGCAGCTGTTCAAGCAACTGGTCGGCGAAGACAACCGCTTGAACGCGTCTCTGGAGCAGTACCGCGACCGCCACGAAGCACTGCAGCATCAACTCGGCGAACATCAAGGCCGCTATTACGAACTCGGCGCCGAAATCAGCCGGCTCGACCAGACCATCAAGCATGCCCGCAAGACGCGTGAAACCCTGATCCAGGAACAAGCCCGGCTCCACGGCGAAAAAGAACAGGCCCTTAATGATCTGGAAAACGACAAACGCCAGATTGAAACCGTGCGGGAAGAACTTGCTGCGGTCGAGGTTGGCCTCGAACAGGCCCTGGCCGCCGAAACCGAGGCGGTCAGACATCGTGATGAAGCAGACCGCGCCCTCAGAAATCTGCGCCAGGCGTTCGAATCGCTGAGCGCCGAGATCAACCGTTTCAAAGGCCAGGCCGAGATCCAGAGATCGCGTATGAAGCAACTGGAACACCAGGAACGCCAGCTCCAATCCCGGCGCGAACGCCTGGAAGCCGAACGTGCCGATCTCGAGACCACCGTGCAAACCGAAGGACTCGAAGAACTACAGCAGGAGCTGGCCGAACTCGAAGCCGAACGCGCGACGCTGCACGAGCGGCTGCAAAGCCTGAGCGACAGGATTCGGGAGGAACGCGATCGGGCCAAGGCCCGTCAGGACGAACTGAATGCCTGCCGCGCCGAAGTCCATGGCGTGCAGGGCAAGATCAGCTCGCTGGAAACGCTGCAACAGCACGCCATGGGCAAGGACCGCGCCGCGATCAGAAAATGGCTGGCGGAACGCGATCTCGATAATGCCGCTCGCCTGGCCGAACACCTGGACGTTAGCCCGGGCTGGGAGACGGCCGTGGAACGCGTTCTCGGCAGCTACCTCGAAGCCCTCTGCGTCGAAGGACCGGACTTCTACTGGCCGCATCTGGATGGGCTTCCCGGCGAATCCCTGGGTTTTTTTGAAACCCGCTCGACCGATGCGAACGGTGTACCGGCCGCGGAAAAACTCATCGCGAAGGTTCAATCCCCCTGGGACCTCGGCCCGCTGCTCGGCGCCGTGTACTGCGCGGACGATCTCGCGGCGGCAAAAGCTCTGAGCGAGCGCCTGGCGGATCACGAATCGGTCGTGACCGCGGACGGCATTCATCTGGGCCGGGGCTGGCTGGCGGTCCGCAAGCCGGACGACGGCAAAGCCGGCATGATCAAGCGGGAGCGCGATCTGCGAGAGTTGAAGGCACGGCGCGACGGCTTGCTGGAGAAAACCCGGGCACTGGAGCAGGACCTCGCCGAAGCCGATCAGGCGGTAAAGGACGCTGAGCACGAGCGGGAGCATCTGCAGGCGAAGGAGCGCAGCCTGGGGGCCGATCAGGCCCGGCTCAAGGCCGAAGCCAGCGCGGCCGCGGCGCGCTGCGAACAGGCCGCGAAGCGGCTCCGGCAGCTCGAACATGAACTGGTCGATCTGGAAGAAAATCAGTCTCAAGCCATCGAAGAAACCGCCGAAGCCAGAACCGGTCTGATCGAGGCCGAAGAACGCCTCGCCGAACTGGAACCGAAAACGGCTGACCACGCCGTCCGGCGGGAGGAGCTGGAAGTTCTCCTCGGCAATGCCGACACATCCCTGCAAGCGGCGCGAGACGGGGTCCACGAACTCAAGACTCGTCTGGAAACACTGAAATCCGCCGAAGGCTTGACCCGGAAACATTTGGAACGGGCGCAGCACCTGTACGATCAGTCGCTGGGACGGTTGGAAACCGTCAGCGCACAAATGAGCGAGGCGGAAACGCCGGTCGAGGAGGAACAGGCCCGCTTGGACGAGCTGTCGGAACAGCGCGTCGAGGTCGAGCGGGCTTTGTCGGATTTGCGCAAACGTTCCGGCGAACTGGAAGCCGAAACGCGCCGCATCGACGAAGCCCGAATCCGCAATCAAAGGGATCTGGAGAACCTCAAGCAGCGCCTCGAACAAGCCAAACTGGAGCTACAAGCGAACGAGGTGCGCCGGCAAACGGTACAGGAACAATTCGAAGAACTGGGCGCTGTGGCGGAGGCGGTTTTGGCCGAGCTCCCGGACGACGCCGACGAGAAAATCTGGCAGAAGCGAGTCGCCGAACTCGGAGAGGAAATCATCAGGCTGGGCGCGGTCAATCTGACGGCGATGGAAGAATACCTGGCCCAATCGGAACGGATGAAATTTCTCGATCAACAGCACCAGGATCTGACCGAGTCTCTGGCCACGCTGCGAGAAGCCATCGAGAAAATCGACCGCGAATGCCGGACCCGCTTCAAGGAAACCTTCGACCGGGTAAACGCCGGCCTGCAACGGATGTTTCCCAAGCTTTTCGGCGGCGGGCAGGCGTCGCTGGATCTCACCGAACGCGACTTGCTGCATACCGGCGTCAGCATCATGGCACGGCCGCCCGGCAAGCGGAACAGTTCGATTCATCTGTTGTCGGGCGGCGAAAAGGCGCTCACGGCAGTCGCACTGGTTTTCGCCATCTTCGAACTCAACCCGGCACCCTTCTGCCTGCTCGACGAAGTCGACGCCCCGCTGGACGACGCCAATGTCGGCCGCTTCAGCCAGTTGGTCAAGGAAATGTCCGAAAAGGTACAATTCCTGTTCATTTCGCATAATAAGGTGACGATGGAAATCGCCCAGCATTTGGCCGGCGTCACCATGAAAGAACCCGGCGTATCCCGTATCGTCGCGGTGGATATCGACGCCGCAGTGGAAATGTCGGCGGTTTGAAAGCGTAATGGATTTCAGTTCCGCGCGGGCCGCGCGCCCGCATGAGATAACTTTGCCGCCGTTGGCGGCTTCCTTATTTCCAGGCTGTCCGACAGCCTTTGAGGAAACAGATGGATAGAGATACCGTACGTTTGATCCTGCTGGCGATCGGCATCATCGTCATCGCCGGCATCTATGTCTGGGGCAGATATAAGCAAGAAATCCTGGATTTTCTGCAACGGCGCGGCGAATTCGACGAGCTGGATTTCGACCCCTCGATCGACCGGGAGCAGCCCGACTACTCCGAGCTGGACGAAATCGAAAGCGTTCGTGTTCCGGATAGAAACGAGCGGCGTTTTTCCGACGACGAATTCGATCTCGGAGAAGAGCCGGCAGAGGTGGTCGAAACGCCGCGTAGAACTTCGCGGGAAACCGATAAGAATGCCGCCCTGGGCGCGCCGTTTCTGATACAGCTCAGCGTTGTCGCTGGCGAAGACTTCGTTTTTGCCGGCGAAGACCTCAAGAATGCCCTGCTGGACCTCGACCTGATCCATGGCGAGATGGGCATTTTTCACCGCTATGACCAGGACTTCCGCAAGCCGCTATTCAGCGTGGCCAGCCTGGTGAAACCCGGAACGTTTCCCATCGACGACATGACGTCCTTCGAATGTCCCGGCGTAATCCTGTTCTTCCAGCCGGCAACGGTCGATGACCCCTTGTATGTGTTCGACAATTTGGTCAACACTTGCCATGAACTCGCCGTTCGCTTGGACGGGATCGAGTGGGACGAAACCCGCTCCCCGCTGACCACGGCAAAAATCGCTCAAATGCGCAACCGCCTGGAAGAGGCTTACGAGTAGCCGTGAACACTCCGGAAGAGATCAAACGCCGCGCGGATGACTTGCGCAAGGACATCGAATTTCACAACCAGCGCTATTATCAGCTCGATTCGCCGCTGATTTCGGATGCCGAGTACGACCGTCTAATGCAGGAACTGCTGGCGATCGAGCGGCAATATCCGGAACTCGCGACACCGGACTCCCCGACCCAGCGGGTCGGCGCTCCACCGGTCGCAGCGTTTGCCGCGGTACGCCATGAAATCCCCATGCTGTCGTTGGACAATGCCTTCAGCGACGAGGACGTCGAGGATTTCCACCGCCGCGTGTGCCAGCGGCTCGAACGCAACGACATCGGCTATCTGGTGGAGCCCAAGCTCGACGGTCTCGCGGTGAGCCTCGTTTACGACAAGGGCGTCCTGGTGTGCGGGGCGACGCGCGGCGACGGCCAGACCGGCGAGGACATTTCCCACAATGTCCGCACCATACGCGACATTCCCTTGCGCCTCGCTGGCGAGGGCTGGCCGGACCGACTGGAAGTCAGAGGCGAAGTGTTCATGTCGAAACAGGGCTTCCTCGCCCTGAATGAGCGGGCACGCCAAAACGGCGACAAGGTTTTCGTCAACCCGCGCAATGCCGCCGCCGGAAGTCTCCGGCAACTCGACGCCAAGATCACCGCCTCGCGCCCGCTCCGGTTTTACGCATACGGCTATGGCGTGTTTCCCGGTGACCAACTGCCGGAAACCCAAAAGGAGCTGATGGACCGCTTCAAGTCCTGGGGCATACCGGTCAACCCGGAACTGCACGTGGTCCGGGGCGTAGCCGGCTGTCTCGCGTATTTCAAGGATCTTCTGGCCCGGCGGCACGATCTCCCGTACGAGATCGACGGCGTGGTGTACAAGGTCGACCGGCTCGCCGACCGGCGCGTGCTGGGCTTCGTCGCCCGCGCGCCGCGCTGGGCTATCGCCCACAAATTTCCGGCCGAGGAAGCCACCACCAAGGTCATCGCCATCGAGGTTCAAGTGGGGCGCACCGGTGCTATGACTCCGGTGGCACGGCTGGAACCGGTTTTCGTGGGCGGCGTGACCGTGACCAATGCGACCCTGCACAACGCGGACGAAGTGCATCGGCGCGACGTTCGGGCCGGCGATACGGTAGTCGTTCGCCGCGCCGGCGATGTGATCCCGGAAGTGGTGAAAAGCCTGCCGGAACTTCGCCCGGCCGATGCGCAGGTCTTCCAGATGCCGAGCCGGTGTCCCGTGTGCGGCTCGGAAGTGGAACTGGAGCCTGGCGAAGCCATCGCCCGTTGCAGCGGCGGCCTGTTCTGTGCCGCGCAACACAGGGAATCGATCAAGCATTTCGCGTCGCGCCGCGCCATGGACATCGACGGCCTGGGAGACAAGCTGGTCGATCAGATTCTCGAAAAGGGGTTAATCGAAACCGTCGCCGATCTCTTTCACCTCGACGTCGAACGGCTCGCGGCACTGGAGCGGATGGGACGGAAATCGGCGGAGAATCTGATCAATGCCCTGGAAAGGAGCAAACACACCACTCTGCCCCGCTTCCTTTACGCTCTGGGCATCCGCGAAGTCGGCGAAGTCACCGCGCAAACACTGGCCCAGCATTTCCGGACACTCGACAAGATCATGGCCGCGGACGAGGAAGCACTGCAGAAAGTGCCGGACATAGGCCCGTCCGTGGCCCATCACATCTACACATTCTTCCGGCAGCCGCATAATGTCGAGGTCGTTCAGGCACTACTCGCCGCCGGAGTGCATTGGGACGAAATCGCGGAGGTGAAAACCGACCAGCCGTTGCAGGGCCGAACCTTCGTCATCACCGGCACGCTCTCCGCCATGTCCCGCGACGAAGCGAAAGCCCGGCTTCAGGCTCTCGGGGGCAAGGTCACCGGTAGCGTGTCCAAAAACACCAGCTACGTGATCGCCGGTGCCGACCCCGGCTCGAAGCTGACCAAGGCCGAGGAACTCGGGGTTGAAGTATTGGATGAAGCGGCTTTTTTGCGCTTGATCGAAACCTGAAAAGGTAGGCGATGCGTCCCCTGCGGCTCCGCGAAAATCGGCAAGGGATTGCCGACTACCACTAGAGCATCTCCGAATCTACCCTACGGGAGCTCGTGAGTAGGTCGGCAATCCCTTGCCGACACCGCCGCCTGACCGATAGGTTCGTCGGCAAAGGATTGCCGACCTACGAACGTTTGAGTCGATCTACCTTGGCCGAAGGTGCCTACAACTGCTGCTAAGCCTGTTTCGCCGGATAAACGAGATGAAAACGCTCCAGGCGCCGTTTCACTCCGCGATCACGCAGCCACGCGGGGCTATCCGCGGGATTGCCGCCCCAACATAGAGGCCGGGAATCGACAAAAAGAAAAAACCCACCATGAGGTGGGTCAAGAGGAGGAAGAACTCTTACCTATTGACAGCTCGGTAGCTCGCAAGTTCACGTTCACGCAACTTTTTGTTGCCCGACCTCCACGATTTGTTGCGGTAACAGTCTCATCCACTCGGCGAGAAATCCCATCCTCATGGAGAAGAAGTGAGCCGATCGAAAACTGCTCCGCACCCTTCAAAACAAAATATGGATTCGGAACCAAATGTCAGAGGTCAGTAATCGTTTACCGACATAGGTTTCTCGAGGTGTTACGCAATACCTGAGAAAGCTCCGTCAGCCTTCATTGCGCCCGTTGCCGATTTAACAGGTAATAAACCACCGGCACCACGTAGAGCGAAAACGCGGTCGACGCAAAAATGCCGAAGATGAAACTCCAGGCGAGCCCGGAGAAGATGGGATCCAGGGTGATGACGAAAGAGCCGAACAGCGCGGCCGCGGCAGTGAGAAAGATGGGCCGGAACCGGGTGGCGCCGGCTTCGATGAGGGCATCGATCAGTGTTTCTCCCTGCTCCCGCAACCGCTCGATGAAGTCGATAAGAATGATGGAATTGCGCACCACGATGCCGGCTAGGGCGATCATGCCGATCATGGCGGTGGCGGTGAAAAGAATCGGATTGTCGAAACCCGCCACGGGTTCGGTGAACAGCAGGTTGAGCAATGCGAAACCCGGCATGATGCCGATAACGGTCAAGGGAATCGCCACCATGATGATGAGCGGCATCCCCAAGGAACCCGTCTGCGCCACCAGGAGCACGTAAATCATGAGCAGGGCCGCGCCGAACGCGAGCCCCAGATCGCGGAATACGTCCACCGTGATCTTCCACTCCCCTTCCCCGGCCAGATCGACCGCATAGCCTTCGGGCAGCGGCTTTTCCTTTTCGATGTCCCACCAGTCGAAAACGGCCTCCACCGGACTCCGCCCCGCCATTTCCGCGGTCACGTAGCTCAGGCGCCTGAGGTCTTTATGATAAATCGTGAGATCCGCCGGTTCCTCCGTCGCATGGCCGATTTCGCCCAGCGGCACCAGCGAGCCGTCCAGGCCTTTCACCCGCAGCGCATTCAGATCGGCCATGGAGGAACGCTCCGCGCGCCGCAGCCGCATGACGATTACCAGGGGCTGGCGTTCGGACGAAACGTGCACGACGCCGGCGGACATTCCGTTCAACGCTGCGCGTAGGGTCTCCGCAACCTCCGCCACGGTTACGCCGTGCAGCGCGGCCTGCTGACGGTCCAACCGATAGCGGATCACGGTCTGCGGCTCGTCGACGGTGTCGTCCACGTCGACCACCCCTTCGATTCCGGCGATCTCCTGCTTTACGCCTTCGGCAACCCGCGCCAGATCGGCATAATCCGCGTCCAGGGGACCGTACACTTCGGCCACGAAAGTCGACAGCACCGGAGGACCCGGAGGGGTTTCGACGATCTTGGCATTGGCGCCGTAAGCCTTGGCGATCCGCTCGATGTCGGGACGGATGCGCAGGGCGATCTCGTGGGACTGTTGCTCGCGCCGCTCCTTGGGCAGGAGGTTGATCCGAATCTCCGCCTGATACGGTTCCCGCCGCAGATAGTAATGCCGCACCAGTCCGTTGAAATCCATGGGCGATGCGAGTCCCACGTAAGTCTCGAAATCGGTCACTTCGTTGACGGCGGCGAGATAATCGCCAAGCGCCCGCGCCGCCGCGTCGGTTCGTTCCAGGGTGGTGCCGCGCGGCATGTCGACGACGATTTGCAGCTCGTTCTTGTTGTCGAAAGGCAGGAGCTTCAGCGGCACGATGCGAAACACCGCCAGCAGGGCGGAAACCACGAAGGCCGCCAGCACCAGCCATAGAAAGATTTTCGCCCGACCGGCGGTTGCCAGGAGTCCGCCCAGGGTGCGGTGATAAAACCGGTACACCGCGCTCTTTTTGATTTCGAACGCTTCCTCGCCCTTGCCGTACTCGCTCTTGAGGAGGTAATAGCTCGCCCAGGGAGTTACCGTGAACGCCACCAGGAGCGACATCAGCATCGCGATGGGCACGTTGAAAGCCATGGGCGCCATGTACGGCCCCATCATGCCGGTGATGAAGAACATCGGCAAAAAGGACACGATGACGGTGAAGGTCGCGAAGATGGTGGGCGGACGGACCTCGTCGACCGCGGTCAAGGTGGCGTCCAGGGGAGGCTCCCGGCGCAGCTTGAAATGGCGAAAGATGTTTTCCACGTCGACGATGGGATCGTCCACCAAAAGTCCCAGCGACAGAATCAGCGCGAACAGGGTCACGCGGTTGATGGTGTAGCCGAAGATGAGATCGCAGAACAGGGTCACGCCCAAAGTCATCGGCACCGCGAGGGCAACGATGAAAGACTCCTTCGGCCCCAGGGCGAAAGCCAACAGAACGATGATCGTGGCGATGGCGATGAACAGATGTCGGACCAGTTCGTTGACCTTGTGATCCGCGGTCTCGCCGTAATTGCGGGTGATGTTGACGGTGACGTCTTCGGGAATGACGGTGCCGTATAGCCCGCTCGCCGCTTCGATGACCTCTTCGGCCACCGCGACGGCGTTCGCCCCTTTCCGCTTGGCGACGGCCAGAGTAACCGCTTGCCGCTCTTCGCCGGGTCTCGCCGCTTCCGTTTCGCCCAACCGGGGGCTTTCCGCGGCTGCCGGCCCGTAGCCGATCCGCGTGTAGCCCTCGAACTCCCGCGGACCGTCGATCAACTCCGCCACGTTGCGGAGATAAACCAGTCTGCCGCCCTGCCCGGCTACCGGCGTGCCGGCGACCTCGTCCGCACCGGTGAAGAACGGGCCGGCATCCAGGCGGACGACGCGGTTGGCCTGTTCGAAGGTTCCGGCCTGCAGGTTTATGTTGGCGGCCTGCAAGGCTCGCATCACATCCAGAACGGTCGTGCCGTGCGCCGCCAAGCGCGCGGGATCGGGATAGATCGAAACCTGCCGGCGCTCGCCGCCGACCACGGTGATCTTGCCGGCATCCTCCACCACGGCCAGCTTGTCCTTCATCTCGTCGGCCAAACGGCGCAGCGCCGCCGTATCGTAGCTCGGATCGCTCGAGGACAAAGCCAGTGTGACGATGGGAACATCGTCGATTTCCACCGGCTTCACGGTCCACGAATTCACCAGCGGCGGGATCCGATCCTGATTGGACATCAGCTTGTTCCAGACCTTGACCAGACTGTCCTCACGGTCTTCGCCGACATAAAAGCGCACCGTCACCAAGGCCTCGCCTTCCCGTGAAACCGAGTAGACGTACTCGACGCCGTCGATCTCCCGCAGCAGGGTCTCGAGCGGTGTCGAAACCAGTTTTTCGACTTCCTCGGCGCGGGCGCCCGGCGCGTTGATCAACACATCCGCCACCGGTACCACGATCTGTGGTTCTTCTTCGCGCGGCGTCAGTACCAGCGCGGCGAACCCGGCCAGAAAGGACCCGATCAGCAGCAGGATCGAAAGCTTGGAGGTGATGAACAGCTCGACGATGCGAGCCGTCAATCCTCGCTCGACAGGCGTTTCGGCACTCATCGACCGGCCTCCGGGAGCAGCACGGTATCACCTTCATCGAGTCCCGAGAGAATTTCGATCTGACCGTCGTGCCGCTTGCCGGTGCGGACGTGACGCAGCCGGACCTTATCGTCGACTACCAGCCGTACGCTCTCGAGTTGTCCGACGCGGCTCACGGCGGAAACCGGCAGCAACAGCACCTCGTCCTGACCGCAGGCTTGATAGAGCCAGCCGAACGCGCCGGGCTGCACGCCCGAATCTTCGGGCAAGCGGGCTTTCACCAGCACGGTTCGGGTCCTGGGATCGGCGGCAGGTTGGATTTCGTCCGCCACGGCATCGAGTTCTCGTTCCGGATTGGCGATGCGGACCTTGAGTTCATCTCCGATTTCGACCAGGCCGGCGCACTCGGCGGGGATGGCGCTCTCGATCCGAAGCCGCTGCGATTCCTGAAGAACCAGGATCGGCGAACCGGGCAAGGCCATGTCGCCCGGTTCCAGACGGCGTTCGACGATGATTCCGTCGAAGGGCGCGCGCAGCACCGTTTCCGTCTGCGAGGATTCCGCCTCGCGAATCGCATCTCTCGCTTCCCGCACTTGCGCTTCGGCGGTCCGGGCCGCCGCCAGCGCGGCATCGAGGGCTTGCCGGGTCGCGGCCTCTTTGTCGTAAAGATTTTGGATTCGGCGGGCATCGGCGCGAGCGTGTCCGGCCTGCGCCTCCGCGGCGGCGAGCGCGGCTCGTGCCTGGCCCAGACGCGAGCGGGTTTCGCGTTCGTCGAGACGTGCCAGCACCTGATCCTTCTTGACGCGATCGCCCGCGCGAACCGCGATTTCCAGAATCCTGCCGGGAATCTTGGGAGCGATCTGCGCCACCGTCCGCGCCGCGGCGGTGCCGGGCCAGGCGAAGATTTTTTCGACCGCCTTGCGAACCACCTTAACCGTTGGCGCGCGCTCTTCGGCTTTCCCATTCGCCACGGACTCGCTCACCCCCGGTTCCACCTTGTCTTTGAAGCCCCCTTGCATCCACACGAGAAGCACGATCAAAACGGCCGCCGCGATCAGAGCATAGATCAGCTTGGTCCTGGACTGCTTGGAATGGGTCATGAATATGCCTTTCAGTGTTTTGCCGATTCGTCGTCGCAAAAATTTTTCGGCTACGGGAAGAAATCCGTTCCGGCGGAAGTCGAGGACCGTCTCCTTCGGATTCCTTAGCGCCAGTGCCCCACTGCCTTCTGCAGCTGAGCTTGCGCCACCCGGCTTTCATAGGCGGCAACGATGGCACGCAAAGCGGCGTCGGCGCGGTCGGTTTCGGCTTCCAGATAGCGCGTCACGCTCGCGGTCCCGCCGCGGTATTGCTCGTTGACCAGGCGTAACGCCTCGTCGGCAGCGGCGGCTCCGGCTTCGGCCACCTTCAGGCGCTGTAGCGCTTCTTCCAATGTCGTAAAGGCGCGCCGGACTTCATCCTCGATCTCCAGCCGGGTACGCTGCTCCAGGGCTTGAGCTTCGGACAGCCGGCGTTCCGCCTGGGCGATACGAGCGGAGACCGCGCCGCCCGAGAATAAATCCACTTCGGCATTGACGCCCAAGGTGACGTTATCCCGGCTGAACGCGAAATCCGGCGAGCGGCTGTTCTGGCCATAGGCGGCATAGGCATTCACCCGCGGCCAGCGAGCACCGCGCTCGGCCTGGAGTTCCTCGCGCCTGATATGCGACTGCTGTATCGCCGCCTGCATCTCGGGCCGCTGGGCCAAAGCCTGGTCGAGCAACCGGGCATAAGCCTGATCCGGGTGCGCAGCAGGCCTGTCGGCGGGCTCGATGAGATTAATGAGCTCGTCCGTGCTGGCCCCAAGCAGCGTCTTGAGCGCCGAACGCGCCAACTCAATGGCGTTTTGCGCCTTCAACTCGGCCTCGCGGGCCTCCGCCGCACGAACTTCGAGGGACAACACGTCGGCCTTGAGCGCCATGCCTTCCGCCACCCGGTGCTTGGTATGCTCCAGCTCGCGTTCTACCGCCGTGACCGAATGCCGCGCCACATTCACTTGCTGCGGTGCGGACAGCAATGCGTAATACGCCGCCGTCACCGCAGCCGCCAGGCGGTTGCGAATCGCCGAACGCTCCAGTTCGGCCGCTTCGACGCCCAGTTCGGCGGCTTTCTTCCGGTAACTGTCCTGCCCCCCCCGGTACAAGGACCAGGTGCCGACGATTTCGGGGCGGAAGTTTTCCACCCAGCCGGGGTGGTTGATGTCCATGCCGAAGTCGAAACGGCGCTGCGCCACGATATAGGAAAATGCCTGAGCAGGATCGTCGGAATAGGCATAACCGACCCGCGCGGTCAGCCTGGGATAGAAGTTCGCTGCGGCCTCGGCGACCTTGGCTTCGGCCTCGCCGATTCGGGCAGCGGCGGCGAGCAGATCCGGGTTTTGGGCGAATGCGAGCTCGATCGCTTCATCCAACTTGAGTGGGTGGCGGGCGTTTGCATCCACCCGCGTCTCAGCGGCGGCCCCGAATCCGGCCAGTGCCAGACAGAGCGTCGCAGCCACGGCCAAGAGTCTCGACTGGGAATTCTTTAAACTCATATCCTGCTTTGCTCCTACTCCGCTTGCGTCCGGACGTGCAAATACCTCCGGACGTTTCGAAGCTCGAATGCCGACGCCGGACCGATCGGCACACGCCGTTACGGCCGCGCAACCACGGACCGGCCACAATATAAGAATATACTAATATTTAATCAAGCTCGGATTCTTCCCTGAAGGATTGCGCGCCATCGAGATGTTCGATAGCTTTTAGCGTTCACAAACCGGTGCATGGTCTCCGGCAAGAGGCTCGAACAACAGCCGATCGTTTCACGAACCGAATTTACAACACGTTCCACAGGAAAGCATCTCAATGTCCGAGGAAAGAGGCTTCGTTCCCCTCAACATCGCGATACTGACGGTATCCGATACACGCACGGAAGACACCGACGCTTCCGGAAGAAGCCTGGTCGAAAGGCTGAGCGGCGCCGGGCACCGGCTGGCGGATAAACGCATCGTACCCGACGACATTTACCGAATACGCGCCGTGGTATCGGAATGGATCGCTTCCGAATCGATTCAGGCCGTCATCACCACGGGAGGCACCGGTGTGACCGGGAGAGACGGTACGCCCGAGGCGGTCTCCGTCCTGTTCGACAAGACGCTCGATGGATTCGGCGAAGTCTTTCGAGCCATTTCCTATCAGGAAATCAAGACTTCCACGATTCAATCCCGTGCCGTCGCCGGCGTCGCCAACGGCACCTACATCTTCTGCCTGCCCGGCTCTTCCGGCGCGTGCCGGACCGCTTGGGACCAAATCATCCGGGATCAGCTCGACTACCGTACCCGCCCATGCAACCTGGTGGAACTCATGCCCCGCCTGCTGGAGCGATGAGCCGAGCACGAAGCGATGGGGCGCGCTGAATAGCTCAGCGCGTGGGCATGCTGTTCGTAACCCATCTGAAGCCGTGCCGAATGATAAATAACACCGGCGGTTTTTTCTTGACGCACTGCAAACGCACCATGACCCGTAAACGACTCACACCGGAGCACGCCTCATGATTCAGCTTACGCTTGCTGCCCTGTTTTTCGTCGGCATCCATTTCCTGATCGCCGGCAGCCGAGGGAGGGACCGGTTGATCGCGAAGTACGGCGAACGCATGTACCGCGGCGGTTTTTCGATCCTTTCGCTGGCGGGTCTGTTCTGGCTGATCTATGCCTATCGCCATGCGCCTTACCTCGAAACCTGGGGGCAGCTCGCGTGGTTCAAGCCGGTAGCGGCGCTCCTGATGCTGATCGCTTTCATTCTGGCCGTGACCGGCATAACGACACCCAGTCCGACCGCGGTCAACGGCGAATCCCTGCTGTCCGAAGCAGAGCCGGCACAGGGCATTTTGCGGATCACCCGCCATCCGTTTCTCTGGGGAATCGCCTTGTGGGCCGTCACGCACCTGATTGCCAACGGCGATGTCGCAGCGCTCGTGCTGTTCGGGTCCCTGCTGCTGCTCGCGCTGGGCGGCACCCGCTCGATAGACGCCAAGCGCCGGCGGCACTTGGGAGAACAATGGACGAAATTCGCGGCCGCCACCTCCAATATGCCTTTCAAGGCCATCCGAGAAGGACGCAATCAGCTCAAAATAGCCGAGATCGGATGGTGGCGCATCGCTCTGGCCGTAGCGCTTTACCTAGCACTATTGCACTTCCATGCCAAATTGTTCGGCGTTTCGCCGCTGTTCTGAACACGCCGACGTCGGGCTCGGGATCAAGTGCCGAAAAATTGCATCGAAACTTGTGGTTCCCATTATCTAGGAGACACGGCGATGAACGATGATACGTTCAACATGGATATCCGCAAGTTCCTGAAAAAGGTGGGGGTAACTTCGCAGCGTGAGATCGAACTCGTCGTACACGACGCTTTACAAGCGGGCAAACTGCTGGGAAACGAGAAGTTTGCGGTGAAAATGACCTTGGAAGTTCCGGCACTGAATATCCGTCACGTGATCGACGGCGAGATCGCTCTGGAGTAGCCGCACCCAATCGCGTGCCGAGCGGTCTTTACGGAGGCGCCCCTCTGCGAGCGGGCGAAGCCGGCGTGACGGCGCGGGTCAAGGGCGTGCAGACTCAACCGCCGGTCGCGTTCATATGACGGAAAATCACCGGCTGAGCCTTGATGTCGAAATAATGCCGTTCCGGCTTGATCGCCATGGCGTCGATGATCGCGTATTTCAGCTTGTTCATGTCACCCGGGTTGGCTCGCAAGACCCGCTTAAGGTCTATCGAGTGTTCGTTGCCCAGGCACAGCAGCAAGCGCCCTTCCGCCGTCACTCGCACACGATTGCAGGTTCCGCAGAAATTGTGACTGTGCGGGGAGATGAATCCGACGCGGGTTTCGCTGCTGGACACGCGAAAATAACGGGAAGGTCCGCCGGTGGTATCCGGGGTGGGCAGCAGGAGAAAATGCCGTTCGAGATCCTGCTTGATGTCGTCGCTGGAATAGTACGCCTCGGCCCGATCATGGTCGTCGACCGTTCCCAAGGGCATTTCTTCTATGAAACTGATGTCGATTTTCTTGGCGATGGCATAGTCGACCAGGGAGACCACTTCATCGTGATTACGATTCTTGAGCACGACGGAATTGATCTTGAGCCGCTCGAACCCCGCATCCAGCGCAGCGTCGATACCGCGCAGCACCTGCTCCAAATCCCCCACTCGCGTCATGTTCCGGAACCGTTCGGCGTCCAATGAATCTAGGCTGATGTTGATGCGTTTGACACCCGCCGACTTGAGCAGGAACGCGGTTCTTTCGAGCTGCGAGCCGTTGGTGGTCAGGACCAGTTCTCGCAAGCCCCGCAGTTTGCCGATTTCCGTCAATAATTCCACTGCCCCCTTGCGCACCAAAGGTTCTCCACCGGTAATCCGGATTTTCTCGACGCCGAGTTCCGTGAAAGCGGCGGCGACGGCAAGAATTTCCTCCAGCGTCAAAATCTGCGCGCGTGGCAGAAAAACCGTGTCTTCGCTCATGCAATAAATGCAGCGAAAGTCGCAACGGTCGGTGATCGAAATGCGAACGTAATTGACGCGCCGCCCGAAGCGGTCTATCAATTGCGAGGGTAAATCCGGCATAGCGTTGTCGTTTTCATCAGGAAAGGTCGAAAGCTGGAACAATTTTCCCACGAAGCCGACTCAATAGCCAAGTAATTCACTCAGGATTTATCTCGTCCAACCGCTTCCAAGGATGCGTCAAGCACTCTCCAGAACTCTTTGAACATCCATCGCCCAGCGTATCGATTCGACATAGGCACGGGCGGGTACACCCGGCGCGAGCCGGCACGCCTGAATTCCACCGGGGTCGGCTCGCTCGAACGCTACGGCGGCGCGGAGAACCTCGCCAATCGGCCCGCTGCCGTGAAGCAGCGCCTCGTCGATGCCATCGTCCAGCTTCAAGTGTCGCAGAATGTCCGCCATCCGCACGTCCATGACCGCATCCAACAAGGAAAACAAGCCTGCGATGTAGTAGAGCTCCGGCTTGGGCCGTTTCATCCGCTCGGCCAGGAGCTCACAGGTTCTGGCCCGTATCAGTGCGGTGGTCAGCAGCTCACGCGGACGGTAATCGACCGAATTGACCAGAATCACGGATGCCCAATTCTTGATCCGCTGCAAGCCGAAGAAGATCACGGCGCGGCGAATCGAATCAACCCGCTTGGTCACACCGAAAAACGCGGAATTGACCAGGCGGAGCAGCTTGTAGCTCAAAGTCATGTCGCGCGTGATGATCGCCTCGGCTTCGTCGACTTCGACTTTCGGGTTCTGGAGTCGAGCCAACAGCTCGAGCACGGCCAGACGGTTGGCCGGTATATCGCAACTGCGCAATTGCCGGGGGCGTTCGAAAAACAGTCCTTCGTAATAATCGAATCCGAGCCTGCGAAAGCGGTCGTACTCGTCCGGCGTCTCCACGTCCCGCACCAGAAGATGCAGGTTCTGGTCGTGCTGCTCGCTCCAATTGGCTTTAAAACCGTTCAGGTTCCGAGCGTCGAGGGAACAGATCGATACGAAGTCGGCCTCTCGCCTGAGCTCGACCAAGTCGCAGGCCGGGTTGTGGAGAGCGATGGTGAATCCTTTGCCGGCTAGCCGGGATACGGCTTCTTCCGCGGCGCGGTCGTTTAGAATCTCTCCCGGCACCGCGAGAACCACCCTGGATTTCGGCCACGACAAGCCATCGCATACACTCAGAAAGGCAGAGGGCACCCGAAGCATTGCCCGGCCGTCCCCAACCAAGTCTTTCAAATCCATGGCCCGGCAGGCCTGCATGACCACCTCGGCCCACTGCTCTTCGCTGTCTTTGCGCCCGACGCTCAGAGCTTCACCGCTACAAAAGTTAAGCTCATAGCCGTACACATCGAGAGCGTGCGTGTAAATGGGCACGCGCCCCACTACCCCGTCGAACATAACTGTCCCCCCGCAGTAACTTGTCCGAGAATGATTTCTAGCAAGAGGCTAGCACAAGAATCCGTCACACGCTCGGCGTGTTGCGGCTGCCCGGCACGATGGCCGCAATCGACGCTCTGCACGTAGTTCAACCTACTTCGGGAAGAATTGAATAGACTTAGCTGCAGACGAAAAATCGGACGCAAGCGATAGTTGGCCGTGAAAGCCGCACACGATAGCGTCGGGAAATCCGGCTGCTTGAGATCCGGATGATTTTCAGGCTTTATCAGAGATAAAACTCGGCTCAAAATTGTCATTAAGTATACGCGTCCCACAGCCTGATCCAACGGACTGGATACCACACCGAAGGCGTCAAGCCTTCGTTTAAAATCACTAAAGAACGGGACGAACACACGAGACAATCTCTAATGAATAAACTCTTACAACTCTTTAAGGAAGCATCGGCCTTCAGCGAAGACAACGTTGGATTTCTCGAAGATCTCTACGAGAAATTCCTACGTGACCCGGAATCGGTCGATGAAAGCTGGCGGGAAAAGTTCCGGTCTATCCAACAAGACTTGGCCGGTGAGGAACCGATAACGGAAAGAGAACGCCACGTCGTCAGAGCGGCACTCGGGGAATATGAAGCGGAAGAAATGTTGCGCAAGCAATCCGCGGTCGATCGGCTGATTTATCAATTCCGTACCCGCGGCCATCAATCCGCCGACAACAACCCGTTGAAATTGTCCCCGCCGGCCGAACTGAGAGATCTGAATCCGGCCTATTACGAGCTCGGCGACGACGAGCTGGACCGCCCGTTCTATATCGACATCCTGCGAAGCCCGGAAAAGCTGCCTCTGCGCGAGATTCTTTCGATGCTGCGCCAGACCTATTGCGGCCAGGTCGGCGCCGAGTACATGCACATCGTCGACAGCGACATCAAGCGCTGGATACAGAAGCGGCTGGAGAGTTCGCGCGCACGGGGAAACTTCGACGCCGAGGAAAAGATATGGATGCTGAGGCTTCTGACCGCCGCCGAAGGCATCGAAAAATACCTGCACCGGAAATATGTGGGGCAGAAGCGATTCTCGCTCGAGGGTGCGGAAACCCTGATCCCGCTGCTTGACGACCTGATTCAGCGGGCAGGCGAAAAAGGAACCAAGGAAATCGTGATGGGCATGGCCCACCGGGGACGGCTGAACGTTCTCATCAATATCCTCGGCAAAAAGCCCAGCACGCTGTTTCAGGAGTTCGAAGGCATCTATTCCGGCGCGCCCCCGCATGCGGGGGCAGGCGACGTGAAATATCACATGGGCTTTTCGTCGGACATCGAAACCGGCGGCGGATTGGTACACCTGGCGCTGGCGTTCAATCCTTCGCACCTCGAAATCATCGACCCGGTGGTGGAAGGTTCGGTGCGCGCTCGCCAGGACCGGCGCGAGAACGAAGACGGCGAGACCGCTGTACTTCCGATCCTGATTCACGGCGATGCCGCTTTCGCGGGACAAGGCGTGGTGATGGAAACGCTCAACATGGCCGAAACCCGCGCTTACACGACGGGCGGAACCATACATATCGTCATCAACAACCAGATCGGCTTCACTACCAGCAACCCGTTCGACGCCCGATCCACGCTGTACTGCACCGATGTGGCCAACATGACCCAGGCCCCGGTGTTCCACGTGAACGGCGATGATCCGGAGGCCGTGATTTATGTCACCCGGCTGGCGCTCGATTACCGGATGAAGTTCAAGCGGGACGTGGTGATCGACCTCATCTGCTATCGCCGCCATGGCCATAACGAAGCGGACGAGCCGGCCGTGACCCAGCCTTTCATGTACCGCTTCATCCGTAGCCATCCGCCGGTACGGAAGCTGTACGCCGAAAGGTTGATCGCCGAAGGTGTGGTGACCGGGGACAAGGTCCAGCGTATGGAGGAGGAATACCAAAGCGGCCTTAAAAACGACGAAACCTTCCTCCGGCCGATCGTTCAGGACGCCATGAGCTACGCCAAGACGCGGTGGAGTCATTATCTCGGAACCGAGTGGACGCAGCCCTGCGACACCGGTTTGCCGGAGACGACCATTCACGACCTCACGCAGCGGCTCATCAGTATTCCGCCGGATTTTGGCCTTCATCCGCGTGCAGCGGCAATCATGAACAACCGGCGCAAAATGGCGGCAGGGGAAATCCCCCTCGACTGGGGCTTTGCCGAAACCCTGGCCTATGCCTCGCTGTTGACCGAAGGCTACAGCGTACGCCTGACGGGTCAAGACGTGGGACGCGGAACGTTTTTCCATCGCCACGCGATTCTTTACGACCAAGGATCCGGCGATGCCTACGTTCCGCTCCAGAATCTCAGTGATAACCAGGCACGCTTTCACCTGTACGACTCGCTGCTATCCGAAGAGGGCGTGCTCGGGTTCGAATACGGCTACAGCAGTTCCGAACCCGACACCCTGGTCATTTGGGAAGCTCAATTCGGCGACTTCGCCAACAATGCCCAGGTGGTGATCGATCAATTCATCAGCTCGGGCGAAACCAAGTGGGGCCGGCTCAGCGGACTGACCATGCTTCTGCCGCACGGCTACGAAGGCCAAGGTCCGGAACACTCGTCGGCCAGAATCGAGCGCTACCTCCAGCTGTGCGCCGAGCAGAATATGCAGGTCTGCGTACCGACCACGCCTGCCCAGATCTTTCATTTGTTGCGCCGGCAGATGCTGAGGCCCTACCGCAAGCCGCTGATCATCATGACCCCCAAGAGCCTGCTGCGGCACAAATTGGCGACTTCACCGCTGGATGCCTTGTCGAGTGGGGAGTTCCGCAATATCATCGGCGAGATCGACGCCCACGATCCGGCCAAGATCACCCGTGTCATCCTCTGCACGGGGAAAGTGTTCTACGATCTTCTGGAGACTCGGCGAAAGGAAAACCTTCATAATGTCGCCATTATCCGCATAGAACAGCTCTATCCCTTCCCTTGCGATGCCTTCATGCAGGAACTGGCGGGCTATCCCCAAATGAGAGAACTGATCTGGTGCCAGGAAGAACCGGAAAACCAGGGAGCGTGGCACCAAATCAAGCACCGCTTCCTGAACCTGCTGGAGAAGGACATCGTCCTCAGCTATGCCGGGCGGCCGATGTCCGCCGCACCCGCAGTAGGTCAGTTCCACCGGCATTTGGAGCAGCAGAAGAAGGTTGTCGAAGACGCGCTGTTCGGAACCGCACCCCGTCAAGAGTTATTAGGAATAGTTCATGCGCATCGAAGTCACCGTGCCTAACCTGCCCGAATCCGTTACCGACGCGACCTTGCTCGACTGGCATAAACAGCCGGGCGACACGGTACAGAAGAGTGAAACCTTGGTTGATTTGGAAACCGAGAAGGTCATTCTCGAGGTTCCCGTGCCGGATAACGGCGTGCTGCAGGAAATCCGTCATGTCAAGGGCGACGTGGTCGGGAGCGGCGAGCTGCTGGCGGTGATCGAAACCGAAGCCCGTCCGGCGGTTGCCGAAGCCTCCGTGCCCGAGGCCATGCCGGCAAAACCGGAGCCCGCGGCCATGCCCGAGGCAGCCCGCAGACCCGTTAGATTCGCGCAGCCCATGGGACCTTCAGTGCGCAGACTGCTTATTGAGCACAACCTCGACCCGGCGCAGATCAGAGGCACGGGACGCGAAGGCCGCCTGACCAAACAGGACGTTCTGGATTTCCTGGATTCGCAAAAACGGAAATCCGCCGAAGCGCTCGCACCGGAGCGGAAACCGCAGCCGGAACCTAGCGAGAAACCCGCCGTGCGTGGAGCGGAGGGGCGCGGAGAACGGCGCGTACCCATGACACGGCTCCGAGCCCGCATTGCCGAACGCATGATCGAAGCCCAGCATACGACCGCTACATTGACCACCTTCAACGAGGTCAATATGCAGAAGATCTTCGACCTGCGTAATCAGCACCGTGCCCGTTTCGAGCAGGAATACAAGATCAAGCTGGGCTTCATGTCCTTTTTCGTCAAAGCAGCGGTGGAGGGGCTCAGACGCTTTCCCATCATCAACGCTTCAATCGATGGAAACGAGATCGTCCATCACGACTATTACGATATCGGCATCGCAGTGTCCACCGACCGGGGGCTCGTGGTGCCGATTCTGCGTGACGCCGACCGGCTCGATTTTGCCGAAATCGAAAAGGCGATCATCGATTTTTCACAGAAGGCACGCGACGGTAAACTCAGCTTCGAAGACTTGAGCGGCGGCACCTTCACCATCACCAACGGCGGCATCTTCGGTTCCATGCTCTCCACGCCCATCCTCAATCCGCCGCAAAGCGCCATCCTCGGCATGCATGTCATCAAGGACCGGCCGGTGGTCGAGGCCGGCCAGATCGTCATCAGGCCGATGATCTACCTCGCCCTCTCCTACGACCATCGCATCATCGACGGCCGCGAAGCCGTGACTTTTCTGTTCACTTTAAAGGAACTGCTGGAAGACCCGGTCAGATTGCTTCTCAAGATCTGAAAACCCGTTCATCGCCGAGCGCTGTCGCGCCGAAACACCTCGATACGCCTCCCGAGGCAGGGATGCGAGCGCTTCGTCGTGGGTAACAGGCGAACGGATGGGCTGGACTTCGTCCTCGGTATCCGCCGAATCCGATTTTCGCCCGGACGACTGGTCGAACAACGGCAATCGAATTGAAAACTCGGTGCCTTGGTCTTTGCCGTAACTGACTACCGAAATTCTGCCGCCGTGCATTTCCACTAGACTTTTCACGAGGGCCAAACCGACACCCAGCCCGCTATGTCCGTTATGCAGCGGTCGCTCATATTGAACGAAGGGTTCGAAAATGTGTTCGAGCGCGTCCGGTTCAATGCCGATACCGTTGTCCCGGACCTTGATCGCAATTTCCGGCCCTTTGCGCTCCATCGCCAATTCAATCCGGCCATTTCCGGGCGTGAATTTCGCGGCGTTCATCAACAGATTTGCGATGATCTGCGAAAGCCTTGCCGGGTCTCCCCAAAGATAAAGCGGCTGGCCGGTTCCCCGGTACACCAACTCCTGTTGGTTGTTCTCGATCACCGGCCGGCAAACTTCAACCGCGTGGGCAATGACCGAGGCCATGTCGGTAACTTCAAAGCTCAGCTTTAACTTGCCTCTGGCCACCCGCGAGATATCCAGAAGATCATTGATCAGCCGAGTCAGATATTTGACCTGGCGTTCGATACTCTCGGTAGCCGACTCGATCAGTTCCGGTCGTTCCGAACCACGCCGTTTCAACAACTGCGCCGATGTCAAAATGGGGGCTAGCGGATTCCGAAGTTCGTGCGCCAACAAGGCGATGAACTCGTCCTTTCTTCGGTCCGCTTCGCGCAGCGCTTCTTCAACTTCCTTGACGTGACGCAAACTGTCTTCCGCACGTTTCCGGTCGGTCACGTCGGAAAGGACGCCGACCAGCCTTCGGCTGCCTCGAAAGAGCTGGCCTCGCGCTTCCACCCAATTCAATTTTCCGTCCGGCAAGACGATCTGGAATTCTTGGCGATAGCTCTCTACCGGCTGGACTTCGGTTTGGGAACTCAAGGGCAGATTCCGCTCGGCGAGATCTTTTACCCAGGCCAGGAATTGATCTTCGAATCCTATGGCCGAATGAAGATTCGTGGGGTCCAGCCATGTAACCGCACCGGTCGCGGAATCCCGCTCCCAAACCGTCATGCGTCCAACTTCAAGAGCAAGCAGCAGGCGCGCCTGGCTCTCTCGCCACGCCTCCTCGCCGCATTTGATCTGATGAATGTCCATGGCAATGCCCATCCACTGGCGAACCCGGCCTCCATCGTCACGAAGCGGCAATGCACGGACGAGATGCCAACGATACTCTCCGCTCCGATAACAGCGAAATCGTAGCTCCGTCTCGTAAGGACAGCTCTTCTCCAGAGCCTCCGCCTGCTCGGCAAATACCCTTTCGCGATCCTCCGGATGCAATACCGACGCCCATCCTTGGCCCAAGCTCTGCTCCAATGTTAGGCCGCTGTACTCCAACCAGTGGTGACTCGCATAGAGCAAGGAACCGTCCGGAGCAGCCGTCCAGATTGCGAGCGGCGACACTTCCGCCAACAGCCGGTATTTTTCCTCGCTTTCCTTCAGTGTTTCCTCGAATCGCTTCTGTCCGGAGATCTCCCTTACGGCCACATTTACACCGGACACAAATCCGTCGCTTTCCTTGGCCGGAAATAGATTCACCAACAAAACAGGTTTTGTCCGAGCACCTTCCAGGGTGATGTCGGCAATCTCTTTATCCAGAATCGGCTCGCCCGATACGATCACCCGCCGCAACAGCGGAACCATCGCGAGCCCTATCTCCGGAACGACCTTTTGTACGCTTTGTCCGATGTGCTCCTCTACAGGAATGCCGTGAATTTCAGCCAGTTCCCGGTTAACCCTGACGAAGCGCAGATCCCGGTCGATGAAGCAGAGCCCCACCGGCGCCGTTGCATAAATGCTTTCAATTTCGGAAAGCTGTGATTTCACGGCGCGCTGACTGCGAACCACCGATTCCTCGAGCCTCCGCCGACGCACGATTTCCTGTTCCAACATCCGCTGACGGCGTTCCGCTTCCTGCGCCTTCAATCGGGAAAGCCGGTGCCAATGCCCTACCGCGTTCAACAGCAGGCCCTCGACCATGAAAAATACCAGCCGGACCTGCTCGTCGATATAGGGAAAAAGGCGCTGGACATCGGGCACCAATTTCCCGAACAGGAAATGATCCGCGGCGAGCCCCAGAATCATCGCGAACGCCCCGGCGCTCAAGCCGCCCAAGAAAGCACCCACGAGGATCGGGATGAGCAATAGAAGACTGACCGGAATCGGCCGGCTCATTTCGTAGGCCGCAAAAATCAACCCCAGGACGACGGCCAGCGCCACAACCACAGCGGCGTAGGGCGCAAGAACCTTGAATGAACTCCCTATTTTCAGCGTCTCTTCGGCTTTATTGAAACTGGACACGATTGACCTCTATTCCCATAGTCCTAAGTCACGGCCGCCAAGTTCAAAATACGATTCCTCGTCCAGAGCCAGCCGGCTATACCGCGGGGCCGAACGACAGAAGCCCTCTCGCGGTAGGAACGCCCGTTACCGGGCGCCCCCCGCACAGACCCGGACGTGCGGTTTTCCCGCATCCGGTTCCTCGGTTGTACTCGCCTTCGCGACGAGCGCGTTGTTATACAAAGGCCACAGGCTCGCGCCGCTTCTCGGTTGTCCGGGGCAAAGCCACCTTTAACTTCTCCAGCGCTGCGCTGAACTGAGCCCAGTTAAAGCTGCTCCGCTTCCCACCCCGACGATTGAGCCACTTGAAGGCACACTGAATCGTCCCGGTGTAGAAACTGTTCAGCGACTGCTCATTGCTCCGCAGCCCGAAGTCGTTGTAGTGTCCCACCAACTTACGGTTCAGCTCCAGTACAAACTGGCGACCGCGTAGGTGGCGGTTGGCCCTGATCCACTCTTTCATCCGTCGCTTGGCGCTTTGCAGTTTCTTTCGCGCCGTGCGCTTCATGACCCGCAGCTCACCTCGCCAGTCCAGGCGCCAGTACAGCTCGAAGCCAAGGAACGCGAAGCGGCGAGGGAGTCCGGGGTGAAAGCGGCTGAAACGGAGGATGCGGGTCTTCTCCGGGGCCACCTGCAACCCAAACTTATGCAGGCGCTTCGGCAGCACTCGGTAGAACCGCTCGGCATCATGCGGATACTGGAAGGCGCAGACAAAGTCATCCGCGTAGCGGATGAGAATGACCTGACCGCCGCAACGTGGCTTGACCCTGCGCTCGAACCAAAGATCCAAGGCATAGTGCAAGTAGACGTTGGCCCGTATCGGCGACACGATGCCGCCTTGCGGGGTCCCGGTCACCGGGTGCAGTACCTGCCCGTCGGTGTCCAGTATGCCCGCCTTCAGCCATTTACGGATGAGGTTGAGAAAAGCCCGGTCGTCGATCCGCAGGCTCAACATTTCCAGTCGCCAGTCGTGATCGATGGTGTCGAAGAAGCCTTTGATGTCGGCCTCCACCCCGTGTCCAATCTTGCCGTATTGAAGGTTGAACCCGAGATCGCCAACCGCATCCTTGGCCCCTCGCCCGGGACGGTAGCCATAACTGACGGGCAGGAAGTCCTGCTCGTAGATGGCGCCCAACAGCTTGGCGCAGGCGAGCTGCACCCACTGGTCTTCCAGAGCGGGGATCCCCAGCGGGCGTTCGCCGCCGTTTTCCTTGGGGATGTAGCCGCGTCGGACCCGTTTGGCCCGGTAGCGTTTTGTCTTCAGTCGCTCCGCCAGTGACTCGATGCTGGCGGTGAGGTCCTGCTCGTACGCCTGTCCCGTTACATCGTCCACGCCACTGGCCGCTCGCTTGTTCAGGTCGCGCCAGCAGCGGTGGAGTAACGGGCCATCCAGGCACCGGTAGAGGTCCCGAACACGGTGGTCTTTGCAGGTCTGCGCCCGCCGTGCTATTCCCCGCAGTGAGGTTTGCTCGTGTTGTTCCAGTCCGACTGTGTCCGGCATGAGTTTCCTTTGCGGGCTACGTACTTCCGTCAGGTCCTTTCCCATGTACACGGCTTTCCCGTGCTCAGAGTACTCTGCCTGATAAGACACCCCAGGGGCTCCTAGCCGCCTCGCAGCGACCCACCTGGCATGGTCCGTTTCTTCCCCCTCGTTTAGGCTTCGGTCTAACCCTGTTTCCGGGTTTCCCCTTCGTGCCTCAACAGCCGCATGCCTTGCGAGCGGACAGACCACCCCAGGTGCCTCTCCGGGGCTTCCCGAGTTCTACGACGTATCTCTTCCTGCATGCCACGGCCTGAGGACTCCGCCGGATCTCCACACCCTCGCCATATACGGGTGCTTCTGTGTTGCCTTCGGTGCACGTTAAGACCCTCGGCATCCGGATTGAGCTTTTCGAAGCTGTACCCGCACTTCAGGGGGCGCGACCACCCCTACGGCCTACAGGATTCTCTGTCTACGCTTATCCTGCCTTGTGTTCGTGCCTCCGCACTCCGCCGCAAGTCCAAGACTCGATACGGGCGGGTGGCTAGCCCTTACCCGACGGGGACTTCCACCCCGCAAGATACGCCGAGCTTTGCTCGGCGCGATAACGTATTTGTATCAGCAACGGATTGAATGCGCCATCTCGGCGTATCAACCCGGAAACGGCACTGTCGGAAATGGATTCCCGACTCGCGAGTGCCCGACAGCAGGTTTGAAAATGCTCCGGCGGCAAGCACCCGCCCGCCGCACAGTCGAGCACGTCCAACTGCCGCTTCCCGGATCATTCGGACCACAAGCCATGTACCGCCGGCCACGGTCCGTGAGGCAGAACCCCGAAGGACCAAAACCAAGTACAGTGTAATTCGGTCTTGCTCGTTCCAAGACTTTTTACGCATTCGGAGGGAGACTTACGATCGCGGGGTTCGCTCGGCAGGATTGGCCGGTGTGCGGGACGCGCCGCAAGCGGCCGAGGGCGAGCCTATCCTGAGTTCGCCGAAGGGCCTGTCCTGAGCTCGCCGAAGGGGCGCCCGCAATCCGGACTTCGGGAATTCTTTCCCGTCCGATGGAGCCGATATGACAACAGATCAAGGCGTTGATCGGAAATCCCTTGCCCGACGAATACTGCGTCTAGCTCCCCAAATACCCTCTTAGGCACCGGCTCAAGCCAAAACGGATCCGTCGGCACGACGCTCTCCAGCCCGCACCAAATCGTACCGGTTAAACCAAGACCAGACCTCTACCGATAGGATCTGAACTTGCTGATTAACGGATCCCCATTTGAATCGCAAGGGCCACGAGGTCGGCAAGCGATTGAACGCCCAGCTTTTCCATAATGCGGGCACGGTGAATTTCGGCGGTACGATGACTGATACCCAATGCCTTTCCGACCTGTTTGGCCGAATAGCCTCGCGCAAGATACACCAAGATTTCCTTTTCGCGGGGTGTCAGGTTGGCATAAAGAGCATCGAGTTCATGCTGCCGCGACTTTTCTTCATGGCGTTGGTAGCTCAGCGCGAGTGCATTTCGTATAGCCGGGATCAGAACGTCGGCGTCCACGGGTTTCTCGAGGAAGTCCACGGCTCCGCCCTTGAAGGCTGCCGTCGATTTTGGCACATCGCCAAACCCCGTCAGGAAGATTATGGGGAGATTGAAACCCCTCTCGGTCAGGATCTGCTGCAGATCCAATCCGGAAATCAGAGGGAGGTTGATATCCAGAATTAAACATCCATGTTGCTCGGGCTTTACCGAGGCGAGGAAATCGGGCCCGGACAGGTAGGTTTCCACAACAAAGCCCTCCGCCCTCAACAGCGCTGCCAAGGCATCGCACACATCAGGGTCATCGTCGACGATGAAAACTGTTAGTCCATTAACAGCCATATCTAACGCCTTTTCAATTAGTATGGTTTCGAGGGTATGCGGACGGTATTTTCCATGAAGGTCATGCATTTGTATATACGAATATGCAGCCAAACCGGCACGAAAATTAGTTGGCGATAGCGTTATCCTATCGTCCCAAAGATACCCATGTAAACCTAAGCTTACATCAGAAAAGGCTTTACATGCGTAGAACCCGCGGAAGATTGCCGTCGGACACCTCGCCGCTTGCCGGCCTTTCTGGCGCAGTCTCCCGACTCAATCGCCAAGACCGCCTCCCGCCCGATGGATTTGGACTTTTCGGGAAGATATGACACCCGATCATACGCCCAAACCCAAGTCACGAGAACCTTGGTTTCAGCCTACTCAGTAGCTTGCCGTGGCCATCGGCGCCGCTTAAGGGGGATCCACCGTGTACATGGAGCCCTGACGGGTGCTCGCCGGGTCCTGACGGCTCGGGCGACGTGGCGGTTCCCCCCCTCTGTGGAATCCGACAAAAATCTCTTGACGGGGACCCGCGCCCTCGACGCCCGGCACGCTCGGCGCGATGACGCGCTTGGAAGAGGTTGAGAAATGCGGGCCGGAACTTGTCAAACAACTAAAAGAGATCCAGCCGTATATTACCGGGGTTTCCGCCAAGCGAGCGCAAAACATACTCCGGCTGTTTCAAAAACCTCAAGACCATGGCCAAGGCAAACGATGAGGACTTTCGACGCCCATGAAAACGTCGAGAACCGGATACTCCGGCCGGGAAGCAACTGCTGGCGCAGCGCCCATGCCAGCCGGGTTTCGTTCCTGATCGACAGTTCGGCGTATTTTCCTGCCTTACGGGAGGCAGCGATCCGCGCTCGGCACGCTATTTTCATTGTCGGCTGGGATATCGACAGCCGAACCAAGCTGGTTCAGGACGGCGTCAACGACGGATTTCCGATCCAGCTCGGCGACTTTCTAAAATCACTCGCCGACCACCGACGCGGACTGGAGGTCTACATCTTGAACTGGGATTTCGCAATGCTTTATGCAGCCGGCCGCGAAGTCCTGCCCATCTATACCCTTGGTTGGCAAAGCCATCGGCACCTGCATTTCTATCTGGACGGCAGGCATCCAGTCGGTGCTTCGCATCACCAGAAAATCGTGGTTATCGACGATGCCGTGGCTTTTGTCGGTGGCATGGATCTCGCGCAGGAGCGCTGGGATACGCCTGACCATGAGCCTAATGCACCTTACCGGCGAAGATCCAACGGGCAAGCCTATCCGCCGGTCCACGACGTCCAAATGATGGCGGACGGAGCGGCCGCGGCGGCGCTCGGGGTTTTGGTTCGCGAGCGCTGGCGCCTGGCGACGGGCTGCGAACTCGGCATCGGCAATCATGCCGCGACGGATCCCTGGCCACCGTCGATAGCCCCGGACATTCGCAATGTAGACATCGCGATCTCCCGCACCATACCGCGCTTCAACGGCGCAGGCGAAATCCTCGAGCTCCGGCAGCTTTACCTCGATGCTATCAAGTCGGCAAAGGATACGATTTACATCGAAAACCAATATCTCACGGCATCCTCGATAGGTTCTCTGCTCGAATTTCGGCTGCGCCAACCGTCTCCACCCGAGGTCGTGGTCGTATCACGGCTGACCGGCGGCGGCTGGCTCGAACAAACCACAATGGAAGTGCTGCGGGCCCGCCTACTCCGCCGCCTTCGGGCAGCCGACCGATACCGCAAATTCCGCATCTATTATCCTCACTGCGAAGGTCTGGACGAACAGTGCATCAATGTACATTCCAAACTGATGGTGGTGGACGACCGCCTCGCACTGGTCGGCTCGGCGAATCTGAACAATCGCTCGATGGGGCTGGACACTGAATGCAATCTGGCCGTGGAAGCAACCGACGCCGAGACTGCTACGGCGATTGCCGGCTTGCGGAACCGATTGCTCGCCGAGCATCTGGGCGTAGGTACCGATCGAGTGGAACAGGCCATCAGAAACGAGGGATCGCTGATTCGCGGCATCGAAAGTTTGCGCGGAAACGCACACACACTCAGGCACCTGGAAGGTGAGGTATCACCCGAGGCCGACGCTCTGCTGCCCCAGGCCAGCGTGGTCGATCCGGAGGCGCCTATCGATCCGGACCGTTTGATCGACGAACTGATTCCGGTCGAGCATAGGCCCTCCGCCCGCAAGCGGATTACCGCCACCCTCAGCCTACTGGCGGCGATCGGAGCGCTTGCCGCCGCGTGGCGCTGGGGCCCGCTGCACGACTGGCTGGACAAAGAGACGCTGATCAGTGTTGGACGCACGTTTCAGCGGATTCCGGCAACACCGGTATGGGTCATCGGAGCCTATATCATCGCCGCCCTGACGGCGATACCGATCACACTCGTGATCTTTGTCACCGCCGTAGTGTTCGGTCCTACCTCGGGTTTCGTTTACGCTATTCTCGGATCGCTGATCAGCGCCTCCCTCACCTTTGCGCTCGGCCAAGTCTTCGGTCGAGATCTCGTGCGACGACTGGGCGGTAGTAGGCTCAATACGCTCAGTCGTTGGCTGCGCCATCGTGGCTTACTTGCCATGCTCACGGTTCGGCTGATACCGGTTGCGCCGTTCACCGTGGTCAACCTGGTCGCAGGAGCCTCTCACATCCGTTTCCGCGATTTTTTACTCGGAACGATCTTCGGCATGGTCCCGGGCACCCTGGCCATCACGGTTTTCTCCGATCGCTTGGCGGCCGCGGTACATCATCCCAGCCCGGTCAACATCGCCTTGCTCGTCGGTTCCGCCATCGTTATCGGAACTGCTGCCTTCGCCACCTATCGATGGCTGCGCCGGCGGGAAGTGGAAAATGCGGCATGCGCCGGCGGCTCGGTAGGATAGCGGGGCCGGCCGAGTCATGTCATTGGTCGTTGCAACATACAACGTTCACGACTGCGTCGGCCGTGATGGCCGTTACGATCCCGAGCGAGTCTTGACGATCATTCGCGAACTCAATGCAGACCTCATCGCGCTTCAGGAGCTGCAATGGGAACCCAAGGTCGCTCTCGATTTGCTTCAGCATTTTGCCGCCCGGTTACACTACCGGGCGGTTCCGGGCCCGACGCTGCTGCGCCGGAACGGACATTATGGAAACGCCATTCTTACCCGGCTGCCGGTTCGCAATATCAGGCGGGTCGATCTCAGCATTCCTAACAGAGAGCCCCGTACCGCGATCGATCTCTCGGTTGAGAGCCCCTGCGGGCCGCTTCGCGCGATCGGTACCCATCTGGGATTATTTCCCGGCGAGCGGCGAAAGCAAATGACCCGCATTCTGAGCATTCTGGCTAATGCCGAGCCACCGACGCTCCTCTTCGGCGATCTCAACGAGTGGTTTCTATGGGGAAGGCCTTTGCGTTGGCTGCGCAATCATTTCGGCCATATCCCCGATATCGCGACTTACCCGTCCATCTATCCACTGTTCCCTCTCGACCGAATCTGGGTCAAACCACGCGAAATGCTCGCGGATATCGCCGCGTATGCCACGCCCCTGGCACGCGAAACTTCCGATCACCTGCCGTTGCGTGCCGTATTGAAGGCACCGGCCATGGACCACGAACTTTCCGGTCCTGATTCATCAGGCCCGTAAAAACCAAAAGGGTATTTACGGGCCGCCGCCAAAGGCCGGTACATGCTTAGATCTGGCTCACGCGGCTTGTCGCCGCGCCGGGGGCGCCTCACTCCCGGATTGAGCCCGCCCATTCTCATGGGCCGGGTTAATAACGCCCCGCCATCGCACCGATGGCACGTGGTTCTTATGAATCAGGAATCTTGCATAAGGATTTCTGATTTACCCGCAACCTGATTTTCCTTATAACTTGAGTGCCGAGGCATTGCCGAGGTACAGGATAAAAATACGCCAACTCACTCAAAGTTAAGGAAAGTACCATGAGAATCAAAGGAGACTATTTGAGAAAGAGTCTGCCGGCACTCCTGGATAAATGGGCAGACGATGTCGATAGGCTGGATATCCGTATCCAACCTGAAGACGAGATGGATGCCGATAGCGAAGACCGGTACGAACGCCCGCATTCGATCGGATTCGATTCCGGCTTTCGTGCGCAGACCGGTTAGCGAACGCTTCCGGTCAAACGCAGCGTCATTCGTCCGAGCTTTTCGGCCATCCCTGTAACCCTGAGGACTCGAGGCCCTGCCTGTTCGTTGCCCCGGCGGATCCGGGGACCGTAATGGGGCAGGGCCGGGCATGTTCGCCCGCCGTCTGCGTATCGTCATTACACCGTCCTTGCGCCTTTCGTGACCAAAGTCTCGTCCTGCTGCCCATAAGCGGTGGCCGACGAGATATTCAGGGCTCGTGCGCATCGTTCCTGTTCGCTCCAGATGTGAGCACCGCTTCCATTGCCTCCGGATTCTTGCACTTTTTACATGAACAATTCGAAGTATTTTGCCTTTAAACGCGCGGCTTCCGCTCCTGCTCTGCCCGATACCGGGTTTCGGTTCATCATTCACTGCATGGGGGGTTTTCGCGGATGGCTATTGCTGATGCTGATTCTGGAAACGGGGCAGGCCGCAAGCAATATCCTGGTACCGTATGCCATCGGACAAATCATCGACGGAGTGACGGCGGCGGACGGTAATGCGGCTCCGCTGATCGAGCGCCTGAAAACGCCCCTGCTGCTTTTCGCCGCGCTGAATGTCGCCGAAATCCTGTTCAGCCGAGCCAGCGGCGCCTGCCTGATCGTGGCTGGTCCTCGCTTGCGCCAGAGGACCACCGAAATGCTGTACGCCTATCTGCAGCACCATTCGGTCCGCTACTTCAGCGGGCACTTTGCCGGCGCACTCGCTCATCGGATCACCGAAACCGCGATGAGCGTCAATCATACCGTTTGGGCCGTGTTGTTCGATTTCTGGCCGATAGGCGTCGTCTTCGCCGTATCCGTTACACTGCTGCTGCGGACTCACGCGGATCTCGGAGGGTTCGTAGCCGCCTGGGTCCTGGTCTACGTAGGCGTATCGTTCTGGCTGGCCAAACGCTGTCGCCCGTACGCTCAGGATTATGCCGAAACCCGCAGTCAGGTGAACGGCAAGATCGTCGACTCCGTGACCAATATACTGAACGTCAAATTGTTCGCACGCTTTTATCATGAACGCGAATATCTCAACCGTTATCTGGAAACCGAGGTCAAAGCCGGTCGCCGGACCTTCTGGTACATGGAACGGGTCCGCTGGTTTCAATTCCTTTCCGCGGCAGCACTGAAGGTGGGCACGATTTACTTTGCCCTCAAGCTTTGGGACCAAGGTTTGATTGGCGTCGGCGACTTCGCCATGAGCGCCGGACTGGCGCTTTTGATCATCGGCGATGCCCGCAACCTCAGCCGTCGCTTTCTGGAATTTTTCGAATACGTCGGCAATGTCAGCAATGGTGTAACCACCATCGTCAAACCGCACGACATTGTCGATGCGCCGGAGGCGCAGCCGCTGAGAATTTCCCGAGGACGCATCGAGTTCCGCGACGTCCGCTTCAGCTACGTGCCGGGACAGTGTGTATTCGACGGCTTGAGCGTTGTCATCGAACCCGGCCAGCGAGTCGGCTTGGTCGGGTTCTCGGGCTCGGGAAAATCCAGCTTCGTCGGGCTGATCCTCCGCTATTACGAGCCTCAGGGTGGTCAGGTATTGATCGACGGCACCGACATCGCCCATGTCACTCAGGATTCACTTCACGAACAAGTCAGCCTGATTCCGCAAGATCCGACTTTGTTCCATCGTTCGCTGAAGGAGAATATTCGCTACGGACGCTTGGACGCGGATCATGCCGACATCGCCGTTGCCGCGCGAATGGCCCGCGCCGACGAGTTCATCGAAGGCATGAAAGACGGTTACGAATCCCTAGTCGGCGAACGCGGCGTCAAATTGTCCGGCGGCCAGCGGCAACGTATCGCGATTGCACGGGTGATGGTCAAAGACGCACCGATCTTGATTCTCGACGAGGCCACGTCCAGCCTGGATTCGATTACGGAAAAGGCCATTCAGGAAAATCTGGATCTGGCAATGGGACGGAAAACGGTTATCGTCGTCGCCCACCGCCTGTCCACTATTGCCCATCTCGACCGTATCCTGGTGTTCGACCGGGGCCGTATCGTCGAGGACGGGAACCATGAGGAACTGCTGGCGGCAAAAGGCTTTTATCAGAAGTTGTGGACCATGCAGGCGGGCGGATTCCTTCCCGATACCAGACAGGAATTCTCTGCTTACACCGGCCACACACCGGACGCCCAGCTGGATGCTACTCTTGCAGAAGCAAGCCCAGCCGAGTAAAAACGTGATTCGCGCGATCACACGAGCCGCGATTCGAACTCGGCTTTTCGTCGTTCGTCAATGTGCCACACATCGAAGCCCGTAAGATTCGGCGCCCGGTTCGCCCATCAATTCCAAGAAGGAGTGTAAGAACAATGAAGAAACTCGGATTTTTACCCCGAGCGGTTGCGGTTGCGCTTGTCGTTCTCGGGTTGTCCTCCTGCGCCCCGCCGTCATCGGCCGATGCTGAAAAACATAAGAAGGAAAGCTTGAAGTTCCTGGTCGAGAACGAGAAAAAACCCGGCGTCCTGAGTACCGCAAGCGGCCTGCAGTACATGATTCTCGACGAAGGCACGGGCATTTCACCCAAAGCCACGGACACTGTAACCGTCAAATACCGGGGCAGTCTTATTTCCGGTCAGGAGTTCGACAGCGGCGAAAACGTGAGTTTTCCTTTAAACGGGGTCATCCGCGGCTGGACCGAAGGTTTGCAGCTCATGAAAGAAGGCGCCAAGTATCGCTTTTTCATTCCGCCCAAATTGGCTTACGGCAAAAGCGGCGTAGGTCGTGTCATTCCGCCGAACTCCGCTCTGATCTTCGATGTGGAACTGGTGAAAGTCAATTCTACGGATTAGCTCCGGAAGCATGATCAGACCTCGGCAAATGGATGCGGTTTCACTACAGATAAGCCTCCCATGTTCCAAAATCTGTTCGATTCTCAGACGATCAAGGATTTCATCCCCCACGGCACATGCCTACTTTGGCGCTCCGACCTGCTGCTCCTTCATATCCTGTCGGACTCTCTGATTGCAGCGGCTTATTTCGCCATTCCCGCAGCACTGATCTATTTCGTCATCAAGCGCCAGGATCTCGAATTTCGCTGGATCTTCGTCTTGTTCGGCATCTTCATCATGGCCTGCGGGGCGACCCATCTCATGGCAATTTGGACGATCTGGCGCCCCGATTACGTGCTTGACGGAATCGTGAAGCTGTTCACCGGGCTGGTCTCGATCGCTACTTCGGTCCTGTTATGGCCGCTGATCCCCCATGCCCTGAAGCTTCCGAGTCCCGCCAAGCTCGAACAAACCAACCGGCAGCTGCAGCACGAGATCGAAGAACGCAAGCGAAAAGGTCGGGAAATCCGCCAGCTGAACGCCAATCTGGAAAAAATGGTGGAAGAGCGCACCGCGCAGCTTGTCGAGGCCAATGCCCAACTTGAAGACGAAATCCTGGTGCGTCTCCGTGTCGAGGAATCGTTGCGCGAATCGGAAAGCCGCTATCGCACATTATTCGAGCAAATGCCGGACGCGTTGGTATTAGTGGACATAGAGAGCGGAAAGATCATCGACTTCAATCCGAAAGCCCATCAAAACCTCGAATATAGCCGAGAGGAATTCAGCAATTTGCGGATTAGCGATGTCGATCGACTGGAAACGGAAGAAGATATCCGACAACACATCGAGAAAACCCGGGATACCGGTAGCGATGTATTCGAAACCGAGCATGTCACCAGGACCGGCATAGTACGGAATGTTCGCGTCACCACCAAGGTCGTCCAGCTTAATCAAAAACAACTGATCCAGGCGGTGTTTACCGATATCACGAACTATAAGCAGTTGGAATGCGCATTGCGTACCCAACAGGAAAAATTGGAACACTCCCAAAACCGACTCGAATACATCGTTAATACCAGTCCATCCGTAATTTACATCCTGTCCCCGACGAACAACCCGAAAGCCCCTTTCAAAGTCGATTTCATAGGCGAAACCATAACCTCGGCAACCGGCTATGAGCCGCGCTGTTGGTATCTCGAAGAGAACTTCTGGATCAATCATGTCCATCCGGAAGACCGCGCCGCCGCGCTCGAAATTCAGAGTTTGCTGATCAGCCAGAGCGAAATGACGCATCAATACCGGTTTCGGCACAAGGACGGTTCGTACCGATGGATTCACGACAAAATAAGATTGCTTCGGGATTCGGAGGGAAACGTAACGGAGGCGATCGGTGCCTGGGTCGATATTACCGAGCGCAAGCAAGGCGAGCTCGCTTTGAGGGAGGCCAAAGAGACCGCCGAAGCGGCAAATCGAGCCAAGACCGAGTTTCTCGCCAATATCAGCCATGAACTGAGGACTCCGTTAAACGGCATACTCGGATTTACCCAGGTACTTCAAAAACAGAGCGATATAACTCAAAAACACAAAGAATACCTGAGCTACATCAGCCGTTCCGGAAATCATCTGTTGACTCTGATCAACGATCTCCTCGATTTATCAAAAATAGAAGCGGGTAGGCTGGAGATGGAAAATTCCATTTTCCATTTTTCGGAATTCATCGATGGCATTGCCGAGATTTTTGAGTTCCGAGCGATAAACAAAGGCATTGGTTTTAACTATGAAAAAGCGCCCACTCTACCGGAATATGTGCTCGGCGACGAAAAAAGATTGCGGCAGATTCTGATCAACCTTCTGGGTAATGCCATAAAGTTCACCCGTCAGGGCTATGCCGCTCTGAAAGTCTTTAATCACGCAGATACCGTCCACTTTCGGATCGAAGATACCGGGCTCGGTATCGCTGAAGAGGACATAGGACGGATTTTTCTGGCCTTCGAGCAACTGGCCGACCACGACTCTACGGAGGGTACGGGTCTTGGGCTAGCGATAAGCAAGCGGCTGGTGGATGCGATGGGCGGACGAATCGACGTGCAGAGCACCCGCGGGAAGGGCAGCGTCTTCACGGTTTCCCTGACATTGCCGGTAGCGTCGAATCCGTCGGCATTGAAGGCCGACGAAACTCAGATCATCGGATACATGGGGAGGAAACGGCGAATCTTGCTCGTGGACGACAATTCCGACAACCTGGCGATGTTGTCGGCCCTGCTGGAATCCATGGACTTCGCCATAGAAACCGGCACGAGCGGCAGAGAATGCTTGGCCAAATTCGCGGTATTCAAGCCCGACCTGATCATGATCGATCTCCTGATGCCCGATATGGATGGGACGGAAACCGTCAAGCATTTGCGGGAAACGGAATTCGGGCGTAACGTCAAGGTTATCGCGGTCACTGCCCATGCGTTCGACGACATCAGGGAAATGTGCCTGGCTTCGGGCTTCGATGACTTTATCACCAAACCCGTAGACCTCGGGGATATGCTCGCGAGTTTGCAAAAATCCCTGGGTCTGAGCTGGCGCTATGCGAGCGCCGGTGCTCATAAGAAGCCGAGCCTCGCGAACATTTCCTAATCCGGCCAGTTTGCCGAATGAAGGCAATCGCCCTCGGATACGGGCTCGTATGATGGCGGAATCGCTACGAACCTTCGTGGTCTCGCGCCTCGCCGGCGAGCGATGAGGCCGGAGGCGTGACGGGTATTGCAACCTTGGGTCCACCGGCAGGTCCCGATGGATAAGTGCTGATGTGTTCCCGAATGTCATCGCCGCTCACGCGGTTGAAAGGCTTGACCAACTGCGCCGCAGCGAGCACCAGGATCGGGGCGATGATGAAGCTGCCGGTGAGGGCCTGCAACTTCAGGCGTTCCTGGTCCGGTAAGACCTCTCCGCCATAAGCCAGCCAATAGGTCACCCCCAGCTGAAAGATGACGATACCGCTCCAGAAAAGCGGTGCGAATAATCCCTTACACGGCACATAAGCCAGCTCGACCGGTTCTCCCCGCCTTTTCTCCCGATCCAATAAATACCGATCGATATGTTGGTTCAGGAAAATCGTTACCGTCGCAACGATGTACCATCCGGCGTAATTTTCGAGGGTCACTCCGAAGTGAACGCCGGGATCGGGATAATGATAAATATCTCCCAGAAACCAGTACTTGCCGAGGTTGGCTATGGGATCGACGATGAGGTCGACGACAAGCATGAGAAACGCCCCGAGCAACAGCACGGACACCGAGTTTCGAATCTCGACCGAGGTAACCCGCTGCACGTCGTACGCTTTGATCCAGAAGGGAGACATGAAGAACTGCGCCAGCGAGAAACTGACGTAGCTGAGAAAGGAAAACGACAGACTGTCGAAGAAAGGCACGCCGAAAACGACCAAATCGTTGCTCAGCGCCTCGTAATGATAGACATACCTTCCGAACGGAATCCCGTAATTGATACTTCCCCACTCTGCGAGCAAAGCCACCGAGTAGCTGATGATGATCCAAATCCACGTTCGCAAAGCGCCTTGCTCCAGCCAGGAAAGCAACAAGAACGCGATCAGAAAGACCGTGATGTATGGACGATGGGTCAATGACCAGAAAAGTTGCTCTAACATTCGACAGCTGCGGTACTCACGAAACCGCTCATATTAACCGGCAGCGATCTTGTCGGCCAGCCTGCCCGAATTCACGCCCATGTCTTCAAATGCCGGTGCAGCGGCTGTCACGTATAATGTCGGCTTTGTCCCGAAGGAACCAGCATGTCTCAATTCGACAATGTCAGCATCATCAAGCAAGCCAATGTCTATTTTGAAGGTCAATGTGTCAGTCATACCGTCCTTTTTCCGGACGGCAGCCGCAAGACCGTCGGCGTAATCTTTCCTTCCACCCTGACTTTCAACACCGCTGCGCCGGAAACCATGGAAATTAATGCCGGCACCTGTCGAGTGCGCTTGGCGGGCGAAACGGAATGGAAGACTTTTCGGGCCGGCGATTCATTCCAGGTGCCGGGCGACAGCCGGTTCGACATCGATGTGACGGAAATGCTGGATTACGTTTGCCACTTCGCTTGAGACAAACGAAAGTCAAGCGAAAGCGGATATTCACTTCGACCTGGCCTTTTTACCGGCCGACTTCGGTGCCTTCCCACCTTTTCGTGCCGAAGATTTCTTCGGCTTGGACTTGTTTTCCGCCGATAGCGCCTCGGCCGCCTCTTTTTGCTTCTGCCACTCGGCGAGACGATCCAAAGCCGAGGCCATTTCTCCGGGAGTCATCTCTTCGACCAGGCTGTTCTTGCCGTGGGCCGCGTTTTGATTTCCCTGTTCCGCAGCCAGCGTATACCAGAAGTAGGCCTGAGCATTATCCTTTTCTACACCGCTGCCGGAGACATAAAGCGCCCCCAGTACCGCCTGAGCGCTGGCTTCGCCCCGCTCGGCCGCTTTACTGAACCAGCGTGCCGCCTCGCTCATCTCGATCGGCACCCCCAAACCGTAAAAATAAAGAATGCCGAGCTTGCTCTCGGCCTGCGCATCGCCCTGCCGGGCCGCTTGCTCGTACCAGTGCTTGGCCTCGGCATAGTCCTGCGCCACACCGAGCCCTCTCATGTAAAGATTGCCCAAATTGACTTGGGCCTCGCGCATGCCCTGCTCCGCCAGAGGCTTGAATTCCGCGTACGCCTTGGCATAGTCGCGGCTTTCGATGGCTGTCATGCCTTCTTCGAATCCGGCCGAAACGAATGCCGGAGAAACCAGCGCGACGCTCGCGGCAAATATCGTCACAAGGGAGGATCTCTTCTTCACGGAAAAGGGCACGATTTATTTCGGTTTCCTGATGTTAAAAAAGGCGCGTAAGCCGATTCGTGCTTAAACGACCGACAAAACGATCTTACCGACGTGTCGGCCGCTTTCCATCAAGCTATGAGCTTCCGATGCTTCGACCAATGGATAATTGGCGTAAACCACCGGCTTGACCTGGCCCGACTCGAGCAAAGGCCACACGTTCTGCCTAAGTGCGTTGGCGATCGCGGCTTTCTCGTTCACGCTTCGTGGTCTCAAGGTCGAGCCGGTTAAAGTCAGGCGATTCAGGAAAATAGGCAGCAAGTTAATTTCGGCTTTAGCCCCCCCCTGAACCGCGATCACGACGAGCCGGCCATCAACTGCGAGACAGCTGAGATTGCGCTGAAGATAAGGACCGCCGATCATGTCGAGAATCAGGTTTACGCCCTTGCCCTCCGTCAGCGTCTGGATACGATCGACAAAATCTTCTTCACGATAATTGATCGCCCGCGCTCCGAGCCGCTCGCAAAAACGGCATTTTTCCGCACTTCCCGCGGTTACGAACACGGTGGCGCCGAAAACGCGCGCAAGCTGAATTGCGGTGGTGCCGATCCCGCTGCCGCCCCCGTGTACCAGCACGCTTTCCCCGGCTCTGAGCCCGCCCCGCTCGAAGACATTGGTCCAAACGGTGAAGAACGTCTCCGGGACGGCGGCTGCTTCGACCGGACCAAGCCCTTTTGGAATCGGCAGACAAAGTGCTGCGGCGGCCGAACAATATTCGGCATAGCCACCACCGGTCACCAGGGCACAAACCCAAGAGCCGACGGCCGGTACGCCTACCCCATCTCCCAAGGCCACGATTTCGCCGGCAATTTCCAGCCCCGGTATATCCGATGCTCCGGGCGGTGGCGGGTAAAGCCCTTTGCGCTGCATGACATCCGGACGGTTCACACCGGCCGCGGCAACCTTGATCAATACCTCGCCGGGTCCCGGCTGCGGTGTCGTCCGCCGACAGGCTTGCAGTACTTCCGGACCGCCCCATTGAATGATTTCGATGGCGGTCATGTTGGCGGGAGCGGCGCTCAATCAATGACCCTACAGGCCTGCCAGCCACAGTCGCAGACGTAGGCCGAGTTCGCTGGTATAGCCGATGGACGAAAAGCGGATATCGCCATCAGGACCCAGAATAAACACGACCGGCACGCCACGCACACCGTATTCTTTGCCGATATCGCCACGTTCGTCGAGTATCACCGGAACCTCGAATTCTTCCTGCTTGACGTATTCACGCACCTCGGACTCATCCCCGGACAAGAGCGCTACGCTGACCAACGACGTATCTCGAGCCAAAGAACGAATGGAGTTCTGCATTGCCTTGCAGATATGGCACCAGCTTGCCCAGAAGTAAAGCACGGCAGGTCGGCCGTCCCGATTCGGAATATCGAAGGTCCTCCCGTCCAATGCGGTAGTGTGGATAGCAGGCGGCGTTCCCGCGACCAGGCTGCGCGTGGCAAACAGTTGCACACCCATGTACAGCGCGATTGCGGTAGTGCCGAATACCAATATTTGTTTAACTTTCCCGATCATGGCGCTACTCGAAGCGTCTCAACAAGGTGGCGCCGTTCAGACGAAGCCATTGGCGTTCCGAAGAATAATCGGGCATATGGTGAGCCACCAACGCCCAGAAATCGAACGAGTGGTTTCGGTGACGGATATGACACAACTCATGAACGACCACATATTCCAAAACCGACGGTGGCGCGAAAGCCAGAAGCCAATTCAAGTTGATGTCATTCATGGGACCGCAACTTCCCCACCGGCTCGTCATCCTCTTGACCCGGATTTGGCGTGGATATAATCCGAAACGGGGTGCGTGCCGTTCGGCAATCGAGCGGGCCTCGTCCCGGAGCCACAGCCTGGTCCAAGCAAAAAGAGCCTTCAGGGCGAGATGATCTTGATTTTCCGAGGCCCCGGCGGGTATCGAGAGCAAAAAATGCCCGTCATACCGGATATAAGTTCGTCGCCCGGCATGTTCGCGAACCACCAACGGAACCTCTCGACCTTGAAACGGAAGCGTCGCCCCGTTTTGCAGACCTCTTTTCGGCCGGGATTCCGGCGTTACCGACCGCATTTCCGCAAGCTTGCGTTCGGCCCACCCACGATGCTTCTGCAAGAACGCCAGGGCTCGAGATTCGCTGACGGTCGGCGGTACGACGAGTTCGATTCCTTCAGGTTTGGCGACGAGACGCAGATGCTTGGCTCGTCGGCTGTGACGGATGCTATAAGGCATGGGAAAGCTCGTCGACATCGCTCAGCCTTTTCGAATCGCTACGACTTCCAGTTCCTTGTCTCCTACCGGCCGCTTCCACGTTACCACGTCCCCTACTTGAGCCTCCAGTAGAGCCCGTGCCAAAGGCGACATCCAACTTATCTTCTCGTGACTTGCATCCGCCTCGTCCTCGCCGACGATGGTAAAACGCAGCGACTGACCGTCCGAATCAAGAACCTCGACGGTCGAACCGAAGCGAACCTTGTCATCCGCCTGAGCATCCGGCTGCACGACCACGGCACTTTGAACACGCTCCTCGTAATAGTGCAAATCGCGCTCGACCTGTTTAAGCTGCTGCCGGGCGCCCAGATCGTCATTCCCATCCAGGGCATCTCTCTCTGAACTGAGTTCACGGACCCGCGACTGAAGCTGCGCCAATCCTTGCGGAGTAACATAGTTGGTGTAGGAACTACGCGGCCGTTCAGGTAAACCGCCACCGATCTCTTCGCCGTCCGGTTCTTTGACAAAAGCGCGACTCATGATAACCACCTCAAAATCTTAGCGGGAAAGGCACGGAACCAGTCCATGCCGGAAAATGCTCTCGGCGTCATTGCCGAATGCCATACCGCAGCGGGTCATACGATTATATGTACATGTTTGTCGGTCAAACTGAAACAAACTGCTATAGTTCATCGATAAAACGCTGTCTTACACTTCGACCGCGGCGAGACCTAAGTGCAGAAGCAAGAAGTCCACGTCAAGAGCCTGCTGGATCGGATACTCTCGCTGGAACAATTAACCGTATTGTTCCAGCCGATAGTTGCATTGGATAAACAGGCGATTTTCGGATACGAGGGCCTGATTCGCGGACCTTCCGAATCTCTCTTACATCGGCCGAACGTTCTGTTCGCCGCTGCGGCCAAGTACGGACGCCTCGCGGAATTGGATTTCTTGTGCCGCAAGCTGATCGTCCGGCAATTCGCCAAACTCGGTCTTGCGGGACACCTCTTCATCAATATAAATCCCATAACGCTGACCGATGACGAATTTATTCATGGACGAACTCTCATGTATCTGCAAAACCACAAACTCGACCCGGACCGCGTCGTTGTCGAAATCACGGAAACTCAACCCATTCAGGACTGGACGGTATTTCAGCATGCCCTGCAACACTACCGCGCCATGGGCTTCAAAGTTGCCTTGGATGATCTCGGAGCAGGTCATTCCAGCCTCAAGCTCTGGTCTGAACTAAACCCCGATTTCGTCAAGATCGATCGCCATTTCATCGATTGCGTCGACGAAGACCAGACCAAGCGCCAGTTCATCAAGTCCATCATAGAAATCGCCAAATCTCTTGGTTGCCAAACGATTACCGAAGGTATCGAGCACAAACACGAATATGCCGCCTTACGCAAATTGGGCATCGACATGGCCCAGGGATTCTATTTCGCTCCACCGAAAAAAACACCTGATATCGCATTGAACCCGCAACTGTTCAGCGATCGGCAAAAACGCAACGTCTACTCGGAAAAACTGACGATCGCCCATCTGCTGAAAGAAGTTCCGACCATTTCGCCGCAAGCGACCATGGAAGAGGTCGGCGACCTGTTCCGCATCAGCGAAACGCTCCAATCGGTAGCCATCGTGGACAACGACGAACCCATCGGACTCGTCTTGCGCGACGAACTGATGAACCTTTTAGCCAGCCGCTACGGACGCGACCTGCACGGCCGAAAACCCATACGGGAATTCGTCTTCAAGCCGACTTTCAAATTCGACTTGCACACGTCCTTGGAAGACGTCAGCCGCTGCCTGACCAGCGCAGTCAATCACCAGACGGGCGAATTCATAATTACGGACAACGGACGGCTGATCGGCAAGGGCACGCTCCTGGATCTTCTGAGCACGATCACCGACTTGCAGATTACCAAAGCCCGCTACGCTAATCCGCTGACGCTATTGCCCGGTAATGTTTTGATTCAGCAGAAAGTGGATGAGTTCCTGCGGAATCGAGAGGACTTCGTTGTTGCCTATTGCGATATCGATAATTTCAAAGCCTATAATGACGTTTACGGCTACATGCGCGGCGATGACCTGATACAGCTCGTAGGCCGCCTTTTGACGGAAGTGTCGAATCCCGATCTGGATTTTATGGGACACATCGGCGGCGACGATTTTATCGTCCTGTTCCGGAGCACCGACTGGCAGGAGCGATGCCGGCAATTGTTACAAACCTTCGAGACGCTAGTACCGGAGCATTACACCGCGAAGGACAGGCAAATCGGCGGTATAGAAGCGTGCGACAGGTATGGCGAGAAGCGATATTTTCCATTCGTATCCCTTTCCATAGGCCTGGTGCCGGTAGCCGCCGCCCACGCTGGATTGACCAAGGAAGTCATCGCGGAACTGGCGTCCATGGCCAAGAAGAAGGCCAAGGAATTTTGCGGAAACGCGATGCACGTCGAATATGCCGAGGGCGAAGAAGTGGTCGGACTGGCATCGACTTGGGAAGAAGTCTCGACTCAAGGTAGGTTATTCATGCATTAGCGGCTTGAGCCGGGTCCACGCTCAGCTCTGTTTTAGCATTCCCGCCGCCAGTTCCGCAAGTTTGCCCGCGCCGTTCTCCTCTCCCAGGTCTTCCTTGATTCGCGCCAGTGCCCGCCGCATCGCTTCCGCATAATCACGGTCTCGAAGAATCCGGACGATTTCGCCGGCAATATTGTCTGCCGTTGCATCCTGCTGGATAAACTCGCGGACAATGTGGCGCCCCGCCAGAATATTCGGCAATCCGATGTAAGGAATACGGACCAACAGTCGGCCGAGCCAGTAGCTTAGCGGAGTCAGCCGGTAAACGATCGCCATGGGTACGCCTGACAAGGCCACTTCCAGAGTGGCTGTACCGGAAACCGTAATAACGGCGTCGCAGCACTGCAGAGCATCGTAATCCTGCCCTTCGATTACACGGATAGGAAGACCACGCAGATCGAGATGGCTTTCCAGCAACTGATCCGATATGGATGACGCCCGAAACAGGACGAACTGCACTTCCGCAACTTCCTGCGCGAGCCGTCCCGCCGCATCTAGAATTACCGGCAGCAGCCGATTGATCTCGTTGGCGCGGCTACCCGGCAACAAGCCGATCAGCGGTCCCTTATCGGCAAAACCGAACTTTGCCATCGCCTCGGCCTTACCCATGGATGGCTTTACCTTTCCCGCCAAGGGATGCCCCACATAGGTCACCGGGATTTTATACCTCTCGTAGAACGGCACTTCAAACGGAAAAATCACCGCCATGTGATCGATGATCCGGCCGTAGCTTTTCACCCGTCCGGGACGCCAGGCCCAAACTTGAGGGCTCACGTAAAACAGGACTTTGATGCCACACGCCCTGGCTTTCCGCGCAAGACGAAAGTTAAACTCCTTATAGTCGACACAGATCAGCAAATCCGGCGTCTCCTCGCAGGCCATCCGTTCCATGGACCGGAGCGCTTGGCGAATTTCACCGTAATGCTTGGCCACTTCGGCCAGCCCGATAACGGCGAGATGAGTCGAGTCGCAACGGATTTCGATCCCTGCCTCGCGCATTTTGATTCCCCCCATGCCGATGCCGCGAAGCTCGGGAACCAGTTTTTTCAGTTCCCGAAAAAGATTGGCGGCGTGAAGATCGCCGGAGGCTTCTCCGGCACTCAACATGACAAGAGGCGAACGATCAGCCATTCAACGCGGCACGGATGATCGACACGATCCTGCGTATTTCGGCTTCCTGAAGTTCGGGGTAGATAGGAAGGGACAGGCAGCTCTCCGCAATAGCCTCGGTGACGGGCAAACCGAGCCCGGAGCAGTCATTCGCAAACACCTTCTGCCGATGGAGCGGCACCGGATAGTAAACCGCGCAGGCGATGCCCGCCTGCTGAAGAGCCTGCATGATGGTATCGCGCCGGTCGGTCAGGACGGTGTACTGATGGTAAACGTGGACGCCCACGCCATCCTCGTACGGCACGGTTACCGGTAAATCGGCCATCAGCTCCGAATACAGTTGGGCGACACCGCGACGATTGCGGTTAAAGTCGTCAATGCGTTTGAGCTTGACTCGCAAGATCGCAGCCTGAACTTCGTCCAACCGGCTGTTGTAGCCGATCACGTCGTGGTAATAGCGAACTTCGGACCCGTGATTACGCAGCATCTTGATCCTGTCGGCGATTTCGTCATCGTCAGTGGTTACTAGGCCGCCGTCACCGTAGCAACCGAGATTCTTGCTCGGAAAGAAACTGAATCCGGCACTGGCGCCGAAACTGCCGGTCTGCCGCCCGGCTATGGATGCGCCGAACGATTGCGCGCAGTCCTCCACCATCTTGAGCCCATTCTGTTCGCAGACCGCGACGATTCGCTGCATGTCCGCCGGCTGGCCGAACAAATGGACCGGCATGACGGCGGCGGTTTTTTCCGTGATCGCCGATTCGATGGCCACGGGATCGATGTTGAAGGTCTTGGGATTGATGTCCACGAACACCGGCTTGGCGCCTACATAGCGGATCGCCTCCGCGGTCGCGATAAAGGTAAACGGCGTCGTAATGACTTCGTCCCCGTCGCCGATACCCGCCGCCAACAGAGCCAGATGCAAGGCATCGGTTCCGGAAGCAACGCCGATCGCATGCTTGGCCCCCAAATAAGCTGCCGCTTCCTCCTCGAACGCCCTGACGTTCGGCCCCAGGATAAAGGCACAGCTCTCCAGAACCTGCTCCAGGCTCTGATTGATTTCATCCTTGAGCTGCAGATACTGGGCTTTTAAATCGACCATGGGGATCATGAGATCTAACTCTCCTCTAGGCGTTATCAAGAAAATCGTCGCTCGGCGACATCTTATCCCGGCAAGCACGACCGGAAAGCGGCGGAAAAACCATTTACGCGCGTACGGCTCAATGGATCAGACGTTGAGCAACCGGGTTATTTCGGTAGCCGTCGCCAGAGCACGGCGCCCCGCATAACCGGACACTAATGGTTCGCGACTGTCGCGGATACAAGTGACGAAATGCCTGATCTCCTCCAACAGAGCGTCTCCCCCCTCGAACACGGACTCTTCACTGACGATTTCCGGTATGCCGGGAAACATCTCGCCTTCGCCCTTGCGATGACGCGTCAGGACGCGATTCTGGAAATCTACGGAAACATAAGCGTTGGGCATGAACATACGCATCTTGCGCTCGACTTTCTGACTGACCCGGCTGGCCGTGACGTTGGCCACACTGCCGTTCTTGAATGCAATACGGGCATTGGCGATGTCGACGTCACCGGTCAATACCGGCACACCCTTGGCATCTATGCGGTCGACCTCACAGTCGACCAGATCCAGAATGATGTCGATATCGTGGATCATGAGATCAAGTACCACGCTGACGTCGTTAGCGCGCGGCTTGAACGGCGCCAAGCGGTGCGATTCGATGAAAATAGGCTTGTCTTCGGTCAGATCCAATGCCAATAGGGCGGCGTTGAAGCGTTCCAGATGCCCCACCATAAGCACACGGCGCTCTTCGGCAGCGATGCGGATGAGCTCATCGGCTTCTTCTACCGTCACCGTGATTGGCTTTTCTACCAGCACATGCGCTCCGCTCGCGAGGAATTCCTTAGCCACTTGGTGATGCAAGCTGGTCGGTACAACGATGCTGACGGCATCGACACGACCGAGTAGCTCGCGGTAATCGGTAAGGGGCTGGCTGCTCGCCCTTGCGGCTACGGCCTGAGCCGCCTCAAGGCTGGTATCAACCACGCCAACCAATTCACAATCGGGAAGTGCAGCATATTTTTCCGCATGGAATTTCCCTAGATAGCCGACTCCGATCACGGCACATTTCAGTGGACTCATACTGCTCTTTATTCTGCTGAAAAAACAAACGGATGCGTCGAGAAGACGGGCAACTCAGTCTTCGCCGCGACCCTGTATATCGACAAAGCTCAAAGTCCCGTGACGCTTCGATTCCTCAGTCAGCCAACCCCGCAAATAGGCCAGTTCCGGCGTATCAGGCAAGTCATCCAAGCTCTTTTTGTTGCGCAAACGCCGGTAGGCAATCGATACGGCTTTGAGACGATCTCCGTCTATGCCGCCACGTCTCATGCCCACCAAATTCAGCCGATAATGTTTGCCCGGTCTTCCGCCTACCATGGTAAATGGGATGACATCCTTATTGATACCTGCGAGTCCCTGCAAAATGGCGAAACTGCCGATGCGGCAGAATTGGTGGACCATGACTCCGCCCCCGAAAAAGACCCGGTCGCCAACCTGAACATGGCCCCCAAGAGTTGCTCCGCTGGCGAAGATATTATTGTTTCCGAGCCTGCAATCATGAGCCACATGACTGTTGTTCATCAAATAGTTGTCCGCGCCGATGAGAGTGGCTCCGCCCTTTCGAGTGGCGCGACTCACCGTCACGCCTTCCCGGAAAACATTGCCGTCGCCAATCTCCACATAGGTTTCCAAGAGGGGATCGAAACCCAAATCCTGAGGCAAACCACCGATGACCGCGTGAGGACAAACGTGGTTATTTCTTCCCATACGGACGAACGAATAAATCACCGCGTGAGATTCTATACGGCAACCATCCCCGACTTCAGTGGGGCCTTCGATCACGGCATAGGGACCAATCGAAACCCCGGCACCAAGTTTGACATCCGAAGCAATAAAAGCGGTAGGATGAATGTTCGCAGTCATAAGTCCTCGGAAAGCTCAGAACGATTTCAACCGCGCGGGTGGCAACGGGCGTGAAGATCCTTCAGGCGCTCTTGGGCAACGTGGGTGTAAATCTGGGTACTCGACAAGTCGCTGTGCCCCAGTAACAGTTGAACCACCCGAAGGTCGGCGCCGTGGTTCAGCAAATGCGTGGCGAACGCATGTCTCAGAGTATGCGGTGAGAGCGGCTTGCGAATTCCCGCCAGTAAAGCATAGCGTTTGATAATGTACCAGAAGGCTTGCCGCGTCATCCCGGACCCGCGATCCGTGACGAATACATCGTCGCTGCGTCTCCCTCTCAGAATCGCCGGCCTTGCCCGCGCAAGGTAACGATTCATCCAATCCTCGGCCTCTTCACCTATCGGCACCAAACGATCCTTACTCCCCTTGCCGACTACGCGTACAACGCCTTGACGAAGATTCAACTGTCCAAGTGTAAGTCCAACCAACTCGCTCACCCGAAGCCCGGTGGCGTATAGGATCTCCAACATGACCCGATCGCGGCAGCCCAGCGGCTCATCCGTATTTGGAGCCTCCAACAAGGCTTCCACATCCTTCTCCGTAAGCGTTTTTGGTAGTGGGCGACCGATCCTTGGCGCCTCGATGGATACGGTAGGGTCCTTTTCGACACTGCCCTCTCGGGCGGCAAACAAGTAAAACTTGCGAAGACTCGACAGCAATCGGGCACTGGTCCGCTCACTTGCCTTCTGTCGAAACTTCAAGGCAAGGTAGCCTTCTATCTCGCTCGCACCTACCTGCCAGAGAGTCTTCTTGTGGGTCCGAGTCAACCATGCTGCGAATAGGCTGAGATCGCTGCAATACGCCTTTTGGGTGTTCTCGCTTAATCCCTCTTCCACCCAAAGAGCATTCACGAATCGCCGTATCAGCTCGCCGTCGGACTCGTCAAATTGCGGTTCCATCAAACCCACTGACATCATGCCCGAAAAAGCACTTGTTTTCCTAAATGCGCGCTACGAACATAGTCCACTTTCCATACGAGAAACGGGCAGCGCTCGCTGCCCGTCATTGATTCTCGCAACGATCGCCGCAGCGACCCTTTAACGCAATCAAATTTTTTCCTTGATGCGAGCGGCCTTGCCGGTACGGCTGCGGAGATAATAAAGCTTTGCACGGCGCACGTCGCCGCGGCGTTTAACCTGAATTTCCTGAACCTGAGGACTGTAGGTCTGAAAAACCCTTTCCACACCTTCCCCGTGAGACATCTTTCGAACCGTGAAAGCGGAATTGTATCCTCTGTTCCGTTTGGCAATTACCACGCCCTCATAGGCCTGCAAGCGCTCACGATTGCCTTCCTTCACTTTCACCTGTACGACTACAGTGTCGCCTGGAGCGAAGTCCGGGATCGTTTTCTGGCTCATCCATTCGCGTTCCAACTGTTGAATAATGTGACTGGACATTGCAATTCCTCTCAATTCGTTCCGGCTTTCAATTCGTGTTTAAATTCTTCCAGCAGGTTCCACTGCTCTGCGTCGAGTTCCAGCTTCGCTAACAAGTCCGGCCTTCTCAACCAGGTTCGGCCAAGGGACTGTTTCAACCGCCAGCGCTTGATCGCGCCGTGGTCTCCGCTCTGCAAAACCTCGGGAATCCGCCGACCGTCAACCATCTCAGGCCGCGTATAATGGGGGCAGTCCAGCAACCCCGCCATGTGCGAATCCTGAACCGCCGAATCGGCATGCCCTAAAACGCCTGGCAACAGCCTGGTTACCGCGTCAAATATCACGAGCACAGCCAACTCGCCACCACTCAAGACATAATCGCCTATGGACCATTCTTCGTCGACCTCGGTCTCGATCAAGCGCTCGTCCACGCCCTCGTAGCGCCCAGCGACCAAAATCAGCCTCGAACTTTGTGCAAGTTGCACGATAACGGCTTGATTGAGCAAAGGACCTTGCGGGCTCACGTAAATTGTCTTCGGAGCGACATCGGAGTCCGCACGCGCCGCGCGAATGGCACTACGCAGCGGCTCAACCTTCATCACCATCCCGGGCCCGCCGCCATAGGGACGATCGTCTACCGTCCTATGCCTATCGTGGGTGTAATTCCGCGGATTCCAGAGCTTGAGATCGACCACTCCTCTTTCGAGAGCCCGCCCGGTTACGCCGCATCTCGCGGCATTTTCAACCATTTCCGGGAACAGGGTCACGACATCGAAGCGCATCAAGCTAGGACTCTAAAAATCCGAATCCCAATCCACAATCAGGTAACCTTCACTCAGATCGACCTTCTTTACAAACTCTCCGATGACAAACGGGATTAGCCTCTCCCGCTCGCCTCTGACTACCATGACATCATTCGCACCGGTTTCCATCATGCCGGTCACGGCTCCCAGACTCATACCGGATGTCGTACGAACTTCGATTCCGACCAAATCGGCCCAGTAAAATTCACCAGGCTTCGCAGGCTCGAAGCGGTCTCTATCAACAAATATGCACAGCCCGGTCAACTGCAAGGCTTGATCGCGGGTATTTACGCCCTCCAAATGAGCAAGCACCGACCCGCCGTGTTGCTGCCCGTCGATGACCTTATATAGGCTCCGTTTTTTTTCATCACCGATCAGCCAGGGCGAATAACTCAATATATTGTCCGCCGGATCGGTATATGAACGGACCTTCAGCCACCCACGAACGCCGAACGCGCCGCCAATCTCCCCGACTACGACCAGTTGCGCCACTGCAACTTGTGTCGCGAGACAAGCTCAAACTTTAAGCCGCTGCCCCCTCGGAGCGCTTGCGGAATTCCTTAATAAGCGCATGAACCCGCTCGGTCGTCTTGGCGCCTTGGCTTAACCAGTATTGTACGCGGACGTCGTTCAAACGCAGTCTTTCATCTTTCCCGGAGGCGATCGGGTTAAAAAACCCGACTCGCTCGATGTAGCGACCATCTCGCTTACACCTGCTGTCGGCAACGACGACATGGTAAAAAGGGCGCTTTTTTGCGCCGCCGCGGGCAAGACGAATCGTGACCATTAAAATTCCTCGTTGAATTCAAGAACAACCCGAAAAAGCCGACTATTTTACCGGAAATCCCATATATGTGAAGACTGGGCACCGAAAATGAAGCCACAACAGAACGCCGAACCCGTACTAAAACGGATCTAAGCCACACCGACTAGATGGAAAATCCGACTCGCAGCACCCGAATCCGCCCGACTGGAAACCCACCACCCGAGATCTTCTACGGCTTTAAGGGAATGGCGGAGAGAGAGGGATTCGAACCCTCGATAGAGCTTTTAACCCTATACTCCCTTAGCAGGGGAGCGCCTTCAGCCTCTCGGCCATCTCTCCGAAACTGACGAGATTATAATCGACTTATTCTGTATGCTCAGCTGTTTTTTCGGGTGCTTGAGCCTGCTGCTCTCTTTTTATGCGCTCATAGATTTCCTCCCGATGTACGGAAACCTCCTTAGGCGCATTCACACCAATGCGAACTTGATTACCTTTTACCCCTAGTACGGTAACCGTTACGTCATCCCCGATCATCAGAGTCTCGCCGACTCTACGAGTCAATATCAACATAAATCCTTCCTTTCCGGTCGCTCGTGACCTACCTCAAAAACGGTGCTGCTACCGCAACACCAAGCCAACCAACACAAACGGTTAAGCGCTATATTATATCACTTTTTCTTATGTTTATAATGAAAATTTAACCTCAAGCCGCTTCTACCGTTCGCTCCAGATTAAAGGCTTCGTGCAAACTCCGAACCGCAAGTTCCAAATATTTTTCATTCAGAACGACTGAGATCTTGATTTCGGAGGTCGATATCATCTGAATATTAATTCCCTCTTTCGCAAGAGCCTCGAACATCCTGCTTGCAATACCAGCGTGCGAACGCATTCCGACGCCGACCAACGAAACTTTGACGATCTTGTCATCACCGGCGACTTCACGCGCCCCCAGCTCCACGCAGGTGCTCTGTAAAATATCCAGAGCTTTTGCATAGTCATTGCGATGCACTGTAAAAGTAAAATCCGTCGTCGCGTCCTCTCCGATGTTTTGGACAATCATATCGACTTCAATATTCGCATCTGCGACGGGGCCCAAAAGCTTGTAGGCGATACCGGGGCGATCGGGAACCCCCAATATGGTTAGCTTGGCTTCGTCTCGATTGAACGCGATCCCCGAAATTAGCGGCTTTTCCACATTTTTCTCCTCGCAAAAGATTAACGTACCGCAGCCTTCTTTGAAGCTCGAAAGCACCCGCAACGGCACATTGTATTTCCCGGCGAACTCGACCGATCGAATTTGCAACACTTTCGACCCCAGGCTCGCCATTTCCAACATTTCTTCAAATGTAATCCGATCTAGACGGCGCGCGCGTGGCTCAACACGCGGGTCGGTAGTGTACACACCGTCCACATCGGTATAAATCAAACACTCATCGGCTTTCAGCGCGGCAGCCAACGCTACGGCGGTAGTATCCGATCCGCCCCGCCCCAAAGTGGTAATATCGCCATCTTCGGTGATTCCTTGAAAACCGGCCACGACTACCACCTTTCCCCGCCCGAGATCACTCAAAACACGATCAGTGTCTATATTCAGAATTCGAGCCTTCGTATGCGCTCGATCAGTTACGATCTTGACTTGCCCCCCCGTATATGAACATGCCGGGATTCCTTTTTCCTGCAACGCCATACATAGAAGGGCAATTGTGATCTGTTCACCCGTAGCGAGCAGCACATCCAGCTCCCGCGGAGCGGGACGCGTCTGAATTTCGTGAGCCAAGGCCACCAGACGATTGGTTTCTCCGCTCATGGCGGAAACTACAACAACTATGCCTTCGCCTCTCTTCCGCGCTTTCTCAATGTTGTCGGCGACGTGTCTTATTCTATCGACACTACCAACCGACGTACCGCCGTATTTGTGTACGTACAAGGCCATCTTTTCTGCGAAGCTATGTCTGTGATTATGCCGTATAGCGCCGTACCCAATCCGGGACACTCTGCAACGCCGCATCCAACATCGCAGGGTTCGTTCCACCGGCTTGAGCCATATCCGCTCGCCCCCCGCCTTTTCCGCCCACCTGCACGGCCACTGCATTTACCAAATCTCCGGCCTTGATCCGATCAATCTGATCTTTGGTCACTCCTGCGATCAAGGTCACTTTATCTTCTTTGACGGATCCCAAGACAATCGCCGCGCTCCCAAGCTTATTCCTAAGCTGATCCACCAAATCCCTAAGCCCCTTGGGATCGCTTTCGTCAACTTTCGCTGCCAGTACCTTTATTCCGTCAACCGATACTGCCCGCGCGACCAGGTCATCGCCAGCAGCACTTGCCAACTTACCTTTGAGCCGCTCCAACTCCTTCTCCAAGGTACGATTTCTTTCGATGAGCTGGCTTACCTTTTCGTCCAAGGCATCCCGTCCCGCTTTCATCCGCTCGCCGAGAGTATTCAAAATGCGATCGCTCTTTTCTATCCACGCGACTGCCGCCTCGCCGGTAACAGCCTCAATTCTACGAACGCCCGCCGCCACTCCGGTTTCGCTAACGATCTTAAATAAGCCGATGTCACCCGCGCGAGTCACATGAATCCCACCACACAGTTCAGTCGAAAAATCGCCGATTCGAAGGACGCGAACAGTATCCCCATACTTCTCACCGAATAAGGCCATTGCTCCTGCCTTGACGGCAGCCTCTTTCGGCATCAGCTCCGCCGAAACACTCTTGTTTGCACGAATCTGCTCATTTACTAGTCGCTCAATCGTCTCGAGCTGATCCCCGGTCACCGGAGCAAAGTGCGAAAAGTCGAAGCGTAACCGATCGGAATTGACAAGTGATCCCTTCTGCGTCACGTGATCCCCCAGAACCTTCCGCAATGCAGCATGTAGCAAATGGGTCGCGGAATGATTGAGAGCAGTGGCATTCCGAGCTTCGACATCCACCTCCGCTTCACAAAGCAGGCCCGCCGTAAATGTGCCTTTCGATACTCGCCCGATGTGCAGTATCAAATCGCCGGTCTTCTTTTGCGTATCCGCAACCTCGAACACGTTTTCGCCAGCGCGAATCACGCCATGATCTCCGACCTGGCCACCCGATTCGGCATAAAACGGCGTTTTTGCCAAAATCAGAATACCTTCGTCGCCGACCGATAAACTCGTAACGGGCCTGCCATCCCGAAGCACCGCCACAATAGTCGTCTCCTCGCTCGGACTCCGGTACCCGGTGAATTCGCAATGCGCGTCCAGGTGGACATCGTGGGAATAATCGACGCCAAATTGACTGGCCGCGCGTGCACGTTCCCGTTGCTCGTCCATCGCCCTCTCGAAGCCTTCCAGATCCAAGAGTAAACCGTGCTCTCGAGCGAAATCGGCAGTCAGATCGACCGGAAAACCATAGGTGTCATAAAGCTGAAATACTGTCTCGCCCGAAATGGTCTTGCCGCTCATCTCTTTCAAATGCGCGTCGAGCACTTTCATTCCTTGCCCCAAAGTCTCGGCAAAACGCTCCTCTTCTTGCTTCAGAACCCGCTCCACCACCGTCCGAGCCGCAACCAATTCGGGATAGGCATCGCCCATTTGGGCGCAAAGCGGGCCGACCAGGCGATGAAAAAAGACATCCTGAATCCCGAGCTTATAGCCGTGACGAATTGCCCTCCGGATGATGCGACGCAGCACGTAACCACGCCCTTCGTTGGACGGCAGAACACCATCGGTGATCAGGAAGGCACATGAACGAATATGATCGGCCAACACCCGCAGCGAACTGCTATCGGTGGATTCGACCTGGGCCAGTTCTGCCGCGGCCCTTAATAGCGCTTTAAAGATATCGATCTCGTAATTGCTATGCACGCCCTGAACGACAGCGGCGATACGCTCCAACCCCATTCCTGTGTCAACCGACGGCTTCGGCAGCGGTGTAAGCGTTCCGTCGGCAGCGCGATCATACTGCATGAATACGAGATTCCAGATTTCGATGTATCGATCGCCGTCCTCATCGGGCGAGCCCGGCGGGCCTCCCGGAATTCCTTCGCCGTGATCGAAGAAAATCTCAGTGCACGGACCGCACGGCCCGGTATCGCCCATGCTCCAGAAATTATCTTTCGAACCGATGCGTGCAAACCGCGCGGGATCGACACCAATGTCCTTCAGCCAAATCTCCTCGGCCTCTGTGTCCTTTTCATAAACCGTTACCCATAGCCGTTCGACAGGCAGCTTCAAACTGCCGGTCAGAAACTCCCAGGCATAATGGATCGCATCCCGTTTGAAATAATCGCCGAAACTGAAATTCCCCAGCATCTCGAAAAACGTGTGATGGCGCGCCGTATATCCGACATTTTCCAGATCGTTGTGTTTACCCCCCGCCCGCACACAGCGTTGCGCCGAAGCTGCGCGCACGTAAGGCCGTTCTTCTCGCCCCAAAAACACATTTTTGAACTGAACCATACCAGCGTTGGTAAACAACAGAGTCGGGTCATCGGCCGGAATCAAAGAGCTGGATGGAACAATCGTGTGCTGTCGTTCTTCGAAGAACGATAGAAAAAGTGAACGCAGTTCTGCACTGGTCATTTCGCTGCTACCACTCACTGGTTTCATTCTTATTGTTTTTGAGGACTAAACGCTGTCATGACTTTCAAAGACTTGAACTTTCAGATACTTAAATAAAAACCGAATCTGTTCCGACTCAAATCCTCGGCGCCTAAGAAAACGCTCCCGCGCCGCGCGCTCTTTTGGCGAATCCGGAATTGTTTCACCAAATCTTTTGACATAAATTTTATGGATAAGCGCATTCCAATCCCGGCCATCTTCCGCCCCAAAATCCGAATCGATACCATGTTGACGCAACTCCTGTGCGATCCGGTACGGACCGTACCCTTTTTCGGCACGGCTGCGCGCAAGCATTTCAGCAAAACGCCCATCACTCTGCCAGCCTTCCGAAACGAGATCTTCAACAACTTGCTCAACCACAGCCTCCGCATATCCTTTGCGACAAAGCTTCGCCCTCAACTCGGCACGGCTGTATTCACGATGGGAAAGAAGACGGAGGGCGGCAGCTTTCACTGCCCGCAACGAATCGGAAACACTTATCAGGACCCCGCCTCCTGAATTGAATCGGGCGCCGTAGCTTCCGCCACCAACGACTGGACGCCGCCTACGAAGGCTTTTTCACGGATTTGCGATTCGACGCTTTCGGCCAATTCCGGTCGTTCCTTGAGATAATTGCGCGCATTATCCTTACCTTGACCTATGCGCTCTGTCCCCAGACTGTACCAGGAACCCGACTTCTGCAAAATGCCGTAGTTAACCCCTAAATCGACCAACTCGCCTTCATGGGAAACCCCTTCCCCATAAAGAATCTCAAATTCAGCATTTTTGAAGGGTGGCGCCACTTTGTTCTTCACAACCTTGACCCGAGTTTCGTTGCCGACAACCTCGTCTCCATTCTTGATTGCACCCAAACGACGAATATCGAGACGAACGGAAGCGTAGAATTTGAGTGCGTTACCGCCGGTCGTCGTCTCCGGATTACCGAACATTACCCCGATTTTCATACGAATTTGATTGATAAAGATCACCAGGGTATTCGAACGCTTGATATTGGCGGTCAGTTTTCGCAGCGCCTGAGACATCAAACGTGCCTGAAGACCGACGTGGGAGTCGCCCATTTCACCTTCGATTTCCGCTTTGGGCGTTAAAGCCGCGACCGAGTCGATCACAACGACGTCGACACCGCCCGACCGGACCAACATGTCGGCAATTTCCAGCGCCTGCTCACCGGTATCCGGCTGTGACACCAGCAAATCGGCCAGATCGACACCGATCTTCTCGGCATAAACGGGATCGAGAGCATGCTCGGCGTCGACAAAAGCCGCTACCCCGCCCCGTTTTTGAGCCTGAGCGATAACTTCGAGCGTCAACGTGGTCTTGCCGGATGATTCGGGACCGTATATCTCTACGATCCTGCCGCGAGGCAAGCCGCCGCAGCCCAATGCAATATCCAAAGCCAGCGAACCGGTGGGAATCACTTCAAGATCACGCATCGCGGGGACATCCCCCATCCGCATCACGGACCCTTTACCAAACTGCTTTTCGATTTGAGAAAGCGCTGCACTCAATGCTTTCCGCTTGTTTTCGTCCATTAGATTAATACTGACTAAACTATTGTAAATAACGACAAATTATCTCATAGACAAACCGTCGGGAACAGCCTAACGACTCGGTAGATTCCAGATCTTTCGAACTTGATACAGCGAGCCCATCCGGCTGGTCCGGGACTCGACCAGACTGAACGAACGCACGCTCCAGCAGATTGGATCGTCAAGACATCGTGACGAAAGCACCCCTGGACTGCCCTTTCTAGCAACGGTCAGATGCGCCCGGTACGGTCTGTTTTCCGTGACAAATCCGGTTCGTTTCAGTTCGGCGGTTAAGGCGTTGGCTAGATTTTGCAATGTCACCGGCGTACATGTCGGTGACAGGCAGATAATCCCGCTCTTCTTCCAGAACTCGATTCGGTCCAATCTCAGTTCAAATGGCTGCGCGACTATGCCCTCGGCAACTTCATTGACCGACGCTATCCGATCTTCGTTCACCGCCCCCAAAAAAACCAGAGTAATATGAAGATTTTCCGGCTTTACCCATTTACCGGTGGCGGTTTGCTTGAGGGCATCAACAAGACGCGCCAGTGATGCACGCATTTCTTCGTCGGGCCAAAGTGCAAAAAACAAACGAAGCGTTTTAATCTCGGCAGACATCCAGAATTCCTTGAAGCGCAACTCTCACGGCCTGCCGCCTTACTGCGCGCCGATCTCCGCCGAACCGCACGCTTTGCACGCAAAAAATACCGTCATCCCGCTGCCAAGCGAACCAGACGGTTCCGACCGGCTTATCCGGCGTGCCGCCCGTCGGACCAGCGATCCCGCTGACAGCAGCCGCAATGTTCGCGGCACTATGACTCAAGGCCCCAACCGCCATGGCACGAACCGTCTCGCCACTGACAGCGCCGTAAACTCGGAGGGTTTCGGCGGCCACACCGAGCAACTCGCATTTCGACCGGTTACTGTAGGTAACGAACCCACGATCGAACCAGGCGGAACTTCCCGGCACATCAGTGATACAGTGAGACACCCACCCGCCAGTGCACGATTCGGCTAAGACTAACATTCGCCCCTGAAGGCTCAAAGTCTGCCCGACCTCACGTGCCAATTCATACAACGCTTCGTCTTCCGTCATATGTCAGCCATTTGCTCGATCGCAGACCTTAATTCTATCCGATAAACTACTCCAATGACCGATCAAGCGACCCTACTCTCCAAACATACCCCTTTAATGCAGCAATACTTGCGCATCAAGGCCGAACATCCCGAACAGCTACTGTTTTTCCGAATGGGGGATTTTTACGAACTATTCTACGAGGATGCCCGTAAAGCCGCACAACTTCTGGATATCACCCTGACTACTCGGGGCGAGTCGGCTGGTGAACGCATCCCGATGGCAGGTGTCCCCTATCACGCCGTCGATACTTATCTCGCTCGACTGATCAAACTCGGCGAATCGGTCGCCATCTGTGAACAGATCGGAGATCCAGCGGCTTCCAAAGGCCCCGTCGAGCGCAAGGTAGTGCGCATCGTCAGCCCGGGCACGGTCACCGAAGAAGCGTTGCTGGAGGATCGCAAAGAGAGTCTGTTGGTCGCCGTTGTTAAGCTCGGCGAACGTTACGGGGTTGCTGCGCTGGACCTCGCGGCGGGACGATTCACAGTTCAGCAAGTCCAGAGCATGGAAAGATTGGCCGGCGAATTAGAGCGCTTGGATCCTTCCGAGCTACTGATCAGCGAAGACTGGCCGCTTCCGCCGATCATCGCCGGAAGGCGCGGCATCACCCGGCGCCATCCCTGGCACTTCGATCCCGAAAGTGCGCGCCATAAGTTGCTTCGTCAGTTCGGAACTCAAGACTTAACCGGGTTTGGTTGCGAAGAATTACCCGCCGCCGTGGCAGCAGCCGGATGTCTGCTCCAGTATGTTCAGGACACACAAAAGAGCGCACTACCGCACATTCAGGGCCTGAAGACGGAGACCGGCGAAGACAACATCATCCTGGACGCCGCGAGTCGCCGCAATCTCGAACTGGCCTACCATCCATCGGGACAGATCAACCTTACCCTGTTCGGAGTGCTCGACCGAACCTCGACCGCCATGGGCGGACGCCTATTGCGCCGCTGGCTGCACAGCCCTTTACGGGACCAGGATGCGCTTAACCATCGTTACGAAGCCATTGGAGCGCTTCTGAAAGACGCGAGCTACGGTTCTATCCGTGACATGTTGGCGTCTGTCGGAGACATCGAACGCATCGTCGCCCGCATCGCGCTCAAATCGGCCAAGCCGAGGGATCTCGTTGTATTACGAGTATCCTTGCGCGTACTGCCCGAGCTTCTATGTCGACTGGAAACCATGGAGAGCGCCCTGCTAGCCGAGTTACGGCAGCGAATTCAAGAGCACCCTGAAATTTGCCGACTCCTCGAGCGGGCGATCGTAGAGAATCCGCCTATGTTGATCCGCGATGGCGGCGTCATTGCCGAAGGCTACCATCAGGAATTGGACGAATTGCGCGTTCTCAGCCAGGATACGGAACGGTTTCTGATTGAACTCGAGCAGCGGGAACGCCAGAGGACCGGCCTATCGAATTTGAAAGTCGGCTACAATCGTGTACAGGGCTTTTATATTGAACTCCCCCGCACCCAGGCGGACAAAGCCCCTAAAGACTATATCCGCCGCCAGACTCTAAAAGGTGCCGAGCGCTATATCACGCCTGAGCTGAAAGCGTTCGAAGATAAGGTGCTGAGTGCACGAGAGCGCTCCCTAGCCTTCGAAAAGGCCCTATACGACGAACTGTTGGATGTACTCGGCACTCATGTGGGATCGCTGCAGGACTGCGCATCCGGTCTCTCTGAACTGGACGTTTTGGCTAGCCTGGCGGAGCGCGCCGAAAGTCTGAACCTAACCATGCCCAGCTTAGTGCAGGAACCGGGCATCCACATAACGGGTGGACGACATCCCGTGGTCGAAATGGTTACCGACACCCGCTTCGTTCCCAACGATTTGGATCTTGACGCCGACCGCCGCATGCTCATTATCACGGGGCCCAATATGGGCGGAAAGTCCACATATATGCGGCAAACTGCACTCATCGTTTTAATGGCGCACATCGGTAGCTATGTGCCTGCGGAATCGGCGGTGATAGGCCCCATTGACCGAATTTTTACGCGGATCGGAGCCTCGGACGATCTAGCCAGCGGCCGATCGACCTTTATGGTGGAGATGAGCGAGACCGCAAACATTCTCCACAATGCGACATCGTCAAGTCTCGTCCTGATGGACGAGATCGGCCGCGGCACCAGCACCTTCGACGGTTTGGCGCTTGCCTGGGCAACGGCGGATCACTTGGCGCGAAAAATTCAGGCCTTCACGCTTTTCGCGACGCATTACTTCGAGCTTATTACGCTGCCGGAGGAGTGTCCCGGGGTGCAAAACGTCCACCTCGACGCCGTCGAACACGGTGACCGCGTGGTATTTCTTCATGCAGTCAAGGACGGCCCCGCCAACCAGAGCTACGGGCTACAAGTAGCGGCTCTGGCCGGCGTTCCGAAAACGGTGATCGACAAGGCTCGCAAGAAGTTGACGGTTCTGGAAAACCAGACTTACGCCGGACAGCGCAACGATGCACGGCAGTTCGATCTTTTCGTAAACGCCGAACCCCAACCCCATCCGGCGGTAGATTTGTTGAGGTCGATTCAACCGGAGGAAACAACCCCCCGGCAGGCGTTAGATCTACTGTACGCCTTAAAGGAATTGGCGAGCTAGAAAAACCCTGAAGCTGCCTGATGCCGATCGCTCGCTTACTTTTCGGCCTCTTGCGACAAGATCTTCGCCAATTGAGCAGCCGGCACATATCCCGGCAGTATATTCCCTTTCTCCGTGACCAGCATGGGTGTACCGGCGGCACCCATCTGCGTTCCCAAGGCCAAGTGCCGATCTACCGGATTTTCGCATTGACGTTTTTCGATCGTATCGCCACGCTTGGCCTTGGTCAAGGCAGCATTGCGATCCTCGGCACACCATACCGAAACCGCCTTATTGTAAGAATCGGACCCTTCTCCAGTGCGGGGGAAGAACAGGTAACGAATTTCGATACCTTCGGTCAAATACTGATCGATCTCGGAATGTAGCTTACGGCAGTAACCGCAATCGATATCGGTGAATACGTAGACCAAATGTTTGGAGCTCTCGGGCTTGAAGGCTATCATGTTGTTCGAGCCGACATTTTTCAGAGAGCTGATTCGGGCATTAGCCAGCTTACCCTCAGTCAGGTCTTCGCGCGCCTTGATATCGATCATCGAGCCCTGAAACAAATAACGCCCATCCTCCGAGACATAGAACAACTTCGGACCTACGACCACTTCGAAAAGGCCCGCCATGGCGGACGGTGTAATCGAATCCGGCTTGACTCCAGGCAGAGCCTCCTTTAACGCTTGTTCAATGGCTTTATTGTCGGCATTAGTTGCTCCGCAAAACAGAGCCATCATGGCGAAAACTGCAACGCCCCAATATGTTTTCATGAATGTATCCATTTGTTGCTTCGGTTTCGAATTATGTCAGCAGACGTTCGATGTCGAGAATGAATGCGAGACTCATCAAAGATAACAGAATAAATAGGCCGATTTGCTGAAAAAACGCTTGAGTTCGATCCGATACAGGACTTCCTTTTACAGCCTCGATCAAATAGAACATGAGATGTCCACCGTCAAGAACGGGAATCGGCAATAGATTCAAGACCGCTAAACTGACGCTGACAATTGCGAGAAACTTGAGAAACTGGCTCAAGCCGATGCTTGCGGATTTTCCGGCATATTGTGCGATGCTGATGGGGCCACTGAGGTTTTCGATCCCCGCTTTCCCGACCAGCATCCGACCGATCATCTTGAACGTCAAAACCGAGTAGTCACCGGTTTTTTCGATCGCAGCCGCAAAGGCCGAGAATACGCCTAGACGATACTCCACCTGCATCTCATCCACAAGGTGCTCGGGAATCTGAACCGCAGCACCGATTCGCCCGATTCGTCCTTCCTCCGATTCGACCGGTACCGGCGTAATGGAAAGAGAGAAGTGTTGGCCGCCGCGATCCACAACCACTTCGAGTGATCTATCGGGGTTTGCACGCACGATATCCACCCACTCCCGCCATGTCTTGATTGGATTGCCGTCGACATGGACAAGCAAATCGCCTGCTTGCAAACCCGCCTTCTCTGCGGCACCACCCGATTCAATCCTATCGATAACAGGCGGAAGCAGTGGCTCCCACGGGCGGAAGCCAAGATGCTGGTACAAAAGGCTGGGCTGCTGAGCGATCTCCTCCGGTACCAGAAGGGTACGCTGCAGATGCGCACCGTCCTTAGTCTTCACGTCGACGGAAATCGCATCTCCCTCCATGATCTGCTCAAGCAACTCGCCCATGGCCTGGTTCCAGGTAGGCGTTTCTTCGCCCGCCACAGCCATGATCTCGTCCCCCTCAGCAAACCCGACCTGCCCCGCAAGCGAACCGCTGGCCACAGGCCCCAGCACCGGGCGCATCCCGGTTTCGCCGATCATGAAAACAACCCAGTAAATCAGGATCGCCAAGACAAGGTTGAAAAAAGGTCCCGCAAATACGATCGCCACGCGACGGATCAGCGGTTGCCGATTGAAAGCAAAGGGCAGATCAGCAGGTGCAACGGAGCCTTCCCGTTCATCCACCATCTTTACGTAGCCGCCCAGAGGAAGTGCCGCCACGGTAAACTCGGTACTATCACGCGTTCTTTGATGCCGCCAAAGAATCTTTCCGAACCCCAGTGAAAACCGGATTACCTTTACTCCCAACTTCCGTGCGGCCCAAAAATGGCCAAACTCATGAAAGGCGATGAGAATCGTTAACGCGATGAGGAAGTAAAAAAGGGTGTGAAGGAGGGAAAACATGGGAGCGTCAAGACACAGCTAGCCGGTTAATGTACGACTCGGCCGTAGAGCGAGCCATGCGGTCCGCATCGAGAACGGCTTCGATAGTGTCGGCGGGGCCGGGTGCAATAGAGGCCATGCAATGCTTAATTGTCTCCGGAATATGTGTAAATCGTATTTTGTTTTCTAGAAACGATGAAACTGCCACTTCATTAGCGGCATTTAGAATTGCGGGCATCGTGCCTGCGGCGCGGACGGCATCGTAGGCGAGACTCAAACACGGGAAGCGCGCTTCATCCGGAGCCTCGAAATCCAATTGTCTGACACTGAATAAATCCAGAGGTTCCGCACCAGACTCGAACCGGCCCGGCCAGGCCAAGGCATGAGCAATCGGGATGCGCATATCCGGGCTACCCATTTGTGCCAGCACCGTCCCGTCGACGTAATCGACCATTGAATGTATGACGCTCTGCCGATGAATGACCACTTGCACCCGATCAGGCCGCATGTTGAACAACAAGCATGCTTCTATAACTTCCAGGCCCTTATTCATCATGGTAGCCGAATCGACGGAAATTTTCCGGCCCATGACCCAGTTGGGATGGGCGATGGCCTGTTCAGGTGTGACGTCGACCAGTTCATCCAAAGGTTTACGCAAGAAGGGGCCGCCGGAAGCGGTCAGCAGGATTCGCCGAACACCGGAAGCCATCTGACCGGCGCGATAATCCGCCGGCATGCATTGGAATATGGCATTGTGCTCGCTGTCGATCGGCAACAGCTTGGCGCCGGATTTCGCGACTTCGGCCATGAAAAGCTGGCCCGACATCACTAGCGCTTCCTTGTTCGCCAGATACACGGTCTTACCGGCCCGCGCTGCAGCGAGAGTTGGCAGAAGTCCCGCCGCACCGACTATGGCGGCCATGACACCGTCCACTTCCGGCAACATGGCCACTTCCTCCAAAGATCTCGTTCCGCTCAGCACCTCGATTTCCGACACCCCCGCAGCATCAAGTCGCCGTCTAAGCACTTCCGCCTGGCTCTCGCCGAGCAGGACCACGAACCGAGGTTGGAACCGCAGGCATTGTTCATAGAGACGGTCCAAATTGTTATTGGCCGTAAGTGCCACCACCCGGTAAAGGTCCGGATGTCTCGCAACCACGTCGAGCGTGCTGACGCCAATCGACCCCGTCGAGCCCAGAATGCAAATGCCTTCCATTTCAAGGCGCTCCGTTATCCGAGGGAGAGCCGCCTTCGTTTATGGCACCTTCTCCGGTAAAGTCTTCATCGAGCGTCCCCTCATCTTCATAAGGTACGGCTTCTACGGGAACGTCCGTATTCGGCTCTTGTGGAATAACAACACTCGTTTCCAACCCGGCCGACAAAAATATGCCTAGGACCAATGAACCGGCGTAAAAAACAGAAACCGCGGCCAGCAAGCTATCGATCCGGTCAAGGATTCCACCATGCCCCGGCAGAAGCGCGCCGCTGTCTTTGACTCCGCGAACCCGCTTCGCAAGGCTTTCAAAAAGGTCGCCGCAGACTGAAGCGGCCGCCGTGAACAAAGACAGGAAAACGAAGTCGGCCAACGTGATTGCGTCGAGCTTTACGAATAGCCCAACCGAAAGCGCCAAAATCGCGGTAACGAACAAGGCCCCGTAAACTCCTTCGATCGTTTTACCGGGGCTGACCGGCTCCAGCAATTTGGTATGTCCCCAGCGTTTACCCACGAAATAGGCGGCGGCATCGGCCGACCAGACGAGAAATACCAAATAAAGGACCTGTTGCTGATGAAAGTTCAACCTTAGCCAGACCATCAGGATCCATCCGCTGACCAGAACGAGCGCACCGGCCCCGAGTTTCGCAGCAAGCGGATACTTGATTTGAACCAATTTCTCCGGCATTCGGCGGAATGCGATCCCCCACAAGAACCACCAGGCTACCACGGACCAATAAAACCACTGCGGCAGCTCGCCCGGAGCCCAGTCGATCGCGAAATACCGCGCTGCGAACAGAAAAGCGAGAATGACACCAACGAACCCCAAACGCGCAAGGAACCCGCCTAGTCCTGAAAGATTCCCCCACTCCCAGGCGCCAGCCAAAATAATCGCACCCCAAAATACTGCAAAACCGTCAACGGGCAAGAACAAAATTGCGGCAACTATGAGGGGCGCCAGCAATATAGCCGTAATGACTCGATTCTTCAGCATGATTGTCTCGTAAAAAGCAAAATTAACGGGATTCGCCTGTCTTAGGGCAAGCGTTCTCTGAAACCAGATCCTCGACCTGCTCACTGGTATATCCAAAGCGGCGCTGTCGGCTTGCATAGTCGTTCAACGCCAGTTCGAGCGCTTGATCATCAAAATCAGGCCATAAAGCAGGTGAAAAATAGAGCTCGGTATACGCGAGTTGCCACAACAGGAAGTTGCTGATCCGCTGCTCCCCGCCGGTACGAATAAACAGGTCGGGTTCCGGCAAATCCGCCAATGCCAGCTCGGACTCGAACACTCCCGTACTAATGTCCTCGGGGCACAGATCGCCCTGCGCCACTCTTTCCGCAAGCACACGCGCAGCCTGCAAAATGTCCCAGCGACCACCGTAGTTCGCCGCGATCGTCAGATTCAACTGAGAATTTTCGCTGGTCAGCCTTTCGGCAGCCGAAATCTTCTCCTGCAATACCGGTGCAAACGCCGCACGATCACCTATAACCCTGAGCCGTACCCCATTTTCGTTAAGTTTCTCGGTTTCCCGCTCCAGGGTTGTCAAAAACAACTCCATAAGCAGCGACACTTCCTGTGGAGGGCGCCGCCAGTTTTCACTACTGAACGCAAACAAGGTAAGGGCCTCTATGCGGCGCTTGAGGCAACACTCGATCACCTTCCGGACAGCTGCAACGCCCGCGCGGTGCCCGGCCGTACGCGGCAAAAAGCGTTTTTTTGCCCAGCGTCCGTTACCATCCATAACTATGGCGATATGGCGGGGCATGCGGTAATCATCGATAGGGACAGCGGGCTTTTCCATTTTGGATTTCGAACCGATCATCATTATTTTGGAAAACTACGCGCCTCACCGGCTCCGATCGAAGTCGATTCGCCGGCGCACCATCGAATATTGACTGACAATAACTGACGACTGAGTCGAAATTGGACACGATGGGAAGGGACCACTCGAATCTTATATCGCCAGGAGGTCCGCTTCCTTTTCGCTCAGCAAAACATCGATTTCTTTGATGTACTGATCGGTCAGTCGTTGAATCTGCTCCTGGCTACGACGCTCCTGGTCTTCGGAGATCTGTTTGTCCTTTAGCGCAGCCTTGAGCTCATTATTGGCATCGCGTCGTATATTACGAACCGCAACCCGGGCATTCTCCGCCTCTTGGCGCACAACCTTGATCAGATCTCGCCGCCGTTGCTCGGTCAGCGGTGGCATCGGAACGCGAATGACCGCGCCCGCCGTTGAAGGATTCAAGCCCAGATCCGATGTCATGATCGCCTTTTCGATTGCCTGAACCATACTACGTTCCCAGGGGGTCACAGTCAGGGTACGGGCATCTTCGACGGCCACATTGGCGGTTTGCGTCAACGGAACTTCGTTCCCGTAGTACGACACCATTATGTGATCCAAAAGGCTTGGATGGGCTCGGCCGGTCCTGATCTTGGCAAGCTCATGCTTGAGCGCCTCGATACTCTTCTTCATTCGCTCCGTAGTCCGTTTTTGAACATCGTCGATCATGGCTATTTACCGGTTTCAATTAAGGATCCAATATCCTCGCCCAGAACCACACGCATGACAGCGCCTGGCTCGAACACATTCATCACTCTCAGCGGCATGTTATGGTCGCGGCACAAAACCAGCGCCGTGGCGTCCATCACATTGAGACGTTGATCCAAAGCCTCGTCATAAGTCAGCCTCGAATAGAACCGCGCCTTGGGATCCTTGAGCGGATCCGCCGAATAAACGCCCTCTACTTTAGTGGCCTTGATAAGCAGTTCGGCATTAATCTCGATCGCACGGAGACTTGCGGCCGAATCCGTCGTAAAAAACGGGTTACCGGTACCGGCGGCGAAAACGACAACGCGCCCTTTTTCGAGATGACGAACTGCACGGCGCCGAATGTAGTCCTCGCAAACCTGGTTAATCTTCAGGGCCGACATGACACGGACGGGCTGACCAAGTTTTTCGAGAGCATCCTGCATGGCGAGGGCATTTAGCACCGTGGCCAACATACCCATGTAATCCCCGGTTACCCGATCCAGGCCTTCCGAAGCCTTTTCCGAGCCACGGATGATGTTGCCCCCTCCGATGACCAGCCCCACCTGGACACCGATCCGACACAGATCGTTTATTTCGTGCGCAAGACGTTTAATCGTTTGTGGGTCGATGCCACTTCCCTGTTCACCCATTAGCGCCTCGCCACTGAGTTTCAGCAGAATTCGGGTGTATTTGGGCGCACTCATTGGTTCAAATTCTGTGTTGTCGCTTGGTTATCCGCAAGTCCCTGGCGGATGCCGCGGAAGGCACTCGCGCCAGGGTTCCAGTCAAGCAGGGTCTCAGCTATTCCTGACTTGTGCCATCACTTCTTCGGCAAAGTTGCTTTCGGCCTTCTCGATGCCTTCGCCAACTTCGAAACGAACGAAGCGTCCAACGCTAGCTCCCCGACTGCTCAGCAACTTACCAACCGTTTGATCGGGATCTTTGACAAAGGGCTGGCCCAACAAGGTAACCTCCCCGAGAAACTTCTTGATTTTGCCCTCAACCATCTTCTCAACGATATTGGCAGGCTTCCCTTCGGCTTCGGCCTGGGCCTTGGCAATCTCCCGCTCCTTAGCCACGGTTTCCGCGGGCACGTCCTTATCTTCGACGCATAAGGGTTTGCTCGCCGCGACGTGCATGGCGATATCCCGACCCAAGGCCTGATCACCGCCTATCAATTCCACCAGGACACCGATCCGGGTGCCGTGCAGATAACTGGCGACAATCCCGCGTTCCGACGTAATGCTTTCGAATCGACGGACGTTTATGTTCTCACCGATCTTGGCAATCATCGCCCGACGCGTTTCCTCCACACTGGAACCGGTAGACGGTATCATCGTAGCGAACAGGTCCTCGAGCGAACCAGCGGTCGAATCCAACGCGGTTTCCACGACCTTATCGGCGAAATCCGTGAAATCATCGCCTTTGGCGACGAAATCGGTCTCGCAGTTGATCTCCAGGATCACCGCACGCTTACCGTCGGCACTCGTCCTTGTCGAAATCAAGCCCTCGGCGGCGGTACGACCGGACTTCTTATCCGCTTTTGCAAGCCCCGCTTTCCGCATTAACTCGACTGCGGCCTCCATATCGCCACTGGCTTCCTGCAACGCCTTCTTGCATTCCATCATCCCCGAACCGGTGCGTTCGCGGAGTTCCTTCACCATTGCGGCACTGATATTCATTGACCGAACCTCATCTTTGTTTGCTTAGCATCGCATTCAAGCATTTACGCTTATAAAAACGCCCCCTGATGGAGGCGCTCTGAACTTCAGGCACGAAGAACGCGGCCTTACTCGGCATATGTGCTACCCGCTTCCTCAGCGGCATCCGAACTTGCCTCGGTATTGGACTCCATCTCGACAAATTCGTCTTCGCCGCCGGCAAAATCGAGACTGTGCGCCTTGCCCTGCAGGATCGCCGTCGCAGCATTTTGCGCATACAGCAGAACGGCACGAATCGAGTCGTCGTTGCCCGGTATGACATAGTCAATGCCGACGGGGCTGTTGTTGGTGTCGACAATACCGACGACCGGAATGCCCAGCTTTTTCGCTTCGCTGATAGCGTTCTTTTCATAGCCCACGTCCATGACGAACAAAACGTCCGGCAGTCGGTCCATATCCCGAATTCCGCCCAAACTGTGCTCCAGTTTCTCCAGTTCGCGCATCATGCCGAGAGCTTCCTTTTTGTTGAAGCGATGTAAACGACCGTCATCGCGCATCGCTTCCAGTTCCTTCATCCGGGCTATGGATTGCTTGATAGTCTTGAAATTGGTGAGCATTCCGCCCAACCAGCGATAATTCACGTAAGGCATGCCACAGCGCTTGGCTTCATCTTCGATGACCTTGCGAGTGGTCCTCTTGGTTCCGACGAAAAGAATTCTGCCTCGATTGGCCGCTTGCTGTTCGAGGTATTTCATGGCTTCGTCGAACAGAGGTATGGTCTTTTCCAGATTGATAATATGGATGTTGCTCCGCGCACCGAAAATATACGGAGCCATCTTGGGATTCCAATAGCGCGTCTGGTGACCGAAGTGTACGCCGGCCTCCAACATTTGGCGCATGGTTACATTGGACATTCAAATCTCCTAATGAACTCTGCCGGTCTGAACCGGCCATGGGTTGAGCCTCCACGCATCCCGACCTGCGACCCAATCACAAGTATTCGGCACCCCGCAGAGCGTGACGATGCGTGTGTGTTATTGCCAAAAATAGCAGCGCTTTATACCATAACCTGCTTTATTCAACAATCCGACCCTTTCCCGCACATCGCTCCGCCGAGCGCCAAAGAACCAACGAATCCCGCGATGAGCACCATCCTGAAAACACCCGCCGAAATCGAAAAAATGCGTGTCGCCGGCCGACTCGCTGCGCAAGTCCTGGAAATGATCGAGCCCTTCGTGACCCCCGGAATTACCACCGAAGAGCTGGATCAAATTTGCCACGATTACATTGTTGACGTACAAAAAGCCATTCCCGCTCCCCTGAATTACAAAGGATTTCCCAAATCCATCTGCACCTCGATAAACTATCAGGTGTGCCATGGCATACCTGGCCCGAAAAAGCTCAAAAGCGGCGATATCGTGAACATCGACATCACGGTCATCAAGGATGGCTATCACGGTGATACCAGCAAGATGTTCCTCGTCGGCGATGTACCCATACGCGCCAGGCGCCTGATCAAAATTTGCCAGGAATCCATGTATCTCGGGATTCAGCAGGTGCGTCCGGGCGGGCGGCTGGGCGACATCGGCTTCGCCATCCAGCGGCACGCGGAATCTCATGGCTATTCTGTGGTACAGGAATTCTGCGGCCATGGTATCGGCCGTAATTTTCACGAAGATCCGCAAGTGCTTCACTACGGCAAATCCAATACCGGAATGTTGCTGGAACCGGGTATGATTTTCACCGTCGAACCCATGATCAATTTGGGAAAGCGCTATGTAAAAATTCTTCCGGATGGATGGACCGCCGTTACCAAAGACCACAGCCTGTCCGCGCAATGGGAGCACACTGTTTTGGTAACGGAGGATGGCTACGAAATCCTCACCCTGCGCCAAGAAGAGGCAAACGAGATTGAAAACGGCCGACTCAAACTCGCCGGATTATAATGGTATCCTCTCGTCCGCCGAGCACATCAGGTCGCTTCGAGAACATATTCAACAGCATAACGAGGAGCTTACCGGACGCTTTCACGCCGGCATTCCTGCCGCTGACCTGATTCGGGCCCGCTCCGATTTTATGGATGAACTGTTGGGAGCGTGCTGGAACCATTTTCTCGGACCCGAGGCGCAGCAACTTGCACTCGTCGCGGTGGGCGGCTATGGCCGACGCGAACTTCATCCTTATTCCGACATCGACCTTTTGATTCTTCTCGATGCTCATTGCAGCAGCGGTGCCCGAGCGGAAGATTCGGCCTATCGACAAAGTCTGGCGGAGTTTTTCAATTTGCTGTGGGACATCGGCCTAAAACCCGCGCACAGCGTTCGCACGATCGACGAGTGCGTGGAGCAGGCCCGGCAAGATCTGACGGTCATCACCAACCTCATGGAATGCCGTCTTCTCGACGGCTCTCCCGCATTATTCAAAGAGTTGTGGGCGCGCATCGGCCCCGAACATCTCTGGTCCTCGCGAGAATTCTTCGAAGCCAAGATGGCCGAACAGGCCGCCCGCTATGCCAAATACCACGACACGGCCTACAATCTCGAACCCAATATCAAGGAGGGGCCGGGAGGGCTCAGGGACATTCAGATCATCGGATGGATCATCAAGCGCCATTACAATGCGTCGAATCTGAACGACCTGCTTCTGCACGGCTGGCTGACCGAAGCCGAGCACGGGGAACTCATGCAGGCGCAGCATTTTCTCTGGCAACTCCGTTTCGCCCTGCATACTCTGACCGGTCGCTGCGAAGACCGTTTGCTGTTCGAATATCAAAAAGAACTTGCACGCAAATTCGGTTACCAGGATCCCAACGTCAACCAGGCCGTAGAGCAATTCATGCAGCGTTACTTCCGCACGGTCATGGGACTCGAGCGACTGAACGAAATGCTGCTGCAACTGTTCAAGGAAGCCGCACTACACCGCGACGAGGATGCCGTCATCCTGCCGATCAACAAAAACTTTCAGGCGGTCAACAACTACATCGAGGCGCTGCATCCGAACGTGTTTCGGGAACAGCCTCTCGCCCTACTGCAAATTTTCCTCCTTTTGCAGCAAAACTCGGGCTTGCTGGGCATACGCGCCGCCACCATCCGACTCATCCGTCAGCACCTGTATCTGATCGACGAGGGATTCCGCAGCAACCCCGAAGCTTGCCGGCTGTTCATGGAAATCCTGCGTCAGCCCGGCGGCATCACGCACCAACTGCGGCGCATGAACCGCTACGGCATCTTGGCGGCCTATCTGCCGGCTTTCGGCCACGTCGTCGGACGCATGCAATACGATCTATTCCACGTCTACACCGTGGACGAACATACGCTATTCGTCGTCCGCAATCTCAGAAGATTCGCGCTCGAAAAACACAAGGCCGAGCATCCCCTGTGCACCGAAATTTTTCAGATTATCGAGAAACCGGAACTACTCTACATCGCGGGCTTGATGCACGACATCGCGAAAGGGAGCGGCGGCGATCATTCCACGGTAGGCGCGAGGATTGCAGGGGATTTTTGCCAACGCCACGGCATAAATCGTCGGGATACCGATCTGGTCAAATGGCTGGTCCAGAACCACTTGCTCATGTCCATGACGGCTCAGCGCAAGGACATCAGCGATCCCGACGTCATTCATGAGTTCGCCACTGCCATCGGAAACCAGGAAACGCTGAATTATCTCTATCTTCTGACCGTGGCGGACATTCGCGCCACCAATCCGAACCTGTGGAACTCCTGGAAAGACGCCTTGCTCAAGGAGCTGTATCTCACGACGCGCTGGGCATTCCGCCGCGGACTTGCAAAACCGCTCGAACAACAGGAAAAGATCAATGAGGTTAAATCGGAAAGCCTTGCTCTGCTCAGACGCCTTGGCATCAGTGATAGGACCATCGAAAATGTCTGGCAGATGGTCAACGACGAATATTTTCTGCGTTATTTAGCGGAAGAAATTGCCTGGCATACGGTGGCCATCAGCGCCTGCAAGCCGGGAGATTTGCCCTTGGTCCTGTTGCGCCCGGTCAGCCAACGGGGCAGCGCGGAGATTTTTCTCTATGCGAAAGACCAGGATTTCATATTCGCCTACAGTACGGCGGTGTTGGACCAGCTCGGACTGACTGTGTTCGATGCCAAGATTATCACCTCGGCGGATGGCTACGTGCTGAACAGCTATCATGTGCTCGAGCAGACTGGGGAGCCGATCAACGATCACCTCAGGCAAGCCCAAATTTGCAGCCGCTTGCGGGCGTGCCTACAACACCCGAGCTGTACGCCGCTTCGGGTCCACCGGCGCGAACCGCGGGAAATACGACATTTCACGGTGCCCACTCAGATCTATTTTCACGATGATCCGCAAAACCGTTACTCGATACTGGAACTGGTCACCACTGACCGCCCCGGCCTTCTGTCAAAGGTTGGTCAAGCTTTCAGGCAATGCGATATACGGCTTTACAATGCAAAAATCTCCACCATTGGCAGCAGAGCCGAAGACATATTCTATATCACCGACCACCAGGATCGTCCCTTGGACATCGACCTCCAGAAACGCCGCCTGAGCGAAGCGATCATCACGCTGGTAGGGCCCAGCTGAGTTATTTCCACGTATGTTCCCGAAAAATACGATCAGTACGTCCGATTTTCGTCAAATTCCCGTGTTATCCTTGCCGTAACCCGTGAATGGATCATTCCTTTTGGAGGCTAGGTTTCCAGCTATGATCGGAGGACAGAACCATGCCGACGGTTGCAGATCCACTACTCGAAAACTGGTATCAAGATGCCGAGACCGGAAGATCGTTCCGTGTTGTGGCCATGGACGAGGATAATGACTCGATCGAAATCCAGTACCTTAACGGCGATCTGGGTGAATTCGACTTCGCTTCCTGGTACGAGTCGCCGTTTATCCCCATAGAGCCGCCCGAGGATTGGAGCACCCCGTTCGACGATGTTGAACTCGATGACCTCGGCTATACCGATCCGGATTTGCACGCACCGGATCAGCGCGATCTCACTCTGGACGATTTCTTAAACGACGAAGACGAGCATTGATTTCCGCTTAAATTCAAGTTTGCATCGTCCCCGGGACGATCACGACGCGACAAACGCCAGGTATCGCTCCATAAGCCCGAAAGTTTCGGCCACCGGTTTACAGGTTAGATAGCCTTGGTAAGTGTTCACTGCCTTCTCGAGCCCGGGTTTTTTACGAAACGCAGCCAAGCCATGATCGGCTAACAGGAGAATATAGGGAAAACTTGCCTCGGTTAAAGCAATGGTAGAAGTTCTGGGATAAGCCCCGGGCATGTTGGTCACGCAGTAATGAATAACGCCGTGCTTCTCGAAAACCGGATCCGAATGGGTCGTGGGGCGCGACGTCTCCACGCACCCCCCTTGGTCGATACTGACGTCGACGATAACGGAACCGGGCTGCATTGACCCGACCATGCTCTCGGTAATCACATAGTCGGCCCTGGCTCCGTGCCGCAAGACGGCGCCGACGACAAGGTCGGCTTCTCGCACATGCGCGGCCACGGCATCCGGCTCGGACATAAAGAACTCGAGATCCGCTGCGATTTCGCGCTGCATTTGCTTACCCTTGGCTTCGTCGATTCCCGCAACCGAAACTCTAGACCCGAGGCCCCGTGCCGTTTGGGCAGCGTGAAAAGCGACGACACCGTCGCCCACGATCAAGACCCGTCCGTGGCGCCCCCCCAGAACCTTACCGAGCTGTACACCCCTACCGCCATTGAATTCGGCCAAATAGTATGCACCCATCAATGCCGCCATGTTTCCCGCGACTGCGCTCATCGGTGCGAGAATCGGCAAGCGTCCGGATTCGTCCTCCAAGGTTTCATACGCCACCGCTGTGGTGTGGCGCTCCAGTAAAACCTCGGTAAGTGAACGGGGAACTCCCGCAAGATGGAAAAAAGTGAAAACGATCTGATTTCGGAGATAAGCGTACTCTGACTCCAAGGGTTCCTTGACCTTCAGAACCAGATCCGAGTTCCATGCCTCCTCTACACTGCAAATACGAGCACCCATTTCAAGATATTCCTCGTCCATGAACCCGGAACCGAGCCCGGCGCTGGCTTCGATCAAAACCTCGTGCCCCGCCTCGACCAGCTTCGAAAGGCAATACGGAGTCAATGCGACACGGTTTTCATTATTCTTGATTTCTTTAGGTACCCCGATTCTCATAACAGCATGCAGCTCACCTGAACGTTGAAACTTCTGAACGATTGTATACGCACGAACGGACCCAAACACCTTCGAACCGTCCAGAGCTCATCCATTCTTCCGGCTCTAAGCGGCGCTTATACGCCTGGCTCGAAACCACATACTCCCGCTATAACAATCGATCAGCAAAAAGTTGCTCGCAAAGTAGACACCTCGCTCAAGCCTTATGTAAAAACCGCATAACAAAATTTCCCCCTTCCGCAGGCTGGCGGAAATCAGAGCCTGAACCCGCCCGCAGCCGAAGTGTTCCTATGGCGAAGTCGACGCCAGGCCGACAGGTCTGCGATCTCGATTATTCAACGGCGCCACTCGGCAACCAGCTTCAGGCATTCCCGGCGCCACTGACACTCGAGCTCCATGCACTCCATACGCCCCTCGGACAGAAAACATGCGGCCTTCCCCCTGGCTCGCTGGATAGCCCACACAAGTTGCTTTTCCGTGCGGAAATATTCGAGGTCGCGTATACCTGCGTGACGGGCAATATCCAAAAGCTCTGCAGCAATCATCAAACTCTCCTTCGTTCCGTTTCCTCAAAAACTAACGCGATTCCGCGCCTCAACTTCCATGAGCCTCATTTACCGATTTTCTGAAGACGTTTAACTCTCCTTTCTGGCTTGGGTAAAACATTCTTTCCGCCATAAACAGCCCTGCTGGTCGCAGGTAGCATCACGAGCCGTTCCGAAGCAGTCGAAATTGCCTTCGACAATCTGAATCTTTCGGATCAGGTCCCGTTTGCTCATGCGGCCTGGAACCAGGCCCATCCGCTTGGCGATCTCCCGAACTTCGTCGACACGCATAATAAAACTCCTCCGGAAATCGACTCAATTCTGTAATGCGAATTTGATGATAGCGTTACAAGGATGACGCCAACCTCGAGAAATTTCGGCTATCAAACGCTCCAGATTTTTTCCTGCAACATTCGTGCCGCACACTCGGCGGCGCCGATTAGCCCGGTCTGGGAATTCAATGCGACACGAACGGGGACGGCAGCGAGGAACTCGGAAAACCGGCCTTTGGCACAAAAACTTTGCATAAAAAGGCTGTTCTGCAATACAGAAAGGAGCTTAGGCGCAATGCCTCCGCCAACCAGAACGCCGCCGGCAGCAAAACATCGCAAGGCCAGGTTGCCGGCCTCTGCACCAAAAATGCGCGTAAACAGTGTCAACGTTCCCCGGCACAGCGCATCTCCTGTCTGCAATGCACGGGTACTGATTTCCCGGGCCGGGTCGGCCGCATTTCTGATGGCCACGGCTAACTCGGCCGATTCGGGCGCCTGACGAGTATCGCGCAAATATTCGTAGATGTTGACGATCCCGGGCCCCGACAAAACGCGCTCATAGCTCACGTGCCCGCCGAATTTGACTCTGAGATATGCAAGCAGACCGTCTTCCAATGTGTCGTTCGGCGCAAAATCCGCGTGTCCGCCTTCGGTAGCCAAAGCATGATAGAGCGTGCCATCCCAGTACAAGATGGCCTCGCCGAGGCCGGTACCGGCGGCGATGACCGCCTGGTTGCCGGCTGCAGGCACCCCTCGCGGGTTCAGATCGACCCATTCGTCCGGCCGCAGCCAGAGCAACCCCAAGGCCATGGCTTGAAGATCGTTTAGCAATTTCACCTTGGCGATTCCCAATTGGGCCATCAGGCTCCTCTCATCGATCCGCCAAGGTAAGTTGGTAGTTTGGCAGCAGCCGCCAACCACCGGACCCGCAACCCCGAAACACGCAGCGTCCAACGACTCGGCCCGGTCGGCCAAGAAGTCCTTGACAATATCCTCAAGCGAGCCAAATGCCGCGCTTGGATAAGTTTTCTCCCTCACAACGGCTTGCGGCAGTTGTTCCAGCCCCCCTTCATACAAGGCCAGAATCGTTTTCGTCCCACCCACATCACCCGCCAGTAGCATAACGGTCCTCCCTGTCATTTGAGGGGAGATCAATAGAACCGGTACTCTTGAAACGTGCTTGCCTTGCCGTTCTTCTCAAAGAGCAGGACAGCGAAAGGATCCTTTTTCCCGCCCATTTCCATGCCGGGCGTACCGACCGGCATCGCGGGCACGGTGATTCCCGCCACCCCCGGCCTGGCATCCAACAGTTTCAGTACATCCGCGGCGGGCACATGGCCCTCGATGACATACCCGTCAACCACCGCCGTATGGCAGGATTGGAGATTTTCCGGCACTCCGAGCTCTTTCTTGATCCGATCCATATCGTTGGTCTTCAAATCTTTCACGGTAAATCCGTGTTTCTCCATATGCGCCAGCCATTTCCCGCAACAGCCGCAGCTGGGACTGCGGTAAACGGTCATATCCGCCGGCTTTTCAAGAACCGGAACGCCTTTGTCCCATACGCTCTCCTCCGCATGGACCGAAAATACCGACAGAAGCATCGGCATCAACATCAATCGCAAAACTTTCATCGATTACTCCAGGTTTAAAACGCTTCCCCGTTCAAGGTGGCGATCACCAAGCGCGAACCGCCATGGTCGCGGTGTTCGCCCAAATAAATGCCCTGCCAGGTGCCCAGCAACAATCGCCCGTCACCGATCGGTACGGTCACGCTAGAGCCCATAAGGCAGGATTTGATATGAGCGGGCATGTCGTCCGCTCCTTCCAAGGTATGGGTGTACTGAGCCGAGCCGTCGGGTGCCAGGCTTCTCAGATGGTTTTCCAGGTCGCGCCGCACGCTCGGATCGGCATTTTCATTAAGAACCAAAGACGCGGAAGTATGCTGAACAAAAAAATGAGCGATACCGATACGAAGTTGCCCCAATTCCGGCACAAATCCAAGCAGTTCTTCGGTGACCAGATGAAAACCACGCGGCCTCGGTTTTAACGCAAATCGTTTCTGCAACCACATTTCATTATCGGAATAAACGGTTTCTCGATTGTAATTATGAAACCACCATAACCAATCCGCCATGTAGCGTAAATAGGGGGTTTCCTGACTTGATTGAAGGGTGGCGGCGACAGCGAGAGATTCCGAAAGATTAGAACACTTTTACCGCCGCAGCCTTGAAACAGACCCAAATTTCTTTCCCAGGTTCCAGACCAAGGCTCCGAATCGACTCGAGCGAGGTCCGAACACTGAGTTTTTCGCCGACATCGATGATGATCCTCACTTTTCCGGCGTCCTCCCCGATCATGACAACACGGCCACGAAACACATTACGATGACCCGAGTTCGGAGGCTCCGACGAGAGCAGGATCTCCTCCGGATCAACGGTGAGATATGAGACCTGCTCCACCGCTTCCGAAACCCGTATCGCCAATTTCCCGGTATCGAACACACCGTTTTGAAGCCTCCCGTGAAACAAATTGACGAGCGACGCGTCCACCAACCTTCCGGCAAAAAGGCTGACGGATTCGTCCGAAAGCATGGCCCCCTGCGCCTGTTCATGAGTACTAAACACCACGGTCTTTCCGCTTTTCCGTACGTAATCCGAGATCAATCGCTCGACCAGGCGCGTATGGCCTTGATCGAGATACGTAAACGGCTCGTCGAACAAAAGCACTTCGGGTTCCGGGGCCAGCGTCCTCGCCAGCGCAACCCTTTGTCTCTCCCCACCGGAAAGTGCCCTGACGGAACACTTCTCGAAACCGGCAAGCCCCACTCTCGCCATTGCATCCATTGCTCTACGGCGTCTCTGTACTTTGCCGATGCCGCGAAGCTTCAGCCCCAATTCCACGTTGTCGATCACGCTGCCCTGAAGCAGATAGGGATTTTGCGCCACCAGTCCGACTCGGCGCCTAAGCGCCGGAAAGTCCTCTCCCTTGACCGGCCGGTTAAAGAAGCAGATCTCGCCCGCATCCGCGCGAATCAGAAAAGCAAGCAGATTGAGAAGCGTACTCTTGCCGGCGCCGTTAGGACCGATCACCGCCGTGATCCGGCCGGCCGGGATTGCCAGATGATCGATCAGCAGCGCCGGTTTGTCGCCGTAGGCAAACACCAGATGCTCAAGCCGATACGCCGAGTTCAACCGGCACCCCGGTCCACCGACTGCAATAGCCAATTCACTGAAAAGGCGACCAGCAACAACATCATACCCAGCGCCAAACCAAGCTCGAATTCGCCCTTGCTGGTCTCGAGAGCGATGGCGGTCGTCATGGTCCGGGTAAGCCCATGGATATTGCCACCCAGCATCATTGCCGTTCCGACTTCTTCGATGGCCCGCCCAAAACCGGCTGCAACCGCTACCAGCAAGGACATGCGCGTCTCCGACAAAACCAGCCGGAACTGCTGTACCGGGGTGGCACCCAAGGAACGCAGCGTAGGCAACAAACGCGGATCGGCGGAGTCGACACCGGTCATCGCAAGGTTCATGACGAGCGGAAAAATCAGCACGGCCTCGCCGATAATGACAGCCGTCGGAGTGTACAAAAGACCAAGGTCTCCCAAAGGCCCGCGGCGGCTAAACAAGCCATAGAAGACCAGGCCGATCATGACCGTCGGCATCGCCATTAAGGCGTTCAAGCTTCTCCTCAAGAGCCGCTTTCCCCTGAATTCCACGGAGGCGGACCAAACCCCGGCCGGCACCGCCAGAAATGCGGCGCAAACCGTGGCAGTAAGCGAGATCTCGAGCGATGTCCAAACGATTCGATAAACCTCGGGGTCGAACTGAAAGATCAGGCCGAGAGCGGCAAGAAAAGACTCGACGAAATAATCCATGAAGGGATGTGAGGAGCACCAGAGCCGGATTTTGCGAAAACGCGAAAAAACAAGCAAGTTCTCCAATGCTTCTTTATCACTCGGCAAAGTTCCGAGCTCGATGCTGCATTCTCCGCTGCCGGTCTGTCCTCGCTGACGATACAATAGGCGTATTTCTTATCGGGACCCATTCCATTCATCATGCGCACCAGCCAATTTCCGCTCAATACCATCAAAGAAATTCCAGCCGATGCCGAAATTGTCAGCCATAAGCTGATGCTGCGCGCCGGCCTGATCCGCAAACTGGCCGCCGGCCTCTACACATGGCTACCGCTGGGGCTGCGCGTGCTCCGCAAGGCTGAAAACATCGTCCGCGAGGAAATGGACCGGAGCGGCGCCCTGGAAGTGCTCATGCCGGTGGTACAACCGGGGGAACTTTGGCAGGAATCGGGCCGCTGGGATGAGTTCGGCCCCGAGCTCTGCCGATTCAAAGACCGCCACGAGCGCGATTTTTGCCTGGGACCCACTCACGAAGAAATCATCACCGATCTGGTCCGCAGCGAGATCAAGAGTTATAAGCAACTACCGGTCAATTATTACCAGATTCAAACCAAATTCCGTGACGAAATCCGGCCGCGGTTCGGCGTAATGCGCGCTCGCGAGTTCCTGATGAAGGACGCCTACTCATTCCATCTCGAGGCGGAATCCCTGCAGGAAACCTACGACCGGATGTACGAGACCTATTCCCGCATTTTCGAACGTCTGGGTCTCCGGTTCCGTGCCGTCCTGGCCGACACCGGCGCGATCGGCGGAAGCAAGTCCCACGAGTTTCACGTGCTGGCGGATTCCGGAGAGGACGCCATCGCCTTTTCCGACCGGAGCGAGTATGCCGCCAATATCGAGATGGCTGAAGCCGTCGCTCCCTTCGAGACACGCAAACCGGCGAGCCGCCCCATGGAAAAGGTAGCCACCCCAGGCAAGACCAGTATCGCCGAAGTGGCGGAATTCTTGAAGGTTCCGCCTGAGAACATCGTTAAGGCGATCGCCGTAATGATCGGGAAACGCGACCTTGATCGGGAGTGGGAAGAGTTTTGCCTGTTGCTGCTGCGAGGCGATCATGAGCTCAATGAAGTCAAGGCCGGAAAAATACTCGGCGGATTCCGCCTCGCCACCGACGATGAAATCGAACAGCATATGGGCTGCCGAGCCGGCTACATCGGCCCTGTTCAAATGTCCGGGGCGAAAGGCGTGGTTAATGTCGTGGCCGATCGCGCCGTTCCGCCGATGAGCGATTTCGTTTGCGGCGCCAACGAGAAAGGATTCCATTTGACCGGAGTCAACTGGGACCGAGACCAACAGGCACCTAAACATGTACACGACCTCCGCAAGGTAACGGAAGGAGATCCCAGCCCCGACGGCAAAGGAAGCCTCCGCATCGCCCGGGGCATAGAGGTAGGACATATTTTCCAACTCGGCTCCAAATACAGTGAAGCCATGCAGGCGACGGTCCTGAATGAAGAAGGGAAAAGCCAGGTACTCGTCATGGGCTGTTACGGCATCGGCGTGTCGCGCGTAGTTGCTGCCGCCATCGAACAGAATCACGACGAACGGGGAATCATCTGGCCCCAGGCTCTCGCACCGTACCAGGTGGCCCTGGCACCGATCAACATGCACACTTCGGAACGCCTGAAGCAAGTTGCCGAGCATCTCTACCGCAGTTTTCGAAACGAAGGCATCGAGGTCTTGTTCGACGACCGAAAAGCCCGTCCGGGCGTCATGTTCGCCGACTTGGAACTGATCGGGATTCCGCATCGCGTGGTCGTCAGCGAGCGTCTGCTCGAGTCGAATCAGGCGGAATACAAAGGTCGGCAAGATGCCGATGCGATTCAAATTCCGCTGGAAGAAGTCGTCCCGTTCATTCGCTCACGACTGAACGGTATCGGTTAGCGGATTTCGTAGCCCGGAGTCGGCACGACGGGACCGTCCGCGGTCTTTATGCTTCGGCCCGAGCGTGTTGGAACCACCCTCGTATGCCCTTATAATATGGCCCCGCTGTTAAGCGCGTATTGTCAGAGCCAATGCGCAGCGCGAGGACTGCGATGCCCGGGCGCCTTGCACTTCGACGGCTCACCCTGCTCCTAGAAACTCGCATTCCGCGGCAAGGGGCCGAACTTTGGAACCGAACAGTCCCGCATGAACCCTCATCTGAAAAAACTACAGCCTTACCCGTTCGAAAAGCTGTTCGAACTCAAGCGAGGAATTACTCCACCTGGCGACAAGCCTCATATCGCACTGTCGATCGGCGAACCCAAGCATCCCACACCGCACTTCCTTGCCGAAAGTCTGATCGCCCACCTCCACGGGCTGACCAATTATCCCGTCACCAAGGGGCTCTTGGAACTGCGCCAAGCCATCGCGGACTGGCTCTCGCGTCGTTTTGCCCTGCCCTCGGAAAACGTCGATCCTGAACGTCATGTGTTGCCCTGCAACGGTACGCGAGAAGCGCTTTTCTCGTTCGCCCAATGTGTCATCGACGCCTCCCGGCAACCGCTGGTATTAATGCCAAACCCCTTCTATCAGATCTACGAAGGGGCAGCCCTGCTCGGCGGTGCCGAGCCCTATTTTCTCAACGCATCCCGAGAGACGGGGTATTTGCCGGATTTCGAATCGGTGCCGGACAAAGTGTGGAAACGCTGCCAGCTGATTTATATCTGCTCTCCCGCCAATCCCACGGGTTCGGTCATCACCGCCGAGATCCACAGAAAGCTCATCAATCTGTCGGATCGCTACGGCTTCATCATTGCCTCGGACGAATGTTATTCGGAACTTTATATCGACGAATCGGCCCCACCGCCGGGTTTGTTGCAATCCGCACACGCCCTGGGCAATACCGACTTCAAGCGCTGCGTCGTGTTTCACAGCCTTTCGAAGCGCTCCAACGCACCCGGATTGCGGTCCGGTTTCGTCGCCGGGGATGCCGATGTCCTCGAACAGTATCAACGCTATCGCACGTACCACGGCTGCGCGCTTCCGCTGCCAGTGCAGCACGCAAGCGTCAAATCCTGGCAAGACGAAGATCATGTCGTCGAGAACAGAGCAGCGTATAGGCGGAAATTTTCGGCAGTCTACGAGATCCTGAAAAGCCAGCTCGACCTGTCGCTGCCTCCGGCGGGGTTTTATCTCTGGCCGGAAACGCCTCTTGATGACCGCCAGTTCGCGCGGGACCTCTTTGCCTTTCACAACGTGACCGTATTGCCCGGCAGTTTTCTGTCACGCGAAGCGCATGGGCTCAACCCTGGCCGGAACCACGTTCGGATGGCCTTGGTCGCTCCTCTGGAGGAGTGCGTGGAGGCCGCCCACCGTATGCGCGAGTTCATTCAATCTCTCTAAAACGATAAAGTAATGCCATGTCTCTAGAAAACGTTATCAACGAAGCTTTTGAAGACCGAGCCCAGCTCACCCCAACCTCGACCAGTACGGTTATCCGAGATGCCGTTCAGGAAGCCTTGGCGCTGCTCGACAGTGGTCGCGCCCGTGTCGCCGAAAAGAAAAACGGGGACTGGGTCGTCAATCAATGGCTCAAAAAAGCCGTGCTGTTGTCTTTCCGAATCGCCGACAATCGCATCATGGAAGGGGGTGAAACTAAGTATTTCGACAAGGTTGAACCGAAGTTCGGCGGCTTGAGGCCGGAACACTTCGCTGCCATGGGCGCCCGTGTGGTGCCGCCGGCGACCGTGCGGCGCGGCGCTTACATCGGCCCCGGCGTCGTGCTGATGCCGTCATTCGTCAACATCGGCGCGTATGTCGATTCCGGCACTATGGTCGATACCTGGGCTACGGTGGGTTCTTGCGCACAAATCGGCAAGAACGTGCACCTGTCCGGCGGCGTCGGCATCGGCGGCGTGCTGGAGCCCTTGCAGGCGGCGCCCACCATCATCGAGGACAATTGCTTCATAGGCGCACGCTCGGAGATCGTCGAAGGGGTTATCGTCGAGGAAGGTTCGGTGATTTCCATGGGTGTGTACATTGGCCAGAGCACCAAGATCTACAACCGCATGACCGGTGAAATCACCTACGGACGCGTTCCGGCCGGCTCGGTGGTAGTATCCGGAAACCTCCCCGCCAAGGATGGAAGCCACAGCCTTTACTGTGCAGTCATCATCAAGCAAGTGGACGAAAAAACCCGCAGCAAGGTCGGCATCAACGAACTGCTGCGCGATTAATCGATTGTTGAGACGGACAAATCCCTAGCGGACGGCGCCATTCTGACCATGAGGTAATAACATGAAAAAATGCCTGTTTTTGAGTCTCGCCCTGCTGTTCACGGCAAACGCTTTCGGCTCCACGGACCATTACATCCGTCGCGAAGGCGATCACGTGCAGCATCTCAAAATCCGCAAATTCGGGGACGATGTCAGAGTGAGTATGGACGTGGACTTCGAGCCGACCGGCTCAGCCGAAGAAGGCCGGAGATCATGCTCCGCGGAAATTTCTGGCGAAGCCAAAGTTGTCAGCGAAAACGAGATCGTCATGAGAAAACAGGCTGAAGGTGAAGCTCGCTATTGCTCACTGAGGATAGTACTGTCCAGCGACGGCGCCAAAGTCGAGCAATCGCCGGATTGTAAATATTTCGTGGCGGGAATCTGCCATTTCGACAGCGAAGAGCAGGAACTCAGAAAAGTCAAATGAACGGTAGCACTGTGCGGTGTATGCAAGGCCCCGCCGGCTGAGCGGGGCTTTTTGTCGGAGAAGAAAAACGAGCCCTTTTTGGCGGGCAACCGAGACAAACTCAATTACAACATCGATAAATCCTCCGCCAACTCCATCAAAGTTTGCCTGGGCAGCTTGCCCGTCTCCGAGCGTGGCAGTTTATTCAGCAGATAAATGCGGCGAGGAAGAAAAACCGGGTCTATGCGCGTCTGCAATTCCGCCAGCAAATCGTCCTTGGTCTTGCCCGGCGCCACGGCGAATACGATCAGTCGCACAACGCCTTCCGGACCTTCCGGCAAAAAAAAGACCCCGTCGCGAACTCCCTCGATCTCGTTCAACACGTGATTCAGTGCATCGAGGGACGTACGCTTGCCTGCAATGTTGACGACATCCGCCTTGCGTCCCAGCAGCTTGAATCGCCTGGCACTACGACATTCGATCAAATCGTTCAAAATAACGGACTCGGAAAGATGGGCGGCATCGACCCAAGATTTCCCGCCCTTTTCGTGGAAACGCACACCTTCGAACGCCTGCCACATATCTTCTCGGCACGTACGGCGAGAGGCGATGGATCCAGCCTCGGTACAGCCGTAAATTTCGAGCACTCGGGTACGAAACAAGATTTCCGCCTTGACGGCCAAATCCCGAGAAAGGGGCGATGTGGCGGATAAGATGAATTCGATCTCCGGCAACGCCGCCCCGGCTTTGACAAGAGCCCGAATGTGGAGCGGCGTCGTCACGAGGATCCGTGGTTTCGGGCAACATTCGAGAGCCGCATGGATATCGGCCGGAAAAAAGGGCTTTCCGGAACAGACCGTCACCCCGCCGAAACAAAGTGGCAATAGTATACTGGCTTCCAAACCGTACATGTGTTGAGGCGGGACCGTAGCAACCACGGTAGCCGACTTTTTCCGCTCCAAACCCAGGCTGGCGGCAATGAGCTGTATGCTTTCCCACAAGGTTCGCCACGTCTTGATATGGGCTTGCGGCTGGCCCGTGCTGCCGGACGTGAATGCGATCGCGGCGACCCGATCTCCGGGAACTTCCAAGATGCGGGTATCCTGAGGGGATGCCAATCGAGCGCTACAATCGTATTGCGCAATCATGTCGAGTCCTCCCGGAGACTCAACGCCGTCGACCAGGCAATAAAGCTGACAATATTTCTCTTTTATCTGCTGCAAGACCCGTGGAGCCCGGCTGGGCGGCAGCAGATTGATTTGCCCTTTGAGCAAGGCTGCCGCAAAAGCCACGAGAAACCTGTACCGGTTCTCGCATAGATTGACCATGTAGGGGCGATCCGGGAGATTTCCAGCCAGATTTATAACTTCGTTGGAAAACGCGCCCGAAGTAATGGGTTGACCGTTATCGATAGCGATTACGCGATCATCGCCAAGTTGATCTATCAAGGGATAGCATGGTCTAAGGGGTATAGCGTCGGCAGAAACGGTTTTGTGTTGATATTTCGTAAACGGGCTGTTTAACACGGATGTTATTTCGCTGTTTTTGGAATAAGCCTTGTGTAAAAACTATACGAGAAGCGCTGGAGTACATAAAGCAGCGGGATGTACGGCTGCCGTATCACTCGCTTCAGGATATTTGGATTTTCGTTGCGGGATATTCGCCGGATCGAAACATCTCAAATCATTACGCGAGTTCGGGAGCGACATACGGCAAAAATGCCTCCAAAGTCGTCTTAACTCGACGGATAAATTTACAAGCTTCGGCATAATCTGGTATTAAGGGTATGGCGCTTCGATTTCGCGCGGTCCGATGTCGATCTAAGTTCAACAACCTCAAGGAGAGTTCCAATGAAGAAGATAATGATAATAGTGGGTGGTTTGTTGTTAATCGGTCCTATCCTCGCTCACTCGACCAACCACACCCACGGCCCCGGGTCCGTGGGAGACGGAGCAAGTGGTTGCGGGTGGGGGGCACTGCTGTTCGACGGCAACGACGGTGTCGGAGCCCATGTACTCGCTGTTACCACCAATAATAGCTTCGGCAACAACACCTTTGGCTTATCTTCCGGCACCAACGGCTGTAACGCCGACCAGACCATTCGCTACAGGGGCGGCCGAGTTTACATCGGCGCCAATATGACTAAACTGGCTGAGGACATGTCTCGCGGAAGCGGCGAAACGCTTGCCGGGCTATCCGAAATTATGGGCATCGCAGTAGAAGATCGTCCTGCCTTTTATGCAGTGGTGAAAAAACATTTTGCCGTCATTTTTCCTCGAGAATCCGTAACCGGCGACGAAGTGATGGACGCTTTGCTCGTTGTAATGAAATCCGACTCGACGTTGTCGAAGTACACAGGCTGAACCACTACTTGCGAGGCGCTGAGTGTAACGCGAAGCGCCTCCGCACTTTTTCCGCCGTGAGATCGGCATTATCCCTAGCTGTCGTTCTAGCGCTTCAGGCGGCGTTTCTCGATGCTTTCGGGTCGGGAGATGATACAACATGGCTGCTACGGGCGCAGGCTATGCAGCTCCATGAAGATCCTCAGTGGCTAGCTCTTGTCCATTACCGACGCACCGTGTTCGGCAACTGGGTCAGCGATGCGGATGACCCCGACTTTTTTCTCGCCAAAACGGGCAAACACGATCCTGAAGCCGAGTTGTCGGCTACTCTTAGAGCCTTTTCCGCTCCCGGAGGGGGAGATCAGCATGCCCGGTGCCGATTTCCCGCACGCTATTATTGGCTGAAGAGTCGGCTCGAACTTGGTAGGGCGGCCCTCTCGGATCAGCACTGCAAGGCATTTTCGGAATGGGCCCAAACTTTGAACGCTCATTCGGTTAGCCTCATTTTCCCCGCATCATATCTGAACAGTCCGTCATCGATGTTCGGCCACACTTTCCTCCGCCTGGACCGCAAGAATCAGAGCGACGATGCGCACCTGTTGGCCTATACGATCAATTACGCTGCGGACGTGAATATGGCGGACAACGAACTGTTCTACGCCTATCGAGGCCTGTTCGGAGGTTATCCAGGCGTGATATCGGTACAGCCGTTTTATGAAAAAGTTCAAGAGTACAGCGATTTCGAAAATCGCGATATCTGGGAATATACCTTAGACCTCTCTCCCGGCGAAACCGTACAACTGATTCGGCATGTGTGGGAAATTCAGCCTGTTCGTTTCGACTATTTCTTTATTGGAGAAAACTGCTCATACCGCGTCTTAAGCCTGCTGGATGCCGTTCGTCCCGGCCTCGGCCTTCGAGAGAAATTTCCCTATCGCTCGATTCCCTCTGATACCGTACGTGCCATCGTTGATGCCGGCTTGGTCAAATCCGTCAATTACCGTGCTTCCGCGGCCACCGTATTGAACGCGCATACACGCCAGCTCACGATGGGCCAGCGCCGTATCGCCCGGCAGCTGGCCAATGGAGAAATCCCCCTTGACAGCGATGAGATTGAGTCGCTAGCAGCCACCGAGCGAACCAAAACTCTCGAAGTGGCGTACGAATGGTTACGCTATCGAACTTTGGCCGACAAGTTGCCCCGGGACAGTGTTGCCGACCTGAGTTATAAACTCCTTCTGGCGCGAAGCCGGATAGACTCACCATCGCCGTTGAAGCTTCCGCAACGTCCCGCGGCACGGGATGATGAGGGGCACAAACCCTGGCGTGCGGACCTCGGGTTCGGTTTTTTGGACCACACGGCGTTCGGCTCATTACGACTGCGCTCCGCCTACCACGATTTGACCGATCCCGCACCCGGCTACCGCCTGGGAGCACAAATCAAGTTCCTCGATGCCAGATTCCGGTACTATGAAAACAACAGATTTCAGGTCGAAGCCGTCGATGTCATCGATATCGCCTCGTTAACGCCGCGTACGGGATTTATCAACCCCCTGTCTTGGACAATCGGATTAGGTGCCCGGCGAAAACTACTTGAATCCAGCCGACCGATGGTCGGTTATTTGGACGGAGGCATAGGCTTGAGTTATGGCGTCGGCAGCGGAATGATCTTCGGCCTAATGGACGCCACACTCGAAACCGGCGCAGCAATTCCATCCGGTGCCGATATCGGGTTCGGCCCTCGGATCGGCTTTCTATATCGGGGCTTGGGCGGACAAGGGCTTTTGGACTTCCGAATCGACTGCTTCATCGTAAACGAGGACTATTGCGCCGGGGGCATACGCTTGGACCACACCGTAAATCTGGGCCGGGATTATGCCCTCAATCTGAGGCTGGGGCGGGAACGTGGAGAGAACAGCTATGCGAGTGAATTTCTTTTATCGGTTCGCCGCTATTTTTGAAAGATCGGAAGAGACAATTCCTTCGCTCTTATCTCCGTTCGTCACGAAGAATTGACGTGCGCCGCCACTTAATCCAAAAGCTTTTGATCATTCCATTTGTCCTTGGTTTTTATGGATGCGCCAGTCTTCTTTTTTACCCTGATCGAACGATCCGCCTTACTCCCGATGCCCTAGGACTGAACTACGAAGATGTGAACCTGTCCACTCCAGACGACATCAAACTACACGGCTGGTTTTTGTCGGCTCAGGGCCAACCGCGGGGAACGATATTCTTTCTCCATGGCAATGCCCAGAACATCAGTACGCACATATTCAGCGTCGCCTGGCTTACGGAAATTGGATATCAGGTCTTCCTTCTCGACTATCGTGGATATGGTTTGTCAGAAGGCTCACCGGGTCTGCCGGAGGTATTAACCGATGTGGCTGCCGGCTTCAATTGGCTCGTCACCGATTCTCGCGTATCAACAAGGCCGGTGTTCCTCCTAGGTCAAAGCCTCGGAGCGAACTTAGCCGCTTATTTCGCGGGCGCAAATCCGGCTGTCCGCAGGCAACTTTCCGGAATTGTTCTGGATGCGCCTTTCGCCAGCTATAGCGACATCACTCGTGAAAAACTGGCCCAAATCCCGCTTACATGGTTGTTTCAGTATCCGCTGTCCAGGCTGATGCCAGATGAATACAGCCCAATCAGAAATATTGCGGATATATCGCCGGTATCATTGGTCATCATCTGCAGCGAAACGGATGATATCGTACCAGCGTCTCACAGCATCAAACTCTTCGAAGCGGCCGGAGCGCCCAAAGCACTCTGGATCACTCAAGGCCCGCACATAGCCACCTTCGGGCAGGAGCAAAACCGTCAGCGCCTGCTTTTCTTTCTCGAGGCGCATGTGCGTTAAATCCTCAAGCCGACGACCTCACGGGTTGAACGAGAGGGGCATCCCAAGCTTCAACTCGAGTTCGCGGTCGGCGCGTCCCCGGTTGACTGCGATTTCGATCAGTCCCATCGAATTCTGATACCAAAAGACTTCGCCGACCGGTACTGAACAGAAGGAATTTCCCTGCGTAACCGTCCTGCCGTTCATACAAAGCGTCTTTCGGTCAAACTCAGGGCTGTATCGCATTCCGGTCATAGCATTGCCGTAGTGATCGAAATAGATTATTTCGGCAAGATCGGGCGGCCATGCCGCCAATTCAGACTTACAGTAACTGTGGTTAGCCCAATCGAAATCGCGACCGGCGATGCGTGCGGCAATAGGAGCAAACACATCGCGGCCATGAAAACTGGACGAAAGCTTCGCCGGGCGCCAGTCTATGACCCGCCATTCCGAATCGGCCGAGTGCACTGCCACTGTGTTGAAGAGACCATTATCCGGCCCCACAAACCATTGGCCGTTTGCTTCGACCACAACCGGCAAGCGTTCACCACCGACCCCGGGATCGACAACGGCGAGGAACACGCTACCAACGGGAAGCACTTTGCTGAGGGCTGCCAACAGATATGAACTCCGGCGGGGTTCACCCACTGGCGCATTGCTTACGAGATTCACGCAACCGACGCCCGGCGCCAGCATTCTCAGAACCGCTTCCATTTGCCCTAGATATGGCCCCTCGGCCCCGAAATCGGTAAACAGAAAAATCAATCCCGCCGTCACTGATAGAGTTCCAGCAACGAGTTACGCCTACTCGTCTTGAAAGTCCGGAATCTGTTCTGAATGCCTAGGACGAAACAATCGCGAAAAAACCAGCCCTAACTCGAACAGTAGCCAGATCGGCACTGCCAGCAGACATTGAGAAACCACCTCCGGCGGAGACAGTACCATGCCGACGACAAACGCGCCGACGATGATGTAAGGTCGTTTTTCCGACAGGCTCTCTCGTGTCGAAATTCCGCTCCAAATTAGAATGATGGTTGCGATCGGAACCTGAAACGAGACTCCGAAAGCAAAAAACAATGTCAATACGAAATCGAGATAATGGGTAATATCGGTCATTACCGCCACACCAACCGGCGCCGTTGCGGTCAGGAAGCCAAAAATGAGGGGGAAGACCACGTAATAGGCAAACGCCATACCGCCATAAAACAGTACTGTGCTTGCAAAGAGAAGCGGCAGTACCAGCCTGCGCTCATGTTCATACAAGCCCGGAGCGATAAAGGCCCAAGCCTGGTAGAGAATATACGGCATCGACAAGAAAACCGCGGCCACCAGCGTAAGCTTAAACGGAGTCAGAAATGGCGACGCGACATCGATCGCGATCATCTGGGATCCTGGCGGCAAGTGCCTCATGAGTGGCCCGGCGAAATAAGCATAAATCTCGTTAGCAAAATAAGCCATGCCCATAAAGACAAATAAAACCACGAGTATGCATCGCAGAAGTCTGTCCCGTAATTCCACCAGATGTGAAATAAACGTTTGCTCAGTATCTTCCATCTGTCCCCGGTTCTGCTTTTTCCGATTCACCATCTTTCTCCTCAGACAGGATATCGTCTCGGTCCGCTTCGTATGACGCGGAGTTGGAGGCACGTCCCTCCTCCTTATCGAGGCGATCGGTGGTGGACAGCAACTCTACCTTCCTCTTTTCTTCCATTAAGGATTGACGTAGTTCTTGCAGTTGCAGCTCATGGTCAATTTCCTGCCTGACCGACGCAGCCATGGCACGCGCCTTTCTTATCCAAAGCGCCACTTCTCTCGCCACTTTGGGCAAGCGTTCTGGACCGAATACCAGAAGCGACACCACACCTACTAAAACCAATTCCCAAAAGCCGATATCGAACATGCGTTTTCGACTGTTGTCAGGTCTTGTCTTTGCTCTCGTGGACAGCTTCCCCGTCGATCGTCCGCCCGGTCTTATCGTCCTCGCCGTCACTCATGGCACTGCGAAAACTTTTGATTGCCGAGCCCAAATCGCCTCCGATGTTGCGTAGCCGTTTCGTACCGAACAGCAACAGCACGATCAGAAATAGGAGCAATAGCTCCCAAACACCTATACCCATCTACGTTCTCCAAAGTGCAATCGGACATACGCCCGAAATATACTAGCCGATTCGTGTCGCAAAAATAACCTGGTGTCTTCCCCGTAGTTGACGCCTCGTACGACGTACCACGTTTCGTGGGCCGTGATCATTTCCATATTCTAAAAAGAATTTTCACCCAATTTAATCCGAATTGGTCAGTCTAAATCTCAGACAAGATTAAAGCCAATAAGTTAAACCGTAGCAGGTAATCAAATTGCGACACCTGAAACCGACATCGCAGCACTTCCCCGCCTTGTACTTGGCGCGATCACGCGATCTGCCTCCACGGGCGGCGCTTAACACCTCCACGCCGGGTTGCGACTCCTTTGGTTTTTCCGGATAATTCCCGACTCGAACGAACCTACCCACAGGTTTACAATATGCAAACGACGATGCTTAAAGCAAAATTACACAGGGCTAGGGTGACACACTCGGAACTTGAGTACGAGGGCTCTTGTGCCATTGATGGTTTGCTACTTGAGCGCTCGGGGATCAGAGAGTACGAACAGATCCACATCTATAACGTCAATAACGGCCAACGATTCACAACATACGCTATTCGCGCCCAAGAAGGTTCCGGCGTCATCTCGGTGAACGGCGCGGCTGCTCGGCTCGCCTCTCCCGGCGATATAGTGATTATCTGTGCCTATATAGGCTTGAATCAGAATGAACTCATTGGCTATAAACCCACGCTGCTTTATCTCGGCGAGCATAACCAAATTATCCGCACGGGGCATGCAGTTCCAGTACAAGCAGCCTAAACAAGCTGCATCTACCTGCCTATTCTGTCGACTGCCAGTTGCTAAATTGCCGCGTAAATCCTAGCCGCGGCTCGCCAATAGCGTCACGCAAAGCACCACATCAGATCCGCAAAACCGCAGCGGTAACATCGGCCGCTTGCCGGTTAGGCTTCACGTCATGCACCCTAAACATTTTCACACCTGCCGACACCCCAAGTACAGTTGTAGCTATCGTTGCCCCCAACAATTCCGTTGGACAAGTTTCGCCACAGATCGCTCCCATAAAGCGTTTTCGGCTTGCACCCAATAAAACCTTGTACCCCGTTGCCACAAACCTGGGTAAGCTGTGAATCAATCTCAAATTATCATCTTTGCGCTTGCCGAATCCGATACCCGGATCGATGATCAGGTTCTTAGCCGCAACGCCCTCAAACTTAGCTGCCGCCGTGCGCTCAATCAAGAATGCAAGCACCTCCTCGACTACATCCCCATATGTCGGATTGTTTTGCATATCTTTTGGGCGCCCTTGCATGTGCATAAGCACCAGCGGAACATCAGCCTTAGCTGCAACAGTAAACATTCGAGGATCGTCTCTCCCTGCTGAAACGTCGTTCACCATGTTTACACCGGCCGCTATCGCCTCCTCTGCAACCCGGCTCCGCGTCGTATCGATACTTAAAAGCACATCCTGTGGAAGATGTTGCCTCAAATGCCGAATGATTGGAAGGACACGCGCTGTTTGGAGCTCCTCATCTACCGGATCCGCGCCCGGGCGAGTTGACTCACCACCAATATCGATAATATCCGCGCCGTCCGATACCATTCCTTGAGCGTGCAAAATCGCTTCTTGTGGAAAACAGTACCGCCCGCCGTCCGAAAAACTGTCCGGAGTGACGTTTAAAATGCCCATTATCAAGGGGCCCTGTCGCATGCTAGACTAGTCAAGCAAATAGTGGAAAAAGGTGCTTCCAACTGAGAAGAGCTGCTCTTACCGACCAGATCCGCTCGTCTCGGACTACACCCAACGTTTCACGAAGAACGCTGCAGGAATTCGCAAAAAAGCAGGCCCGCTTCAGTGCGGGCCAGAACCAAATGGATGAATACGTAACCGGATTTCCACCGTTTCAGACCGGACCCCTAAGTGACCGACCGATCGACAAGTTCCACGTAAGCCAAAGGCGTCGCATCCCCCTTACGAAAGCCGCATTTCAGAATTCTAAGGTAGCCTCCGGGGCGATCCTTAAAACGGGGCCCCAACTCGTCAAAAAGCTTCACTACCGCTTTCCGATCTCGAATCCGCGAAAACGCAATCCGGCGCGCCGCGACGCTGTTTTCTTTTGACAAAGTTATGAGAGGCTCTGCGATGCGCCTTATCTCTTTGGCCTTTGGTAAGGTCGTCTGAATAACTTCGTGATGAATCAACGACGCAGTCAAGTTCCGAAAGAGCGCGGTCTTATGACTGCCGGTAATATTAAATTTTCTACCCGAATTACGATGCCGCATTTGTTATACCCGCACGATTTTAAGAGTCCTGTTGCTCACGTTTGAGTCCTTCTGGAGGCCAATTCTCCAGTCTCATTCCTAGCGACAGACCCTTCGTTGCTAAAACATCCTTAATTTCCGTAAGCGATTTTTTCCCCAAATTTGGGGTCTTGAGCAAATCCACTTCAGTTCTTTGAATGAGATCACCGATGTAAAAAATATTCTCTGCCTTTAAGCAATTCGCCGACCTGACGGTCAATTCAAGGTCATCAACAGAACGGAGAAGTAGCGGATCAAATTGAGGCCGTTCTTCGGCAATTCGCGGCGTTTCCTCGCTCTTGAGCGCAACAAATACCGACAAATGCTCGTTCAGAATTGACGCTGCCTGTCTGACAGCCTCTTCCGGATCAACCGTGCCGTTTGTTTCCAGCTCCAAAACAAGCTTATCAAGATCCGTTCTCTGCTCAACACGCGCATTCTCTACCAGATACGAAACCCGCCGTATTGGGCTAAAGGAGGCATCAATATTCAACACTCCGACCGCAGACTCGGTCTGCCCACCGATTCTCGACCCAACCGGCTGGTATCCTCGCCCCTTTTCCACCTTAAGTGTCATGCTTAGCTTCCCGGCGTGGGTCAGATTAGCAATTTCGAGCTCTGGATTCACGATCTCAGCGTCGTGCGTAAGTTCGATATCCGCGCCTGTTACTTTACCAGGGCCAGATTTGTTAATCCTAAGGAGGGCTTCATGCCCACTCGAAAGGCGGATCGCTAGATTCTTTAAGTTCAAAAGAATGTCTATCACGTCCTCCTGAACACCATCGAGGGTGGAATACTCATGTAGAACCCCTTCGATGGTCACTTCAGTGACTGCGCAACCTGGTATCGAGGAAAGCAAAACTCTCCTGAGAGCGTTTCCGAGGGTATGACCGAACCCCCTTTCCAAAGGTTCGATTACAATGCGCGCACTGTTCAGATCTATAGGACTAACGTCCACCAAGCGCGGTTTGATAAGATTTGCCAAGTAGGTTTGCATCGATCAGCAACAACAATTATTTGGAGTACAACTCGACGACCAGTTGCTCGTTAATTTCCGAGCCCAACTCGCTACGCTCAGGTACCGCCTTAAATATGCCGCGCATTTCTTTCGTGTCCACATCAACCCAAGCCGGAAACCCATACTGCTCCAGAACTTGCAAAGCATCTTTGATTCTTAATTGGCTTTTTGCCTTTTCACGCACTGACACAACATCGCCGGGCGCGACCTGATAGGACGGGACATTGAGCACTCTGCCGTTAACCGTAATAGCCTTATGGCTGACAAGCTGCCGCGCCTCCGCTCGCGTGCATGCAAAGCCCATGCGATACACGACGTTATCCAGACGAGACTCAAGTAATCGGAACAAATTTTCGCCGGTTGACCCTGCCTTGCGCGACGCCGTCTTATAGTAGTTTCTGAATTGCCGCTCCAAGACGCCGTATATCCTGCGAAACTTTTGCTTCTCACGGAGCTGCGCGGCATAGTCTGACATGCGCGCTCGTTTCTGACCGTGCTGCCCAGGTTGCTGATCAAGCTTGCACTTCCCTTCAAGGGATTTGCCGCGCGCTTTCAAAAACAGATCAGTTCCTTCGCGCCGGCTAAGCTTGCATTTCGGACCTAAATATCTCGCCATTCTTCGCCCCTCTGCTTATACTCGCCGCTTCTTTGGAGGACGGCAACCGTTGTGCGGTATCGGAGTATCGTCAATAATATTGGTAATCTTAAACCCCATATTATTGAGCGTTCTAACTGCCGATTCTCGACCAGGGCCTGGGCCCTTTATACGCACATCCAAATTCCTTACGCCATAATCCTTCACGATAGTACCGACCTTTTCGGCCGCCACCTGTGCGGCAAACGGGGTACTTTTCCTCGACCCACGAAAACCCGACGCGCCCGCCGTAGCCCAAGCCAGAGCATTACCCTTGCGATCTGTAATGGTAATTATCGTGTTATTGAACGACGCGCTAATGTGAACAACACCGTCGGAAATGTCTCGTTTGATCCGTTTCGCGGGACGACTAGATGCAGCCATATCGATGTCTTACCTCAAAAAACATTCTGTACGTTTATTTACGAATCGGCCGCCGCGGCCCCTTCCGAGTTCGCGCATTAGTACGGGTCCGCTGCCCGCGAACCGGAAGTCCCCGCCGATGACGCATACCCCGATAACATCCCAGGTCCATCAGGCGCTTGATATTCATTGCAGTCTCACGCCGAAGATCACCTTCGACGACGAACTTCGCGACTTCTTCTCGTATCCGCTCAATATCATTCTCGCTGAGATCTCGAACCTTGACCGAAGAACTCAGACCGGAATTCTGGCAAATTAAATTTGCCTTGGATCTTCCGATACCGTAAATCGCAGTTAGAGAAATAACCAAATGCTTGTGCTCGGGGATATTTACCCCCGCAATTCGTGCCATTTATCCTGCCTCCATTTCAAACTACCAGGCGTGGGCTAAACTGTTAACAATATCACACCGACAAAAGATACGCTACTTGATCGTTTATCCTTGTCGCTGCTTGTGTCGAGCGTCTTTACAAATTATTCGAACCACGCCCTTCCTCTTCAATACCTTACAATTCCGGCAGATCTTCTTAACTGACGCACGCACTTTCATTAAAATTCCCCTTTTACTTGCTACCGTGATCAACAAACCCGGTTAGCTGAGCTTGATATTTGACTTTTTGAGCAGGCCTTCGTACTGATGCGAGATGATGTACGTCTGAATCTGTGACATAAAATCCATGACAACAACAACTATGATCAGCAACGAGGTGCCGCCGAAATAGAACGGAACGTTCCAGTAGACGATTAAAAATTCTGGTAATAGGCAAACAGCGGTAATGTAGATCGCCCCCGCCAGAGTCAAACGAGTCATCACGGCGTCGATGTACGAGGCGGTCTGTTGCCCCGGCCTTACACCCGGAATAAAAGCTCCGGATTTCTTCAGGTTTTCCGCGGTTTCGTTTGAATTGAACACCAAAGCCGCGTAGAAAAAACAAAAGAACACTATCGCACCGGCATAACATAGAACATAAAGCGGTTGGCCGGGGGATAGGGTGGTTGCAATATCCTGCAACCACCCAAGACTCTTGCTGTTCCCGAACCATCCCGCCAAAGTCGCCGGAAACAGAATGATGCTAGACGCAAATATAGGAGGAATAACACCCGACATGTTTAGCTTCAACGGCAGAAAGCTCTTATGGGCGGCATACATCCTCCGCCCCTCTTGCCGTTTTGCATAATTAATAGTTATTCGGCGCTGCCCACGCTCAACAAACACTACCAGCGCAGTAACTCCGATGGCTATTGCGAACAATCCGACGATACTCATCATGCTAAGTTCGCCGGTTCTGGCGAGCTCCAGCGTGCCGCCAATAGCAGATGGCAGCCCTGCAACTATGCCTGCGAAGATAATAATGGATATGCCATTTCCGATACCCCGCTCCGTGACCTGTTCTCCTAACCACATCAAAAAGACGGTTCCGCAGACCAACGATACAGCCGTGATAAATATGAAGTGAAATCCCGGACTAATAACGACTGGCACGCCCGACGCCGACTGGTTCTGTAATGCAAGCCCGACCCCAATAGCTTGAAACGTCGCGAGGAATACAGTCCCGTACCGCGTGTACTGATTGATCTTTTTCCGTCCCGACTCTCCTTCTTTCTTTATTTGCTCCAACTTAGGAATAACTCCGGCCATCAACTGCATAATGATCGATGCCGAAATATAGGGCATAATCCCGAGAGCGAATATACTTAGCCGCTTTAGCGCGCCCCCGGAAAACATATTAACCATGTCAAGTATCGACCCGCCCTGCTGGGCAAACATAGCCGCTAGCGCTTTCGGGTCGACTCCGGGAATAGGGACGTGTGCGCCGATCCGGTAAACGACCAGCGCACCTATGACAAAAAGCAGCCTCTGACGAAGCTCGCTGAGCCTACCAAATCGTTCGGAAAGTGTCGAATTAGCCGTACTCACTTACGCCTCGATTGTTCCGCCGGCAGCTTCGATTTTTGATCGCGCGCCCTTTGTAACCTTTATTCCGACGAGGACAATAGGCGAAGCGATGGAGCCCGAATCGATAACCTTCACAAAACGCGCTTGTACAGGAATGACATTGGCCGCTTTTAGAGTCGAAATATCGATCTTTTCGCCCACGAGTCCATTCAATTCACTAAGACGTACCTGAGCAGCGAAAGCTTTTATTCGAGATCTAAATCCGACCTTAGGCAGGCGCCGCTGTAACGGCATTTGCCCACCTTCGAATCCAACTTTATGGAAGCCGCCGGCACGCGCCTTTTGACCCTTATGCCCTTTGCCACTTGTCTTACCAAGGGTGGACCCGATACCGCGGCCAACCCGCCTCTTCTTCTTTCTGCTGCCTTCTAACGGCGCAATAGAGTTCAGGAACATCTACGCTTCCTCAATCTTTAGCATGTACGCAACCTTTGCGATCATTCCCCGGTTCGCGTCCGTTGCGCTCACATACACCGACTTATGCACACCTCTGACACCTAGGCCACGCAAACACGCCCGATGAGACTTTAATCGTCCGATACTGCTCTTTATCTGCGTAATTTTCAGCTGTTTAACGCTCATTTACCTTTCCCCGACCGGCTGTCTGTCAACTTTCCACGCTTCGCAGCTATGGAGCGCGGATCTCTGATTTCTGTGAGCCCTTTAATCGTAGCGCGCACGACATTAATCGGATTATTCGTTCCGATACATTTTGCCAGCACGTTGTGTATTCCAACGACTTCGAATACCGCACGCATTGCGCCACCCGCAATGATCCCAGTACCCTGAGACGCAGGTTGCATGAACACTTTCGCAGCGCCCGTGCTAGCGGTAATCGAATAATGCAAAGTATCACCGTTCAAGCTGACCTTGCGCATGTTCCTACGAGCCTGCTCCATGGACTTTTGAATCGCAATAGGTACTTCACGCGCTTTGCATAAACCATAACCGACTCGGCCGTTCCCATCTCCCACAACTGTTAGGGCGGTAAACCCAAATTGACGACCGCCCTTTACAACTTTTGCAACACGCCGAACGGCAACCAATTTTTCCTGGAATCCTTCGGCCGTACTGCTCTGAACATTTAGGCTAGCCATTTCACCTCCTAAAACCCTAGTCCGGCTTCACGCGCAGCATCCGCTAGCGCCTTGACACGGCCGTGATACTTGAACCCAGACCGATCGAACGCAACGCTCGACACGCCTGCCGACAGCGCTCGCTCAGCGATGATTCTACCTACCATTCTGGCAGCCTCAACATTTCCGGTAGCGCTCAAAGCCGACTGTATATCCGCCTGCAATGTTGAAGCAGATGCGAGTACCTGGGAGCCGTCGGCGCTCGTTATCTGCGCATAGATATGTCTAGGCGTTCTATGAACAGTGAGCCGATTCACGCCCAGTGACTTAATAATTGCTCGGGACTTTGCCGCTCTCTTCAACCTTGCCGATTTCTTGTCCATTTATCACCTACTTCTTTTTGGCTTCTTTTCTGACGACTTCTTCGTCCGAATATCGCACACCTTTTCCTTTATAAGGCTCCGGCGGCCGATAGGCCCTTATGTTAGAGGCGACCTGCCCGACTCGCTGCTTATCACAGCCAGTAACTATGATTTCAGTTTGCGAAGGGGTTTCGATTGAAATCCCCTCCGGAGCAATAACCTCCAGCGGATGCGAAAACCCGAGCGACAAGCTCAAAGTGTTGCCTTTAGCCTGGGCTCTATATCCGACCCCGACCATCGTCAACTTTCGGACGAATCCGGAACTCACCCCTATTACCATATTCGAGAGGTTAGCCCGCGTGGTGCCGGCGAGAGCATTTGCCTGTTTATTGGCCTTATCGGCAAGAATTGAAATAACACCATTCTCAATTTGAACTCTGACTCTTGGGTCCACGCTACGGACCAAGGTCCCCTTCGGACCCTTTACCGTGACGATATCACCGGCGATGCTAGCTTCCACACCTTTAGGCAGGGCAATCGGATTTTTCGCTATTCTGGACATTGCTTCAGTCTCTACACTCGCTTACGATACCAGACAGAGAACCTCACCACCGTGACCACCGCCCCGGGCTTCGTCGTCAGTCATCACTCCCTTCGAAGTAGATACTATCGCCGTACCTAGCCCCCCCATAACCCTAGGAATGGCATCCTTCGACCGGTAAATACGTCGCCCAGGCTTGCTGATACGCTCGAACTGTTCGATTACTGGTTGGCCTTTGTAGTATTTCAAATAAACGTAAAGCCCGCTTTTGCCTTCAGTTTCCTTTATCTGATAATCCGCAATGTAGCCTTCGTTCTTCAATACGGCACAGACAGCAGCTTTAATTTTCGAGGACGGCATCACGACTTCGCTTTTTCCCGCGGCTTGTCCGTTTCTTATCCGGATAATCATATCAGCCAACGGATCGGTCATACTCATTTCACATTCTCCGCAAACAAAACGGTTATGCTCGGGGTGTTGCCAAGCGGTTCGCCCAAATTCACCAGCTCGCCTTCGTTACACCGGGTACGTCGCCCCGCATAACGGATTCACGCAACTTGTTCCGACCCAGACCGAACTTCCGATAAAACCCGTGCGGTCTACCCGTTAGATTGCAACGGTTATGAAGACGTGAAGGAGAGGCATCTCTCGGCATTTGCTGCAACTTGATTTGCGCTACGAATTTCTCCTCATCCGTAGCTACAGGGCTTTGAATGATGGCTCTGAGCTCTGCGCGCTTCTTCTGATACTTCGTCACCAGCGCTTGCCGCTTCTTTTCACGTGCGATCATCGATTTTTTCGCCATTGTCTTCCCTATGCTCTAAACGGGAACCTAAACTGCTCTAGCAGCGCTCTTGCTTCTTCGTCGCTGGCTGCCGAGGTCGTAATTGTTATGTCGATACCGCGTACCGCATCGATCTTGTCATAGTCGATCTCCGGAAAAATAATTTGCTCCCGGACACCCATGCTATAGTTTCCACGACCGTCGAACGACCTAGGACTGAGACCACGAAAGTCCCTGATTCTGGGAATAGCAACATTGACAAGACGATCCAAAAATTCATACATCCTATCACGCCGCAAAGTAACTTTGCAGCCTATGGGCATTCCTTCTCGGATCTTAAAACCTGCAATTGATTTTCTTGCCATTGTCACTATGGGCTTCTGGCCAGAAATTTTTTCAAGATCCTCGATCGCATTTTGGAGAATTTTCTTATCGGCTACGGCTTCTCCTACCCCCATGTTGAGGGTAATTTTCTCCAATCGAGGCACCTGCATTACCGAGCGGTAGTTAAACCGACTGATTAGATGCGGAACCACCTGTTCTTTATAAATAGTTTGAAGCCTAGCCATACCTGTTTTCCGCCAAATCAAACGTCAATTACTTCGTTCGTAGACTTAAAATACCGAACTTTTCTACCATCGGCCAACAGCCTAAAACCAACCTTGTCAGCTTTATTTATCGCGGGGTTGTAGAGCGCAACGTTTGATCTGTGGATCGGCATCGCTTTTTCAATGATCCCGCCATTGACACCCCTCATCGGTATCGGCCTTTGGTGTTTTCGCACGAGGTTGACGCCTTCAACTATAATCCGATCATCTGCAGAGACCGAGATAACCGCCCCGCGCTTACCTTTGTCCTTCCCTGTAAGGACAACTACTTGATCACCTTTTTTAATCTTTCGCATGTCGCTGGATCCTCGTCAAAGCACTTCAGGTGCGAGCGATATAATCTTCATGAATTTTTCAGATCGCAGTTCTCGGGTGACCGGTCCGAATATACGTGTACCGATCGGCTGATGTTGGTTGTTAAGCAAAACCGCTGCGTTGCCGTCGAATCGCACGACTGATCCGTCCGTACGGCGAACCCCTTTTTTGGTACGTACGACAACGGCATTGTATACTTCGCCCTTTTTTACGCGCCCGCGCGGAATAGCATCTTTGACGCTGACTTTGATGATGTCACCGATGTTTGCATACCTGCGGTGCGAGCCACCGAGCACCTTGATGCACATGACCTTTTTAGCGCCGCTGTTATCGGCCACATCCAGGCTGCTCTGCATCTGGATCATCTTCTATACCCCTTATTTTTTGCCTTTTCGCTTGTCGTTCTCACTTCGCCCTTTCAACTACTCGGTCCAAAGTCCAGACCTTTCTCTTCGAAAGCGGACGACAGGAAGTAACGGACACCACATCACCTTCCCGACATTCATTGCTTTCATCATGAGCCAACACTTTGCTCGTCCGTCTGAGATACTTTCCATAAACCGGATGTGACACCAACCGCTCAACAAGAACAGTAATCGTCTTATCCATTTTCGAGCTAATAACTCTTCCCGTGATGGTACGGGGCTCCTTAACTAATTCGCTCATACCCGGACACTCTTTTCCGTTAGAACGGTATTTACCCTAGCTATATCGCGCCTGTTTCCGCGCAGCTGATCCGATTTGGTAAGCTGGCCAGTTGCCTTTTGCATTCTCAAATTGAAACGCTCGCGGTGGAGTTCCAGTAGCAACTCCTTCAGTTCGCCTTCGTTTTTCGTTCTTAATTCGCTGACTTTCATTACATGACCGTCCGAATCGAAAAAGTTGTCTTGATCGGAAGTTTCGCCGCGGCCAGTTCAAAAGCCTCGCGAGCCAATTCTTCGCTTACTCCCTCGAGTTCGTAAAGCATCTTACCCGGCTTAATTTCCGCAACCCAATACTCTACACTTCCTTTGCCGCTCCCCATTCGCACTTCCAATGGCTTTTTCGATATCGGTTTGTCCGGAAAAACGCGAATCCACATCTTTCCACCGCGCTTAACATGGCGTGTGATTGCTCGGCGCGCGGCTTCAACCTGCCTGGCCGTGATCCGGCCTCGCTCGACGGCCTTCAGACCGAACTCGCCGAAACTTACCCGATTGCCCGTAGTCGCCAGGCCGGTGTTTCTGCCTTTCTGCTGTTTTCTGTATTTCGTTCTCTTCGGCTGCAACATGGTCGACTAGCCTCTTCTTATGTCTCTATTGGAGCGAAGCTCTTCTGCTCGCTATCGGCGGCACTAAAAACTTCGCCCCTAAAAATCCACACCTTCACGCCGATTACACCGTACGTCGTTTTTGCTTCCGCAAAACCGTAGTCTATATCAGCGCGAAACGTATGGAGAGGGACACGCCCCTCACGGTACCATTCGCTGCGTGCGATTTCGGCGCCGTTCAGTCGTCCGCTTACGTTGATTTTTACGCCTTCGGCACCCAGGCGGAGAGTGTTGGTTACAGCACGCTTCATCGCCCGACGGAACATGATGCGCTTCTCCAACTGCTGTGCCACACCTTCGGCAACGAGTTGAGCATCTAGCTCCGGCTTTCGAATCTCCTCTACACTCACCTGTACAGGGATATTCATCATCGAAGACAGTTCTCGACGCAATGCATCGATATCTTCGCCTTTCTTTCCGATCACCAGTCCGGGCCTAGCCGTATGGATCGTTATATGAGCGTTGTTCGCCGGCCGGTTGATTTGTATTCGGCTGACCGATGCATGCCCCAGTTTTCGCTTAAGAAACTCTCTAACCTTCAAATCATTGAAAAGGAAAGCCGGGTAATCTTTGCTGGACGCATACCAACGAGACGTCCAATCTTTAATGTAGCCGAGCCTTATTCCGGTCGGATGAACTTTCTGCCCCATAAATATCCTTTATCGATGCTCTGAGACGTGAATCGTTATATGACAAGTGCGCTTAGAAATTCGATTTGCGCGGCCTTTTGCTCGCGGAGCCATACGTTTCAACGTGGGACCCTCCGCCACTTCAATTGCACTGACCAGCAACTCGTCTACGTCAGCGCCATCATTGTGTTCGGCATTGGCTATCGCCGACTCAAGCACTTTTTTCAAAATCCTTGCGGATTTTTTTGTACTGTAGCTGAGGAGGTCAATTGCCTTATCAACTTTCAGCCCTCTAATCTGATCCGCCACCAGCCTACATTTCTGCGCGGATACGCGCGTGTTATTGAGCTTTGCTACTGTTGCCATTTTCCACCGCCTCAGCTATTTCGTTTTTTTGTCGGCTTGATGACCTTTGTACGTTCGAGTCGGTGCAAACTCTCCCAGCTTGTGCCCAACCATATTATCCGTGACCAACACAGGGACATGCTGTCGACCATTGTGAACCGCCAAGGTATACCCGATCATTTCCGGAATGATCATCGAACGACGAGACCAAGTTTTAATCGGCTTTTTCGCACCCGACTGTCCCATTTCCGTAACCTTTTTCAGCAGGTTATGATCGACAAACGGTCCCTTCTTAATCGAACGTGGCACGTCTTCTACCTCTCAAATCTATTTTTGCTTACGACCCCGCACGATCATCGTATCAGTGCGCTTGTTATTTCGGGTTTTGTATCCTTTCGTTGGCACGCCCCAGGGGGAAACCGGATGCCGGCCACCTGATGTCCTACCTTCCCCACCGCCGTGCGGATGGTCGACGGGGTTCATCGCCACGCCACGCACAGTGGGGCGAATGCCTCGCCATCTCGTTGCACCTGCCTTACCAAGCGAGATCAGGTTATGCTCATGATTCGAGACTTCTCCGACAACCGCTTTGCATTCGGCGAGGACTTTGCGCATCTCGCTGGACCGAAGACGAATCGTCGCGTAGGCTCCCTCTTTAGCGACTAACTGGGCAGATGCCCCACCGCTACGTGCTAATTGAGCGCCCTTGCCGGGTTTTAACTCGATGCAATGAATTAGCGTACCAACAGGTATACTTCTGATCGGCAGGCAATTTCCCGGACGGATTGGGGCATGTTCAGACGATAAGATTTCAGTACCGGCAGATACCCCCTTTGGTGCAATGACGTATCGGCGTTCTCCATCTTTGTAAAGAACGAGCGCGATATGAGCCGTTCTATTGGGATCATATTCAATGCGCTCAACTCTCCCCGGAATCTCCTGCTTGTCCCGTTTGAAGTCGATCACACGATAGAACTTCTTGTGCCCACCGCCCTTGTGGCGTGTCGTTACTCGTCCCTGGTTGTTCCGTCCGGAACTTCTTTTCTTTTTTTCAACGAGGCTCGCGTGGGGCTTCCCCCTATGGAGACCTTCAGTTCGTACCCTGACCACAAACCGGGCACCGGCCGAAGTGGGTTTCGATTTTATAAGCGCCATCTGAAATTCCCGCAGTTATTTTCTGTTCAATGCTTTCCGTCCAATTCCTACGCCGCCGATAAATCGATGTCGAATCCCGGCTTCAGTTTTACGTATGCTTTTTTCCAGTCAGCGCGCTTACCGGTGAACCTGCCGGACCGCTTGACTTTTCCACCGACGTTAAGGACATGAACGGACGCCACCTCGACCTTGAACATAAGCTCTATTGCTTCTTTAATCTGAGGCTTGCTAGCGTTGCGCTTGACGCGAAATACGATTTGGCTTGCTTTTTCTGCAGCTGACGTACTTTTTTCAGAGATTACTGGCGCCTCGATTAAGCTCATCAGTTCTAACTGTCTCATGCCAGGACAACCTCGAGTTGTTTTGCCGCTTGCGATGTCAGAATCACTTTCTCGCTATGCACGAGCGCAACGGGGTTGACTGAGCTCGCACTGCAGACCATCACATCCCTCAGATTCCTTGCGGCCAGGAACAAGTTTTCATCAAGCGTCTCAGTAACAACCAAACCGCGTGTCAACCCGAGACCTTGGAGTTTTTGAACAAATTCCTTAGTCTTTGGAGCGGAGGGCTGGATGTCGTCGCTAAAAAACAGTCGACCTTGTCGCAGCAACTCCGACAGTATCGACCTCATACCCGCTCGGTACATCTTTTTGTTGATTTTCTGCTGAAAAGACCGCGGACGCGCGGCGAATGTCACGCCACCAGTACGCCATAGAGGGCTTCGGCTCGAACCTGCGCGTGCACGACCGCTTCCCTTTTGCCGCCAAGGTTTTGCCCCGCCACCACTAACTTCAGAGCGCGTCTTTTGAGCTTTTGTTCCGGATCGAGCACCAGCGAAATAGGCGACTACCAATTGGTGAACAAGAGATTCGTTAAAATCGCGGCCGAACACGGATTCGGAGACTTCAAGTGATACACCGCCTTCGCTTGCCGGTGGAATCTGCAACCCCATATTACCCTCTTTACTTCTTAACTGCCGGCTTAACAATGAGCTCGGCGCCTTTCGCGCCCGGTACTGCTCCCTTGATGAGAAGCAATGAACGTTCCTTGTCGATCATGCACACTTTCAAACTTTGCACCGTCGTTGTCGCATCCCCCAAGTGGCCCGCCATACGCTTGCCCTTGAATACGCGACCGGGTGTTTGGTTTTGACCGATGGAGCCCGGAGCACGATGGGAAAGTGAGTTTCCGTGCGTAGCGTCTTGCGTTCGAAAATTATGGCGCTTAACAACTCCAGCAAACCCTTTCCCGATGCTCGCCCCCTGAACGTCTACGTATTGCCCCTCCTGGAAGATATCCACGCTCAACTCAGAGCCCACTGTATATTGGGTTTGATCGTCCGATTCCAGTCGAAACTCCCACAACCCACGCCCAGCCTCTACTCCAGCCTTGGCGTAGTGGCCAGCGTCAGGCCGCGACAAGCGTGATCGCTTCTTAATACCGGCTGTTACCTGAATAGCCCTGTAACCGTCCGTGTCCAACGACTTGACCTGTACGACGCGATTCGGCTCCACATGGACCACGGAAACCGGCACTGCTGAGCCGTCTTCGGAATAGATACGGGTCATTCCGCACTTCCGCCCTACCAAACCTAACGCCATCACTCGCTCCTAATCTAATGCTTCAATTCAACTTAATTTGTACGTCCACACCGGCCGCGAGGTCGAGCTTCATCAAGGCATCGACCGTTTTATCCGTAGGTTCGACGATATCCATCAGGCGCTTGTGTGTTCGCAACTCGTATTGGTCGCGGGCATCCTTATTGACGTGCGGTGAAATGAGCACGGTATACCGCTCTTTTTTAGTCGGCAACGGAATTGGCCCCAACACTTGTGCACCGGTGCGCTTTGCCGTTTCGACAATTTCGCTGGCTGATTGGTCAATCAAGCGATGATCGAACGCCTTTAGACGAATCCTGATTCGCTGTTTTTGCACAGAACTACTCCAACACCTTGGACACAACACCGGCGCCGACAGTACGACCACCTTCGCGCACCGCAAAACGCAACCCTTCCTCCATCGCAATCGGCGCAATCAATTTGACCGTGACCTTGACGTTGTCACCGGGCATGACCATTTCAACGCCTCCCGGCAACTCCACCGCACCAGTCACGTCGGTCGTGCGAAAATAGAACTGCGGACGGTAGCCATTGAAGAAGGGGGTATGACGCCCACCCTCGTCTTTGGACAACACATAGATCTCCGCCTCGAAATGCGTGTGCGGGGTAATCGTGTTCGGTGCCGCCAGAACCTGCCCGCGCTCCACCTCTTCCCGCTTGGTGCCGCGCAACAACACGCCAACGTTGTCACCCGCCACACCTTCGTCCAGCAACTTGCGGAACATCTCGACGCCGGTACACGTCGTCTTCCCGGTCTCGCGCAGGCCCACGATCGAAATTTCATCACCGACCTTGACCTTGCCGCGCTCAATACGCCCCGTCACCACCGTGCCGCGACCGGAAATCGAGAATACGTCTTCGATCGGCATCAGGAACGGCTTCTCAATGTCACGCTGAGGCTCGGGAATATAGCTGTCGAGCGCCTCAACCAACTTGAAAATGGCCGGCACACCGATCTCGCTCTGATCCCCTTCCAGCGCCTTCAAGGCCGAACCGCGCACGATCGGCGTATCATCACCCGGAAAGTCGTAATTCGACAAAAGCTCGCGCACTTCCATTTCGACCAGTTCCAGCAACTCCGGATCATCCACCATATCGGCCTTGTTCAGGAAGACCACAATATAGGGAACCCCCACTTGCCGCGCCAGCAGAATGTGTTCGCGCGTCTGAGGCATCGGACCGTCCGCCGCCGAACACACCAGAATGGCTCCATCCATCTGCGCCGCACCGGTAATCATGTTTTTGACGTAGTCGGCGTGACCGGGGCAGTCGACGTGCGCATAGTGGCGCGTCGGGGATTCGTACTCCACGTGGGCCGTCGCAATCGTGATGCCACGCGCACGCTCTTCTGGTGCCGCATCGATTTGATCGTATGCCTTGAATTCGCCACCAAAACGCTCCGCACCGACCTTGGTCAGGGCCGCCGTCAGGGTTGTCTTACCATGGTCAACATGACCAATCGTCCCAACGTTCACATGCGGCTTTGTGCGCGTAAATTTCTCTTTGGACACGACCTGGATACCTCGCTAATTCATTTTTGTAAACACTAACCCACAGATGCCTTTTTAATCACCGCGTCCGCAACGTTCGCAGGGGCTTCCTGGTATTTCTTAAATTCCATCGAGTACGTGGCTCGACCTTGGCTCAACGAGCGCAGAGTAGTTGAATAACCGAACATTTCAGCCAAAGGCACCTCCGCCTTTAGCACTTTAATGCCAGCGTTATCTTCCATTCCCAACACCATACCGCGACGCCTATTGAGATCGCCCACCACGTCACCCATGTAATCTTCAGGCGTCTCTACCTCTACGCCCATGATCGGTTCGAGAAGCACCGGCGCCGCTTTACGCGCCCCTTCCTTGAAGCACATCGAGCCGGCAATTTTGAATGCCATCTCGCTGGAATCCACATCGTGATAGGAACCGTCGAATAAAGTTACTTTAACGTCTACGACTGGGTAGCCGGCCAAGATACCATTTTGCAACTGTTCCTGCACCCCCTTATCGACAGCCGGAATATATTCTTTCGGAACAACCCCGCCAACAATCCCGTTTACAAACTCGTATCCACCGGTTTCTAACGGCTCGATTCGCAGCCAAACATGCCCGTACTGACCACGCCCACCCGTCTGGCGAATATACTTGCCCTCCTGCTCGACAGACTTGCGAATAGTTTCACGGTAAGCCACCTGGGGCGCCCCGACATTGGCCTCAACCTTAAACTCTCGCTTCATTCGGTCTACGATGATCTCTAGATGCAGCTCTCCCATCCCGGAGATAATGGTCTGCCCCGACTCTTCGTCGGTATGAACACGAAAAGACGGATCTTCTTGAGCCAGTCGCTGCAGTGCGAGGCCCATTTTTTCCTGATCACTTTTCGTTTTAGGCTCCACTGCAACCGAGATAACCGGCTCCGGAAATTCCATTCGCTCCAGGACTACCGGCTTATCAACGGACGAGAGGGTCGTACCCGTAACAATGTCCTTCAGACCGACGCAAGCGGCAATATCACCCGCCCGGATTTCCTTAATCTCCTCGCGCGAGTTAGCGTGCATGCGAAGCAGTCGACCAATTCGCTCTTTGTTGCCAGACTGCGAATTAATTACACTGTCACCCGAACTCAAAACCCCGGAATAGACCCGTACAAAAGTCAGGGTGCCCACAAAGGGGTCGGTCATAATCTTGAATGCCAACGCCGAAAAAGGCTCGCCATCATCCGACCTCCGCTCAACAGACTCTCCGGAATCCGCATCGCTGCCTTTTATCGAGGGAACATCTATGGGAGACGGCAGATAGTCGATAACCGCGTCGAGCATAGCCTGCACCCCTTTATTCTTAAAGGCGGAGCCACAAAGCATCGGGACAATTTCAAGACTGATCGTCCGCTTCCGCAAGCCCTCTTTAAGCTCTTCCTCGGAAAACTCCCCCTGATCGAGGTACTTATTCATCAGGTCTTCGTCGGCCTCCGCGGCAGCTTCGACCATCTTCTCCCGCCATTCAGCGGCAGTATCCGCTAGTTCAGCCGGAATGTCCGCATATTCAAACGTCGCCCCGTGGTCTGCCTCGCTCCATACGATCGCCTTCATCTTCACCAGATCGATCACACCCTTGAACGAGTCTTCAGCACCGACTGGAATCTGAATAGGCACAGGGTTCGCTCGAAGACGCTCGCGCATTTGCTTGTAAACCCGAAAAAAGTCCGCCCCGGTTCGATCCATCTTGTTTACGAACGCGATACGCGGAACACCGTATTTTGTAGCCTGACGCCACACCGTTTCCGACTGAGGCTGAACGCCACCCACCGCGCAGTAGAGCATGCAAGCGCCATCCAGGACCCGCATGGAGCGCTCGACTTCGATCGTGAAATCGACGTGGCCAGGAGTATCAATAATATTTATGCGGTGCTCAGGATAATTGAGCCCCATACCCCGCCAATAAGTAGTGGTCGCTGCAGAAGTGATGGTAATTCCACGCTCCTGCTCCTGCTCCATCCAGTCCATTGTCGCAGCACCATCATGGACCTCACCGATCTTATGATTTATGCCGGTATAGAACAACACACGCTCTGTGGTGGTAGTTTTACCCGCATCAATATGCGCGGAAATCCCGATATTGCGGTATCTCTCGATTGGAGTCGTGCGTGCCACTGTCTTAACCTTTGCTAAACCGGATTGGAGATAATAAGTCGTCGTTTACCAGCGATAATGAGAAAACGCCTTGTTTGCCTCGGCCATTCGGTGTGTATCTTCACGCTTCTTCACTGCAGACCCGCGGCTGTCATTCGCATCCAGCAACTCCGCCGCCAACTTCATGACCATGCCTTTCTCGCTTCTTTTGCGAGCAGCATCTATGAGCCAACGCATGGCCAACGCCGCCCTACGTGCAGGACGAACCTCAACCGGCACCTGGTAAGTCGCCCCGCCGACACGGCGCGACTTAACCTCTACTAGCGGCTGAACATTCTCCAAAGCTTTCGTCAACACATCCAAGGATGACTGATTGGTTTTAGCGGAAATGTGATCTAGCGCCCCGTAGACAACCTTCTCCGCCACGGACTTCTTTCCGTCCAACATCAACATATTAACGAAGCGCGCCAAAATTTCGCTGCCGAAGCGCGGATCCGGAATAACTTCTCTTCTTTGAGCGACTCTTCTTCTAGACATAACGCAATCCAGAATTCAGTTAACTTTTCGGCCGTTTCGCGCCGTACTTGGAACGCGCTTGGCGCCGTTTTTGCACACCTGCAGTATCAAGACTGCCACGCACAATGTGATATCTCACGCCAGGCAAATCCTTCACACGCCCCCCCCTTATCAGAACAACGGAGTGTTCCTGCAAATTATGCCCTTCGCCACCGATGTAACTAGTGACCTCAGCGCCATTCGTCAAACGAACACGCGCCACCTTTCTCAATGCGGAATTCGGTTTTTTCGGAGTAGTCGTATAGACGCGTGTACACACACCACGCCTCTGCGGACAACTATCCAGGGCCGGCACATTGCTTTTGTCTTTTTTTCTGACTCGCGGCTTCCGAACCAACTGGTTTATCGTGGTCATTACCAAACTCCAAAAATTTTTCGCTCAACCTTCAGGAAAATTGCCACCTGGAACCCTACCCGCCTCAAAAACACCAAAAGGCATTGGTAAAGCGACGAAATTTAAAACTAATAAACCGCTTTGTCAACATCGACTACCGGATTTCAAGCAAACAAGAAACTGGCATACACAAAGAAACCAAAACCCAACGCAACCCGCCCCTTGAAAAAACAGAGACCGCCGCAAAATACCCCGCTCTCCGACGTACCGACCCCTTGGTCTCAACCATCAACCAAAACCAAGGAAACCGGACGCCTCTAAAGACACCCCCAGGAAGCGAAGATGCCCAAAGATAAACAGATGAAATAGGTCAAGGAACGAAACCGGCACCGCCGCACATATCAAACTGTACGCGGAAACAGCAGCGCACGCCGCCACAAGAATGAGCCATAAGGCTTATTGGCAGGCTAATGGCTCCCCCGGACGGGCTCGAACCGCCGACCCGCTGGTTAACAGCCAGCTGCTCTACCGACTGAGCTACAGGGGAACTGATTGACCTCGGGGATTATAAAGAAAGAGCGAAAGCCCGTCAAATCCCACACAAAAATGGCGCGCCTGGAGAGATTCGAACTCCCGACCACCTAGTTCGTAGCCAGGTACTCTATCCAACTGAGCTACAGGCGCGCGACAGAAAGCGTATTATGCGCGTTTCAACATAGGTCGTCAATGTTTTTGCAATAGGTGTTTTCGACCCAATCTGAGCAGCGTCATGAGTGTACTCGGAGAGCAATTCGTAGCTGGCGACATGGCTACAGGAGAAATGAAGATCAGATTTTTGATACGCATCGTGGCCCGTACAGGGGCCGCTGCTCCAGGAAGAAGGCGCGCAGTTATTGAGAGTCTATGAACGGACCTTTCCGCGGCAAGCCGATCGGTACGAAGAGCCGGACCGAGGTATTGATTCTATTTCCCTTTGTTGACTGACCGGAATTGCCGCAAATTATGGACCGATAAGAGTTTGAAGCCGAAGAGGAAGCCCATCCGTAGACCAGCGTTTCCGGCACCCATCATGCGCTCAAGGTCGAGAAATACACTGAGTAGTACTTCGCCGAGCTCCAAGTCCGGTTCAATCGGCAGTTCGATCCCGGGGCCATTTCACAACGCACGGCTTGCGCAGCCATGCTTACCAGCCCCGGCCCGAGCGCACATTCTCTTGACTGAGGTTCATCCCCAATCGGAAGGTTTACAACATATTTTGCGACAGGACGCTTTTTAGGACCTACCCTGCCTTACGAAGCAGACCGACAAAAGACACGAAAGGCCAATACTGATTAAATTGATGTCCGGATCATGGCGGAACACTGCCTATCAATTTCTTAGCCACGTGCAACCCTTAGGCGATCCCGGTTCAAGGCGAGCCACTGAAGGCCAATGATAGGAATAGCCGCTCCAATTCGCCCCTGACCAAGCCAATCCATTGCCTGCTCGAAACTCACCACGTGAGTCAAAATATCTTCGAACTCCTCACCGATGCCGTGCACGCCCCCTAAACATCTGGAGTCAATGATGCCGCAAAAAAGGGTGATTTTTTCGGAACAACCGCCAGGCGTCGAAAAGAATTCGGCAATGGGAATAAGCTCCTGTATTTCACAACCCGTTTCTTCACTGGCTTCGCGATAAGCAGCGTCCTCAGGGACCTCTCCCACATCCAAGGCTCCCGCCACGATCTCGAGCAGCCAAGGGTCTTCATCGGCATACATGGCCCCGACCCTGAATTGCTCGATGAGCACAACCTGATCGGCCGCAGGATCATACGGAATGACGGCAACGCTCCGGTCACGATGAAATAATTCCCTCTCCAAGCACTCGCTCCAGCCGCCACGGAATAGAGTGTACCTTAATCGGATACGCGACAGATTAAAAAAGCCGCGATAGATCGGCTCTTTATCGATCACCTCGAACGCTTTCTTGTCTTCCTTCACTGTCGGCGCAGTCTTCAGTTCAAATTCGGCCGGACCAACACGGCGCTACGCAGCATATGACCGACGGCGGTACCGATGCGGCTTGTAATACGATCCCACAAATTTTCCTCCGCCGTATAATTGACCATATCCTTAGCTCCGATAACGCTTTCGGCTACAGTACGAACATCCCCAAAGCCATCGGCCAATCCAAGCTTAATGCCTTCGTCACCAGTCCAGACGAGTCCTGAATATAGTTGCGGAGTATTCTCTTTAAGCCGTCCGGCGCGCCCCTGACGAACGGCCTCGATAAACTGGCGATGAATCGCGTCGAGGACCGATTGCAGGTGCTCTTTTGCCACTGGATCGACCGGCGAAAACGGATCGAGAATTGCCTTGTGCTCGCCAGCTGTCATCACTCTCCGCTCAATACCAAGCCTATTGATAGCCTCCACGAAGCCAAAGCTATCCATGATCACGCCTATCGATCCGACAATGCTTGATTGGTTAACGAAGATTTTATCGGCAGCGGAAGCAATGTAATAGCCACCGGACGTGCACATATCCGCGACAACCGCATAAATGGGGAGATCCGGTTTGAGTTTTTTAATCCGCCGAATTTCCTCATACACGTAAGCCGACTGAACCGGGCTGCCGCCTGGTGTATTCATCCGCAGAACGATGCCTTTGGCACCGGTAGCATCCGCTGCTGCTCTGAGACCCTCGATAATGGCATCGGCGTTAGCCCTTTCCCCAGCGGCGATCATACCCGCCACATCGATAACAGCCGTGTGAACCCTCTCTTCCCTGGCTCGTTGCTCAGACAACTGTTGCGCGACCAACCAAAGGGCTATACCAAAATAGCCCAGCATGAGCAGCTTAAAAAATATTCCCCAGCGCCTCGCTCGCCGCTGCTCCGTAAGCGCTGTCAATAGCACTTTCTCCAACGTGTCGCGCTCCCATGCCTGGGGAAGCACCTGGTCTTCCGTCTGTTGTTCTTTTTCAGCTGTATCTTGTTGGTCCATTGTGTTGTCTCAATCAAGTCGGATTCCCTGGAGTTCAAATCAGAAGCGACTCCTCACCTTAGAAACTCCAAAAGGTCGGTCGTACGTTCTATACACGCGAAAGGACAAAGCCTGGCCAACTCTACCCGATCGTTTGCTCCGCACCCTACGGCTATGGCAGCGACTCCTGCGTTCTGAGCCATTCTCAAATCATGAAGTGAATCACCAACCATCAAGGTCTTTTCTGCATCAACCTCCAGCTCGTACATTAACTGAAAGAGCATTTGCGGACTCGGCTTGGACGCTGTCTCGTCGGCACAACGAGTGGCATGAAAAAGCTTCTCCGTCCGGGTCAGGTCGAGTGCATGATTCAGACCAGACCGGGTCTTCCCCGTAGCCACTGCGAGGCGATATCCGCACTCTTTTAGTTCCGCAAGCATCTCAGCCACCCCGCTAAACAGACTATCAGGGCCAGTCGCCCGTCCACCATAGAAACCACGATAGCTTTCTGCCAAACGAAGCGCTGTAGCAGGCGGGTAACCGGGGAACAATGCCTCCATCGCCTCATTCAAACCAAGACCGATAACGGCTTTGGCCTCCCGCTCGGTTGGGACGGCAAGACCGCAGTCGTAAGCCGCCCGCTGAAGGCACTCCACGATCCATCCGATCGAGTCGAACAGCGTGCCATCCCAATCAAAGACCACAAGATCGAATCGATTCCTCACGGCAGCGAAGTTTTGAGGAATTGAGAAAGGTCCTGATCAATGGGAGCTTTTACCCTTAACACTTCCCCCGTACGCGGATGGAGAAAAACAGTCTCCAACGCATGAAGAAAAAGACGCTTCAAACCAAGTCGACGAGATTCCCGATTGACCTTTTCATCGCCATATCGATCGTCGCCGACTATGGGATGCCCCATAGATTGTGCATGAACGCGAATTTGATGTGTTCGTCCAGTGACCGGACGAGCCTCAACCAACGTGGAGCCTACATAGCACTCCAATCTTCTGAATTCGGTAACCGCCGGCTTCCCCTCTCGTGCCACCTTGACAATTCTTTCACCACCCTGAAGCACGCTCCTTTTGAGCGGAGCATCCACTATACACCGCGTTCTAGCCCACGTCCCGGCGAGCAAAGCCAGATAGACTTTTTTTACATTGTCATTACGAAATTGCTCGTGCAGAGTTCGGAGGGCACTACGTTTCTTGGCTATTAGCAAACATCCCGAGGTATCCCGATCCAGACGATGCACAAGCTCCAAGAACCTTGCTTCGGAACGAATCTCCCTTAACCCTTCGATCACTCCGAAACTTATACCGCTACCGCCATGCACCGCCATCCCTGCGGGCTTATTAAGCACCAAGAGCTCACTATCTTCGTACAGAATCCGAGATTCCAAACGCGCCCGCACAAATGCTTCAGGTATGCCGTCAAGCTCGTGAACCGTTGACCTAATTGGAGGAATTCGAATCAAATCTCCCGAATCCAGCCGATCCCGGGCTTGAATTCGCCCTCCATTACGACGGACTTCGCCGGTACGCAGAATTCGATAGATGTGGCTTTTAGGCACTCCTTTAAGGCGCGTGAACAGAAAGTTATCAATGCGCTGCCCCGCGCTCTCGTCATCCACTTCTATCAATTTAACGGCAATGTTGCTCGCGCCTTGTTTCATGACAACATGATATCAGCTTTGACCGGCTAAATTGATGACTCTCCTTAAGATTGTTATAGTTAGCGTACGGTTGCCCACAACCGAACGCCAAACGATCCGGCCCCTCTCCGGCCGCGTAAAACCCCGGAAGCAGTCGATCAGTCTGTTCCAGTAAGGTCGAAAAATATGCCTATAAAGCGATCTTTTTCGGGGTCAGCTTGCACGGGACGGGAAATATTGATTTTTACGGTTGAGTGAGGAGGTCGTCGAGCATGAACGGCGAGATAGAACTCGATTTTCGAAACAGCAAAGCTTGACCACTCCCATGTCAGCTTACTGGCGATCTTCCTCGGTATATGCACGATTCGACCTCCAGCCGCTTGCCGAACGGACCAATTTTTGGCGATAGACAGAACATCTTGTTTAACGAGTTAAAGGGCCGCGGAGTACCACACAGGGAAATTTGGCCGGCAAAAACGACAACAGCAGGGTTTTTTCGCTCGACCCATGACGAGCGAGTATCGCGCTACCTGAAGAATGGAAGCCCCTTCCTCCAATTGAGGTTGGGCATGCCGCGCAACGTCAAGATTCGGTTTTCAGCGCACTAGGCGCATTTACATCAATTAAGAGAACGTTTTGATTGATAAGAAAATTGGCTGCATGAAACCGCTTGCCCGCTTCTTCGGGGAACCGCTAAAGGACCAGCCGAATGAGAAGAATGTTGATCAACGCCACTCAGCCCGAAGAACTTCGGGTTGCGCTGGTGGACGGACAAAAGCTTTACGACTTTGACATAGAAATCCCATCCAAAGAACAGAAAAAAGCCAACATCTACAAGGGTATTATCACCCGCATAGAACCCAGCCTAGAAGCTGCTTTCGTAAACTATGGCGCTGAACGTCACGGCTTCTTGCCATTCAAGGAGATTACGCCGAACTATTTCGGACAACCTCTCGATGAGGAATTTTCCCGCCGCGATATCAAGGACTTAATCAAAGAGGGACAGGAAGTCATTATCCAGGTGGAAAAGGAGGAGCGCGGTAGTAAAGGTGCGGCGCTAACAACCTATATCAGCCTGGCCGGCAGTTACCTGGTGCTGATGCCTAACAACCCGCGCGCCGGCGGCATTTCTCGACGTATCGAAGGCGATATTCGCTCCGACATGCGCGAGGTAATGAGTCAACTTGAAATCCCCGAAGGTATGGGGCTCATCGTGAGAACCGCCGGAGGCGGCAAATCAGCCGAGGAACTACAGTGGGACCTCAATTACCTCTTACAGCTGTGGGAGGCGATTGATCGTTCGGCCAAGGAAAAACCCGCCCCTTTCCTTATCTTTCAGGAAAGCAACGTAATCATTCGCGCGTTAAGAGATCATCTCCGCGGCGATATCGACGAGATATTGATCGATGACGTCGGCACGTTCAAGCTGGTGCGCAGCTTTTTGCAGCAGGTCATGCCTCAGTTTATTCAAAAGGCCAAGCATTATCAGGATACAGTGCCGCTATTCAGTCGTTATCAGATCGAGAGCCAGATCGAAACGGCCTATAGCCGCGAGGTCCCATTACCGTCTGGCGGAGCCATAGTGATTGATCACAGCGAAGCTCTCACGGCGATCGACATCAACTCCGCGAGGGCGACAAAAGGCGGCGATATTGAAGAAACCGCCCTGAATACAAATCTGGAAGCGGCCGACGAAATTGCGCGCCAGCTTAGGATGCGGGATTTGGGTGGCTTATTCGTGATCGACTTCATAGACATGATGACCGCACGGAACCAGCGAGCAGTCGAAAATCGACTACGCGACGCCATTAAAGCGGATAGGGCTAGGATACAGATCGGCCGAATTTCGCGCTTCGGATTGCTGGAAATGTCACGACAGCGTCTTCGGCCTTCGCTTGGCGAATCGAGCTTGCTCACTTGCCCACGATGCAACGGGCAAGGCTCCGTGCGTAGCGTACAGTCACTGGCACTGTCGGTATTGCGCATCATTGAGGAAGAGGCGATGAAAAAAAATACCGAAAAAGTTGTCGCTCATCTGCCCATCGATTCGGCGACGTACCTTCTGAATGAAAAGCGGTCTGCCATCGCTGACATCGAAAAACGCCACCAGGTTATCGTTATCATCGTACCAAGCAAGCACTTGGAAACGCCCGCCTATGAAATCCAGCGGATACGGAGCAGCGGAGCGGAGGAGGAGGGGGAGCGAAAGCCGAGCTATCAATTACTTAGGTCGGAGGAATCCGATTTCCCGAAATTCACTAGAGATGCCGCGTCAATCAGCACCGAACCGGCCGTAAAAGAATTCCTTCCCAGCCACCCACTTCCAATCACCGGTACGGGCAAACAGGCCGCAGGAGGCTTTATAAAGCGATTCTGGTCAATCTTAACCGGAGGTCGGCTTGAAGACGAAACGGAATCGGCCAACGAAAAGCCCCAACCAATACTCTCCCAAGCCACTCAGCAGCGCCCCCATCGAATTGCCGAATTCAAACAACGCCAATTCCCTACGGGCGGTGAAATGCCAGAAGCCCACGAAACCGAAGTCCGAACCTCAGTTCCAGAAAAACAGGATTTTGGCAATGGTGACCGGCGGACCAGAGATCAGTCAAGACGCGGGGGGTCGCGCCGGAGGCGATCGAGACGGAGCGAATCCGGCCCGGCGCGAGGCACTCAGCAAACTCCATCGAGAGACAGTGCCCAGGAAAAAGCGGGAATCGTCGATTTCGTGATGCAGGAAAGTCCGACGCCGAGTTATGAACCTGCCGATAACGAACCAACTCAGGCAATAATGTCGGCTCTAGTTTCTGAAAGCGAGGCTCAAACCGAAACCGAACCGGCCAGCGTGTCACAAGAACAGGAGGATAAACCCGAAGCTCCTATGATCTATCTGCCGAAACCGGAGTCGATGCAGGAAACTCGCCTGGGGCGAGAAAGTACAATTTCGACCAACCTGCCGTCCGTAGAATCATTCGAGCTCGATTCATCTTCCGATGAAGAGGAGGAAACGGAAGCCGAAAGAGAAGATTCGACTATTGAGACTCCCAAGTCACCCCGTCGCTCCCTGGCTAAACGTCGCGGCCGCGGCAGGCGCGATAAGAGATTTTCCTCCCGGCGGGTTGAGTTCGGCGAAGGGCAAGAAGACGCCAGCCAAGAAGAGTGTCACGAGATTAGCGAAGCGGCTTCGACAGCCGACCCGGAGCATACCGCTGCTGACAACGGACCCACCGAGGAAAGCCCGGACTCTGCTACCATCGTCGTACCGGATAAGCCAAGCATCGAAAAAGGTACGGAGTAATTCCGACATCGATCGGGCGGTGTAGCCGCCCGATCTCCCTTTGGTCGGCTTCAACCTAACTTAATCGGAGAATCATTGCAGGCCTACCGGCACTCCGTCAGTTTCGGACGATGGACAGTTTTCGAGCGTACGGTCACACCTCCAACTCGCTTTGGAAGTGGGTGTTCAACATCTCCTCAGCATGGGCCAAGGTTTGCTGAGTAACGCGGATTCCCCCCAGCATGCGCGCGATTTCAAGTTTCCTCTCATCACGGGACAGCTTTCTGACACTCGACTGCGTAACGCCATCGGTGCTAATTTTTTCCACGAGCAAATGGCAATGGCCTTGAGCAGCAACCTGAGGAAGGTGAGTTACACAGAATACTTGCCTCCCCCGCCCCAACGCGCGTAGTTTTTGACCGACGATTTCCGCCACTCGACCTCCGATTCCCGTATCTACCTCGTCGAAGATCAAGCTCGAAACGGTCTTCGAATCGATAGCCGCCACCTGAATGGCTAAACTGATGCGCGACAACTCGCCGCCAGATGCAACTTTAGCCAAAGAACGCGGCGGCAACCCGGGATTGGCACTTACCAAGAACTCGACCTGGTCCCTGCCAAAAGGAGCCGGCTCTTTCCCTTGTTCAGTACGAACTTCCACCAGGAACCGCCCCTGAGGCATGCCGAGTTCCAGAATCATTTCAGAGATCCGCGCTTGTAACTTGCTGGCAGCCGCTTTTCGCCGCTGGGACAACTTATCGGCAACCTTCTCGTAATCCGCAAGAACCTGCTGAAGCTCAACTTGCAGGACTTCGATTTTTTCCGTCCCCCGCGCTATACTGCTCAGTTCCGAACGCAGCGATTCAAGCAGTCCAGGCAATTCATTCGGTCCGACCTGATGTTTGCGGGCTAACCGATGGATATCACCGAGACGCCGGTCAAGCCAGTCCAACCGACCAGGATCGGCCTCGATCCGCTCCAACTGGCGCCGAAGCAGCAATGCCCCTTCTTTGACTTGTACCTGCGCTTCGCCCAGCAGAGTGGTCGTTTCCTCCAACTCCGGAGCCAGCCGAATCAAATCCGATAAGACATGGATAGCTTGTGCGAGGCGTGCATTGACCGAGTGACTCTCATCTTCGTAGAGTAGCTCGAACTGTGTTTGTGCGGTTGTGAGAATTTTGCCGACATTAGCCAGGAGCGTATGCTCTTCAGCCAGAGCCGAATAATCGAGCTCAGAAATATCCTGTTGCTCCAGCTCTTCAATTTGGTAGCGTAAAAGCTCCTCACGAGCAGCCTGATCCTTAGCTTTATCGATAAGAGTGTCCAACTCGAGCCGTATACTGCGCCAACGCTCGTATAGAGCGCCTGTCTGCTCCAACAGCGATTCATTGCCCGCAGCTTCATCCAGTATCCGACGCTGCTCTGTCTCTCTCAGAAGATGTACGTGGGCATGCTGACCATGGATTTCGACTAAGCGGGAACCCAATTCCTGCAAGGCCTGCAATGTTACCGGCCGACCGTTGACGAAAGCCTTCGATCGGCCGTCCCGGCCGATCACTCGCCGCACCAGACACTCACCGTCTTGTTCTAGCAATTCGTTTTCTTCGAGCCAGCGAAACGCATCAACCGCATCCTCCAAGTCGAAGGAAACGCTGATCTCCGCACGGGAGGATCCCGGACGTATGAAACCGGAATCCGCACGATCACCCAAAGCCAATCCCAAGGCAGTCAGCAATATCGATTTTCCCGCACCGGTTTCACCGGTCAGCACGGTCAATCCGCGTTCGAACTCCAAGTTCAGCGATCGAACGACAGCCAAATCTCTGATGCTGAGATGGGCAAGCATAATCAGCTTCGATAACCGGAGCTCCAGTTGAGCTTCGCTCTAAGAATTTCGAAAAAATCGTAATCGAGCGGATGAAGAATGCGAAAAGTTTTAAATTCCCTTCGAATTTCGATGCGATCATCTTTTTCGACATCGGGTTTCGAGACATTGTCGCAAACGACCTGAGCTTTGAACTGTTTGCTGGGCCTGAAAGCAATTTCGATCACGCTATCGTCGTCCACCACGATCGGACGGTTGGTCAACGTGTGGGGATTGATAGGCGCCAACACAATAGCCTTGAGTGTCGGATAAAGAATTGGTCCCCCGGCAGACAAAGCGTACGCCGTAGAACCCGTAGGAGTTGATGCAATGAGCCCATCGGAACGTTGCGAGTTCAGGAAAACCCCGTTGATTGACGTTTCGATCTCGATCATGCTCGCGGCGTTCCCGCTGTGTACGACCACTTCGTTAACCGCAGTCTGCTCATAGATCACGCGATTATTGCGGAGAATCTTCGCACGCAACAGAATGCGATCATCGGCGCTGTACCGCCCATCGAGAATTTCATCGAGCTTCGCGCCGGCATCCGAAGGCGAAATGTCGACAAGAAACCCCAATCGCCCCAAGTTCACCCCGATCAATGGAATCTCAAACGGCACTAAAAGTCGCGCGGCGGACAGAAGCGTCCCATCGCCGCCCACCACGATCGCGAGATCGCAACAGCTCCCCATTTCGCTAACGGAACACGTTTCGGGCGAAAAATCAGCCAGGAAACGAGCGCACTCCCTTTCCACCAAGACACGCACCCCTCTCGAGGTGAGATGCCGGTAAATGGCGGAAAGAGTTTCCGCAATACGCGGCGCATCTAACTTCCCGATTAAGGCTACATTCCGGAAAATGGATGACATAGATTTTTGAAGCCGCCAGTCTCCGGCGAATTTGCAAGCGGGTAAGCCGATATCGCAGCTTAGGTCTGAGATTGTAAATAATTCCGCAGACCGACTTTCTGGATCAATCCCGCCTCCGTTTCAAACCAATCGACCTGTTCTTCCTCGTTCTCGAGAATTTCTTCCAAGAGATCACGCGATACGTAATCCCCAGCCTTTTCACAAAATTCGAGCGCTTCTCGCAACAAAGCCGTTCCTTGAAGTTCCAATTGAAGATCGCAGCCTAGCATCTCTTCCGGCTTTTCTCCGATCTTCAAATGGCCCAAATCCTGCAGCTTCGGAAGACCCCGGAGAAACAGAATGCGTTCGACCAGCTTGTCAGCGCGATTCATCTTAGCGATAGACTCCTCATGCTCATGCTTATCCAGCCTTCCCAAACCGCAATCTTTGTACATTCTCGCGTGAAGAAAATACTGGTTGATGCCGACCAATTCGTTGCCCAACACTCGATTAAGATACTCGATAACGGTTGAGTCGCCTTGCATGGATCTCTCCTTGGATAGGGAACCGTTCGCCAAGCGGTTGTTAAAGACCTACACCGCATCAGAGCCCGTTCTGCCCGATATGGTATGAGCTTCTTGACACTTTATCTAGGGGTTGCTAATTTTTTAGCACTCGATCGCCTCGAGTGCTAACACTCCCACCATTCGAGGATACCGGTGCCTAAATATCCCCAACTGAGCGAGCGTGCCCAATACTTGCTTAAAGTGCTGGTTGAGCGCTATATCGGAGAAGGTCAGCCGGTCGGCTCACGAGCCTTGGCGCGTGATACCGGCCTAAATTTAAGCCCTGCAACGATCCGCAACATCATGGCGGATCTTGAAGACATCGGGCTGATTACTTCGCCGCATACATCCGCCGGGCGCATGCCGACCGTTACGGGTTACCGTTTTTTCATCGATAGCTTGCTGACGATCAAACCCTTACAGCATGATATCATCATGCAGCTTTACCAGGACCTGAATACCCAGGAAGATCCCGACGACCTGCTCGAAGCCGCATCCCGGGCCCTGTCGGAAATAACCCATATGGCGGGACTCGTCATGTTGCCGCGCCGTGAAATTATCGCTTTCAGGCACATCGAATTCGTCCCGCTATCCGATCAACGCCTACTCGTCATCCTGGTAACCAATGCTCAGGAAGTCCACAACAAGATCATCCATGCGCCTCGCCAGTTCTCCCCGGCCGATTTGCAGGTGGCAGCGAATTTCCTGAACTCAACCTACGCGGGCAAGGACTTAAGCGCCATCCGGGAGAGCCTGTCCAACGATTTGCAGGAGATGCGGGATCGTTTGAGCCAAGAAATCATAGATGCTGCTGAAATCGCAGACTTGGCATTTAAGGATAGCGGAAAGCGCCGGAAGCCGTTTGTTCTCACGGGCGAAATCAATCTAATGGATTTCGCGGACCTGGCCGATATGGAGCGGCTCCGTTCCCTGTTCGAAGCCTTTCATCAAAAGGAAGATTTGGTCCATCTGCTCGACCGCTGCCTGGAAACTCCCGGCATCAAGATCTTTATCGGCGAGGAATCGGGTTATCGCGCGCTGGATCAATGCAGCCTGGTAACGGCGTCCTACTCCGCCGATGGCGAAGCGGTAGGCGTACTCGGGGTGATTGGCCCTACCCGCATGGCTTATGAGCGAGTCATCCCTCTGGTTGACGTCACGGCAAAATTATTGGGGGCCGCCTTGAATCATAAATCGCTGCCCCCATCTTAATTCATAATCTGGTAGAAATCGCCGGCCTGTACGTGAGTTTAGGCGTACAGAGTCGTCATTTTTCTTTTAAGGAGCATGTTATATGAGCAAAGAAGACCAGGCTTTTCCGGAATCGGCGCCAAAGGCGCCAGATCAAGCGGAACAAGCCGCTTCTGTCGACACGGCAATCGAAACCGAAGAGGGCGTTCTCGAACCGACGCCGATCGAACAGCTCACCCAACAATTGACCGAAGCAACCCGCCGAGCGGAGGAAAACTGGGACAAGTTCGTTCGCACCCAGGCCGAGTTGGAGAATTTGCGGCGGCGTTCGGAAAAAGAGCTGCACAATGCCAATAAATATGCCCTGGAGAAGTTTTCGAAAGAATTATTGAGCGTGGTCGACAGCCTCGAACTCGGACTGCAAGCAGCCGTTGGAGAGACCTCGGATGTGGAAAAACTCCGGGAAGGAATGGATCTCACGTTAAAGCAACTCAATTCCGTACTGGAAAAATTCAGTGTCCGGGCAGTGGATCCCATAGGCGAAAAATTCAACCCCAGCTTACATCAGGCCATGGCAATGCAGCCCGCTCCCGACACCGAACCTAACACGGTGATAAAAGTATTCCAGAAAGGATATGTCCTCCATGATCGCCTGCTACGCCCGGCAATGGTCGTGGTAGCACAGTCCGCCTCGGAATCTACTCGTATTGACGAGCAAGCTTGAAATCAGTCCCTGCGCCCCCATATTAACGCTACACGCACACAAAACTCACAAGCTGTTGATAAATTTGGAGAATTAAATGGCGAAGATTATTGGCATCGATTTGGGCACCACCAACTCCTGTGTGGCCATTCTCGAAGGGGGCAAACCACGCGTCATCGAGAATTCCGAAGGCGCACGCACTACCCCCTCCGTCGTGGCCTTTACCGCCGATAATGAGGTACTGGCCGGCCAGTCGGCTAAGCGGCAGGCGATCACCAATCCCAAGAACACTCTGTACGCCATCAAACGCCTCATTGGGCGCCGTTTCAAGGATTCCGTGGTACAGAAGGACATCCATCTCGTACCCTATAAGATCGTCGAGGCCGACAACGGCGACGCCTGGGTCGAGGTTAACGGAAAAAAAATGGCGCCGCCCGAGATTTCGGCACGCGTATTGATGAAACTGAAAAAGGACGCTGAAGCGTTTCTCGGCGAAGAGGTTAAAGAAGCGGTCATCACCGTACCGGCATACTTTAACGACTCGCAACGGCAGGCAACGAAAGACGCCGGCCGGATTGCCGGCCTTGATGTCAAGCGTATCATCAACGAGCCGACCGCCGCTGCCATGGCCTTTGGTTTGGACAGAGAGCACGGAGACATCAAAGTTGCCGTCTACGACCTCGGCGGCGGTACATTCGATATTTCCATCATCGAGATTGCCGAAGTCGACGGGGAGCATCAGTTCGAAGTGCTTTCCACCAACGGCGACACGCATCTGGGCGGCGAAGACTTCGACCTCCGCATCATCGATTACATCTGTGAGGAGTTCAAAAAGGAAAACGGCATCGACTTGCACAGCGACCCATTGGCTCTGCAGCGCCTGAAAGAAGCCGCGGAAAAAGCGAAGATCGAACTTTCCTCAAGCCAGCAGACCGATATCAATCTGCCCTATGTCACAGCTGATGCCAGCGGCCCCAAGCATCTCAATATGAAGCTTACCCGGGCCAAACTCGAATCCTTGGTCGAGGATTTGATCCTGAAGACCAAAGGACCGTGCGAAACGGCGCTCAAGGATGCCGGCCTCAAGCCCAGTGAGATTAACGAAGTCATCCTAGTCGGCGGGCAGACGCGCATGCCGAAGGTTCAGGATTTCGTGAAAGACATCTTCGGCAAAGAACCGCGCAAGGACGTCAATCCGGATGAGGCGGTGGCACTTGGGGCGGCGATTCAAGGCGGCGTACTGGGTGGACAGGTCAAGGATGTTCTGCTCTTGGACGTTACCCCGTTGTCCTTGGGTATCGAAACCCTGGGCGGCGTCATGACAAAGCTGATCGAGAAGAACACCACGATCCCGACCAAGACCGGTCAAGTTTTCTCGACGGCAGAGGACAATCAAACCGCGGTTACGATTCACGTCCTTCAGGGCGAACGCGAAATGGCGAAGGACAACAAGTCCCTCGGCAAGTTCGATCTGACCGATATCCCGCCGGCCCCGCGCGGCATACCGCAAATCGAAGTCACCTTCGATATCGATGCCAACGGCATACTGCACGTGTCGGCTACGGATAAAGCAACCGGCAAGCAGCAATCAATCCGTATCACGGCCTCCAGCGGACTGACCGAGGACGAGATCAAGCGTATGGTCAAGGATGCTGAACTGCATGCCGAAGAAGACAAGAAGCTGCACGAACTGGTTAGTACGCGCAATAACGCAGACGCCATGATCCATGCAACGAACAAGACTCTGCATGAACTTGGCGATAAAGTGGAAAGCGACGAGCGTAGCAAAATCGAAAGTGCTATCAGCGAATTGAAAACTGCCATGAACGGCGATGACATGGCGGAAATTCAGCGAAAGACTGAACATCTAACCGAGCTTTCGGGTAAACTGGCGGAGCGCTTATATGCTCAGAAGAGCGAGACAGGCGGTGCGCCAGGCGCTGAGGCCGAACCAAGTGCGGAAGCGAAATCCGGCGAAGAGGTGGTCGATGCCGAATTCGAGGAAGTGAAAGAGGATCGGAAATAAACAAAGCGTTCCTGAGCTTGATATTGCACGAGAGGTCAAGTGCAGATCGGCGGGAACCGGAGGCCAACTTATCCTCGCCCGTAACGCCATGTTTACGGGAACCGAAATTTCGGATGAGGAGATACCGATGGCTAGAGTTCAACGCTTGAATTTTTCAGGCAAGTTTGTTGCATCCAGTGCACCAAATTCCTAACTCAGCCGCAGGCAGAGTCCTGCGGCTCTCTATGTTATGGCAAAAGAAGATTATTACGAACTCTTAGGCGTGCCACGCAACGCGAGCGATAGCGACATCAAGAAGAGCTTTCGCCGCTTAGCGATGAAATATCATCCGGATCGCAACCGCGACAACCCGACCGCGGAAGAGCAGTTCAAGAAGGTCAAGGAAGCCTACGATGTGCTGTCCGACCCAAAGAAGCGTTCCGCTTATGATCAATTCGGCCACGCCGGCGTTGATCCATCCATGGGTGCAGCCGGGGGCTTTGGCTTTACCGGTGAAAGTTTTAGTGACATCTTCAGTGATGTCTTCGGCGACATTTTCGGGGCAGGCGCGACCGGCCGCAGACGGGGCAGCCGCGTGCAGCGTGGGGCCGATCTTCGCTACAACCTGGAAATCACCCTTGAGGAAGCCGTCGCAGGTACCGAAGTCAAGATTCGCGTACCTACCCTGGTCACTTGCGAGGAATGCAATGGCACCGGCACCAAGAAGGGTACGGCACCCACGACCTGCTCTACCTGCCAGGGCCACGGCGCCATTCGAATGCAGCAAGGCTTTTTCGCCGTCCAACAAACTTGTCCTACCTGTCATGGAACGGGTCAGCAGATAAAGGACCCATGCCGGGTCTGCCATGGACAGGGGCGCGTTCAGGAAACCAAAACCCTTTCGGTCAAAATCCCTGCGGGTGTCGATACCGGCGATCGAATCCGTCTGGCGGGCGAAGGCGAAGCCGGGGAAAGCGGAGGGCCGCCGGGTGATTTGTACGTGCAGATCGCGGTCAAGGAGCACCCCATCTTTACCCGCGATGGGGCCAATCTCTATTGTGAAGTTCCGATCAGCTTCCCCACCGCATGTTTGGGCGGTGAACTGGAGGTTCCGACACTCGATGGCAAAGTAGTTCTCAAGATTCCCGCAGAAACCCAGACCGGCAAACTGTTCCGGCTCCGGGGAAAAGGGGTCAAACCGGTGCGTGGCGGCCCTCAGGGCGATTTGCTTTGCCGAGTCCGCATCGAGACGCCGGTGCACCTCAACAAGGATCAGGTCGAACTGATCAAGCAGCTGGACGACTCCTTGAGCGGAGGCGGCAGTCATCACAGCCCCCAAGCCCATGGTTGGCTTGACGGTGTAAAACAGTTTTTCGACAAGCTTGGGCTTTAGCGGCTGAATTTTCGGAACTTTGCGACGATAACCGATCGACAAAACAAAACCCCAGGCACATCTCAGGAAAACGATTATGATCAAAGTCGGAATCGTCGGCGCGACCGGCCGCATGGGACAAGCTCTGATACGGGCCTGCCTCGGCACCAGCGGAATGCTCTTGGCTGCGGCCGTGGAGAGAAAAGGCAGCCCGTCGGTTGGAAAGGATGCGGGTGAACTTACTGGTCTACTCAAGCTCAATCTTCCAGTGATTGACGACCTGGCCCAGGCCATCTCCGATCTCGACGTCGTGATCGACTTCACCAGACCCGAAGCAAGCATGGAGCACCTTGTGGTGTGCCGAGATAACGGTAAGAGATTCGTAATCGGGACGACCGGCTTTAGTGATGAGCAGAAAGCAGTTATCGAACAGAGCGCTTCTACGATTCCGATCATACTGGCTCCGAACATGAGCGTCGGAGTGAACCTTTGCCTAAAACTGCTGGAAATCGCTGCGAAAGTCATCGGCGAACAAACCGACATCGAGATCATTGAAGCCCATCACCGGCACAAAGTGGACGCCCCTTCCGGAACGGCATTGCGCATGGGCGAGGTTGTAGCCGACGCACTCGGCCGAGATCTGCGAGAGTGCGCCGTGTACGGCCGAGAAGGCTATACCGGAGAGCGCGACCGAAAGTCGATAGGCTTTTCGGTAATTCGGGCCGGCGACATCGTGGGCGAGCATACGGTCATGTTCGCCGACGAAGGGGAGCGTGTGGAAATCATCCACACGGCCTCCAGCCGCATGACTTTCGCCAAAGGAGCCATGCGCGCCGCAACCTGGCTTATGGACAAGCCGGCCGGAATATACGATATGCAGGACGTACTGGGACTCAAAGTTTAGCTGAGCACCGTTACCTTCTAGCGCCACGGTCGGTGATGAAAAGCCGGTACCCGTCATGCTCGCCGCGCCTCAGCCTCGCAGGGAATCCAACCGATCCTCTGGTCGCATTCATTTTTCGGTTTAAGCTGCTCGCCATTGTTTTCGGCCTCGTTTCTTTATCGTCATTCGCAACGGCCGCCCCGCCTCAGGCCGCTATCGCTAGCGCGCACCCGTTAGCCACGGAGGCCGGCTTTGAAGTTCTCGAAAAAGGCGGCAACGCTTTCGATGCCGCGGTAGCCATAAGCGCGGCGCTCGCTGTTGTAGAGCCGGCGGGCTCGGGCCTCGGCGGCGGCGGCTTTTGGCTTCTTCATCGAGCATCCGACGGCAAAACGGTGGTGCTGGACGGTCGGGAGCGGGCTCCTCTAGCAGCGCGGCCCGACATGTATCTCGATGAGAAAGGAAATCCTGTTCGCGACAAATCTATCAACGGAGCGCTTTCGGCCGGCATTCCCGGCCTGCCCGCTGCACTGGTACATCTTGCCGAGAATTACGGACGACTACCGCTTTCCGCGGACTTGACCCCGGCTATTCGTCATGCCGAAAACGGATTTCCCATAAGCAAACGGCATCATAGATTGCTGTCGTTTCGTGCCGACGTATTACGCACATCGAAGGCTGCGGCTGCCATTTTCCTAAGGGACGGAGAGGTTCCCTCAAGTGGCGTACCTTTGAAGCAAAAGGACCTTGCGAACACGCTCAGACAAATGGGCGAATTGGGCAGAGCCGGATTTTACAGCGGCAACATCGCTAAGAAGCTCGTCACTGGCGTCCGTGACGCCGGCGGTATTTGGAGCTTAAGCGACCTTTCCGAGTATCGCGTGGTCGAGAGGGAACCTCTTCGAGGCTATTACCGCGGAATATGTATCACCGCACCGCCACCCCCTTCGGCCGGAGGCGTCGGGCTGATCGAAATGTTGAACATATTGTCGGGCTACGATCTGAACGGCGTCGACAGCATCACCCGCAAGCATCTCATTGTCGAAGCAATGCGACGCGCTTACCATGACCGAGAACGATATCTGGGCGACTCCGATTTTGTTCCCATGCCATTGCTTCGTTTGCTGAGCCCCAACTACGCCGCCGGCTTACGCGCCTCGATAAACCCGAACCGAGCGCTGCCGAGCACGTATTTGAGTGAGTTTAATGTATCTGCACCGGATGGCGAAAACACCACTCATTTTTCGGTTCTCGACCGCGAAGGCAATCGTGTCGCCGCTACCCTAAGCATTAACTATCCTTTCGGCTCAGGATTCGTGCCCGCCGGCACCGGTGTATTACTGAACGACGAGATGGATGACTTCGCTACCCATCCAGGATCACCCAATATTTACGGATTGGTTGGCGGCAAAGCAAACGCCATAGCCCCCGGTAAACGAATGCTGTCCAGTATGACGCCGATCTTTCTCGAAGATCAGTATCGAATCGGCATCCTGGGAACTCCCGGTGGAAGCCGTATCATATCTATGGTGTTGCTGGCCGTTTTGGATTTTGCTGAAGGCCGTACACCCGAATCCTGGGTATCCGTCCCGCGATTTCACCACCAATACCTACCCGACGTCATCCAATATGAGCCGGGAGGCATCACAACAAACGAACAAGCCGGACTCACGCGGCGCGGCCATGGACTAAGACCCATTGATCGCCAATATGGTGACATGCAGGCAGTTCTTTGGGACCAAACCACCGACAACGTTTCTGCTGCCAGCGACCCTAGAGGGGAAGGCTCTGCGAAAGTGAAATAAGAAAGCTCGGAGAGGCGGTACCACGCCCATCCGATGTCAGAGCAAAGAAGCTTCGCTCTTCGATTTTGGAAATGCCGGACCTTGGCAACGAACATACTTAGACACGTCGGGCGGGCACCCTCTTGCCGTTTTCAGAAGGGAGATCAAAACCCGCCCGGCGATACGCCATAAAGGCTGTTACGAGAACTTGAGATTAGTCAAATAGTCCTTGAAGCTATCACTCAGCTCCGGATGTTTCAGGCCTTGTTCCACGGTCGCAATCAAATATCCCAGCTTTGAGCCGCAGTCATAACGTTTCCCTTCGAACTCATACGCGAGCACCGGTTCTTCGTGCAGCAACATTGCGATCGCATCCGTGAGTTGGATTTCGCCACCGGCACCTTTGGCCACGTTGTCGAGCTTGTCAAAAATAGCAGGCGTTAAAATGTACCGCCCAACCACCGCCAAATTTGAAGGAGCGTTTTCCGGCTTCGGCTTTTCCACGATTTGCTCCAATTTTCCAATGTTGTCTTGAATCAGGTTAGCCTTGACTATGCCGTAGCTCTGGGTTTCCGAAGGAGAGATCCGCTCAACCCCGAGTACAGAGCACTGCCATTCGTCGAACACTTTAACCATCTGAGAGAGACAACCGGCATGCCCGTCGTCAATCATGTCGTCAGCCAGCAACACCGCGAACGGTTCATCTCCGATCACAGCCCGGGCACAACTAACCGCATGCCCCAATCCTAAGGCCTCAGCCTGACGAATATAAACGCAGGTGACATGGGACGGAACGATGTTTTGAACTATCCTCAAAATCTCCGATTTCCCGCGATTAGCCAACTCGGTTTCAAGTTCGTAAGCCTTATCGAAATGATCCGAAATCGCCCGCTTCGTCCGGCTGGTTATGAAAACCATGACGTCAATGCCGGCCGCAACAGCCTCTTCTACAGCATATTGGATCAGCGGTTTGTCTACGATAGGCAACATTTCTTTCGGGCTGGCTTTAGTTGCCGGTAAAAATCGAGTTCCCAATCCCGCGACCGGGAAAACTGCTTTTCTTACGATCCTTTTCATCTGTCTGTTTTGCTCTTTGATGTACCTATTCAAGATGTACCTAATCAAATCTTCTGTTTGATCTCGAGATATCGAAGTACCCTGTCAGCACAGGCATCCAAGGAATCGACGGCTGAATGCAACGTGATCTCGGGATTTTCAGGCGCCTCATAAGGAGAGGAAATCCCAGTAAAATCAGGAATCTCGCCCAACCGAGCGCGCTTATACAAACCTTTGACGTCACGATTCTCGCATTCCTCTACCGATGCGTCGCAGTAAACTTCGATAAAATCACCCTCGCCGACAAGTGATCTCACCATTTGCCGGTCTCTTCTAAACGGAGAAATGAAAGCAGTCAATGCAATGACACCTGCGTCGATAAACAGCTTACTCATTTCGCCAATCCGGCGGATATTTTCCCGCCGATCTTGTTTAGAGAACGCTAAATCCGAGCAAAGTCCGTGCCGCACATTATCGCCATCAAACACGTAGGTACGACAGCCTCGTTCAAAAAGCAATTCTTCGACCCGGTGAGCCAAGGTTGACTTACCGGCTCCGGAAAGGCCCGTGAACCATAAGATAAAGCTTTTATGTCCGTTAAGCTGCTCCCGCTTTTCGCGTGTTACGGACGCGTGATGCCATACAATATTTGAACTCATAGAAATCACTTTCGTTTGTTTCGATTCCTCAGTGTATTTTAGCCTTGAGTTCAATGGCACTCACCAATCATGACGACCTATTTTAAAAAAAAGGCTCCGCAAAGGAGCCTTTATAAATCGATTTGTCGAGATTGACTATTTGGCCTTGTTAGTGACAGGGTCTGAATTCGGCGCATCCATACCTACCGTGATCTTATCCCGATTTTTTTCGACCGTCGCAGCACCGATTCCCTTGACACGCGTCAAATCATCCACCGACTTGAATTTCCCGTTTTTTTCACGATCCTGAATGATCGCCTCCGCTTTCGACTTGCCTATTCCATTCATGCTTTTGCTAAGCTGCTCTACAGTTGCGGAATTGATGTCCACAGTTTCGGCTGATAGTCCCCAAGCCGAGCTGAAAAGCATAAAGCCTAACAGAAGTTTTTTGAGCTTTAACATTGCTTCTCCTTTGATTTACGTTTAACCGCATATCTAAAGCTAGCAGCCAAGCTCCTGGAAACAATCGAACAAGCTGTACGAATTTTCGGATTTTTTTGTACGCTATCGCTGACATTCACTGATACATGCCCGGTTTCATCATCGCAAAAAGGATTCCCGACCCGCTTACGTTACGTCGCATGGATTCTCGTGTCGCGACAGTAGAGTATCGTGCTCGGACAATAGCTGCTGTTGTCGAGTTTGCGGCGACGTTGGCCAAAAAGCACCGGCATTGTTGAGGTAATCGACCCGTTGGGATACGGCGACACCAAGGCGATGGCCGACTCACCGGCTGGATCTGGTTTGTCCAGGAGTGGGCAAAAGACATCCCGAAAGCGGAAGCGGAAGCGGAATACGGTGCAAAACCTTGCACATAGCCCAAAAAGCGTAAGCGTCCGCTGGAGGACAGTCTTTTCCTGATGCCGCCGAACAGTTAACCGTCAGGACCTTATACGTTGGCTGGTTTCCAGTTGTGGGGTAGCAGGCTGTCGATCTCCCTCTGCTTGGTGGTGGGTAAACGGGTCAGGACGTCTTTCAGGTAGGCCTCTGGGTTGAGGTCGAGTTCCTTGCAGGTTTGGATGAGGCTGAACACCGTGGCGGCGACCTGGCCGCCCTTGGGCGAGCCGAGGAACAGCCAGTTCTTGCGGCCGATGGTGAGGGGGCGGATCGCCCGCTCACTGCGGTTGTTGTCGATCTCCAGGCGACCGTCTTCGGTATAGCGCTCCAGCGCCGGCCAGTTCTTGAGGGCATAGCCGATGGCCTGGGCAGTGGGGGTCTTGGGCGCCAGCTGGCGCAGCCGGTCTTCGAGCCAGGCCTTGAACTCGGCCAGGATCGGCCGCGCCTGTTCCTGCCGTAGCTTTCGGGTGCCTTCGGCGTCGAGTTGCTGTTCCTTGGCCTCCCGTTCGATGGCGTAGAGCCGGCCGATGTACTCCAAGGCCTCATGGGCGCTGATGCGCTTGCCGTTCTCGGTCTGTCGGGCAATCTCGAAGAACTTGCGGCGCGCATGCGCCCAGCACGCCACTTCCAGGACCTTGCCTGCGGCGAAGATCTGGTCGTAACCGGCATAGGCGTCCGCCTGCAGGTAGCCGCTGTAGCCTTCCAGTTTGGCCTTGGGATGCTTGCCCGCCCGGGTTTCGGTGTGGTCATAGACGACGATGGGCGGCGAGTGGCCGGCGTATACCCAAAACCGGGTTTCCCGCGTCTTGCCGCGGTCCTGCACCGCCACAGTGGTGTCGTCCGAGAAGATCACCGGCTGTTGCTTGAGCAACGCCAGCATCCGCTCGACCAAGGGCTGCAGCTGCCAGCCGCTCTGGATGACCCAGTCGCACAACGTGGTGCGGGCAATGGGGACACCCTGGTGGGCAAAGATTTGCTCGATGCGGTACAGCGGCAGGTGATAGCCGTATTTGGCCATCAGCAGATGTGCCAGAAGACCCGGCAGAGGGATGCCCTGCTCGATGATTTGCGGCGGGGCCGGTACCGTGGTCAACTGCCCTTGGCACTTCGCGCAGGCGCACTTTTCCCGCCGCGTTTCCACGACCTTCAGTTGCGCCGGGACGTAATCCAAGCGTTCGGAGCTTTCGTAGCCGATCACCGGCCGTTCCTCACCGCAGGCAGGACACTGCCGGTCTTGTGCCGACAACGGCAATACCACGATCTCTCGCGGCAGATGCGCCGGCAGTGCGGTGCGCTTCGGTTGATTCTTGGCGGGCGATTGCACCACCACCGTCTTGAACGCCACCGGACTGGCGACGGGGGCGTCCTCGGGCACCTCATCCCACAGCGGCAGTTGGTCGATGTCGGGGAGGGTCGCCAGTCGCTCGGAACGGGCGCCGAACAGCAGCTTCTTCAGCTGCGCCAGGTCGAATTCCAGCCGTTCGATGCGCGCCTCGCGCTGGGCCAGGGTGGCCTTTAGAGTACGATTTTCTTCGGCGAGAGCGGCGGCATTCATGGCTGCCATTATACCCGGTGGACCACCCGAAAGCCCAGCTCTGATGCGGGTTTCAGGCACTTTCGACTCAGCCGACCCGACCCGCGCGAACCGCGCGGAAACGGGCCACCGTCAGGTCCACGCCTTCCAGCAACAGCAGCAGGTCCGAGCGCGAAATCGTCCCCTGAACCGGCTTGCGGAAGCGGCCTTTCTCCAGCCGCTTGTAGGCCAGCCAGAAACCGTGACGATCCCACCACAACAGCTTCACCTTGTCCCGGCCCCGGTTGAAAAACACGAACACCGCACCCGATAACGGCGAATGCCCCAGACTGCTCTCCACCGCCAGCGCCAAACCATCGATGGACTTGCGCAAATCGACCGGCTCGGCCACCACATACACCGCCGCCGCACTCAGAATCGTCGCCAGCATCACGAGACCAATGCGGCCACCACCTGCTTCAACAACCCGGCATCGAACCCCGGTTTCACCTCGATGCGAACCCCGCCCACCGACAACCACAGACCACCGACTGCTGTCTCACCGCCATCTACCCGCATCAACGTCAGTGGCGCCACCACCGCTGGCTGCGCTACGCGTCGACGCCAGTAGATGAACGCCGCATAGCTGACCGCCTCGCGCGCACACCAAGCGCGCACCGACAACCCACTCCCTGCCTGTTGCTCCAGCAGGACCCGCCAATGCATCTCTCGTTCTTGTTTCGTCATCGCCATCTCCTCCTCTTCGGGAATATGGCGATACTGTGACTCAGGCGCTAATCGGTGGGAATTATGCGGACAGCCGGACGCTTACCAAAAAGCTCGGCGATAGAGCTTGCCTACAGCCAGACAGAGGCGATAAATCGTATTTACCGATTGACCCTGCGGTGTGTCGAGGGATACTCCTCAGAACTGACCAATGGACTGACTCGTTCGTAAGCGTTCGGCGGTACCCGGACTTGTGGTCGCAGTGGCGAACGGTTAAGTGGTCGCTTGTTACGCCCCGGGCAGCTTGCAGTTGTGAGGAAGCAGGCTGTCGATGTCCTTCTGCTTGGTGGAAGGCAGGCGGTTGAGGACATCCTTCAGATAGGCCTCCGGATTGATGCCCAGCTCCTTGCAGGTCTGGATCAGGCTGAAGACGGTGGCGGCGACCTGGCCGCCCTTGGGCGAGCCGAGGAACAGCCAGTTCTTGCGGCCGATGGTCAGCGGGCGGATGGCCCGTTCGCTCCGGTTGTTGTCGATCTCCAGGCGACCGTCTTCGGTATAGCGCTCCAGCGCCGGCCAGTTCTTGAGGGCATAGCCGATGGCCTGGGCAGTGGGGGTCTTGGGCGCCAGCTGGCGCAGCCGGTCTTCGAGCCAGGCCTTGAACTCGGCCAGGATCGGCCGCGCCTGTTCCTGCCGTAGCTTTCGGGTGCCTTCGGCGTCGAGTTGCTGTTCCTTGGCCTCCCGTTCGATGGCGTAGAGCCGGCCGATGTACTCCAAGGCCTCATGGGCGCTGATGCGCTTGCCGTTCTCGGTCTGTCGGGCAATCTCGAAGAACTTGCGGCGCGCATGCGCCCAGCACGCCACTTCCAGGACCTTGCCCGCGGCGAAGATCTGGTCGTAACCGGCATAGGCGTCCGCCTGCAGGTAGCCGCTGTAGCCTTCCAGTTTGGCCTTGGGATGCTTGCCCGCCCGGGTTTCGGTGTGGTCATAGACGACGATGGGCGGCGAGTGGCCGGCGTATACCCAAAACCGGGTTTCCCGCGTCTTGCCGCGGTCCTGCACCGCCACAGTGGTGTCGTCCGAGAAGATCACCGGCTGTTGCTTGAGCAACGCCAGCATCCGCTCGACCAAGGGCTGCAGCTGCCAGCCGCTCTGGATGACCCAGTCGCACAACGTGGTGCGGGCAATGGGGACACCCTGGTGGGCAAAGATTTGCTCGATGCGGTACAGCGGCAGGTGATAGCCGTATTTGGCCATCAGCAGATGTGCCAGAAGACCCGGCAGAGGGATGCCCTGCTCGATGATTTGCGGCGGGGCCGGTACCGTGGTCAACTGCCCTTGGCACTTCGCGCAGGCGCACTTTTCCCGCCGCGTTTCCACGACCTTCAGTTGCGCCGGGACGTAATCCAAGCGTTCGGAGCTTTCGTAGCCGATCACCGGCCGTTCCTCACCGCAGGCAGGACACTGCCGGTCTTGTGCCGACAACGGCAATACCACGATCTCTCGCGGCAGATGCGCCGGCAGTGCGGTGCGCTTCGGTTGATTCTTGGCGGGCGATTGCACCACCACCGTCTTGAACGCCACCGGACTGGCGACGGGGGCGTCCTCGGGCACCTCATCCCACAGCGGCAGTTGGTCGATGTCGGGGAGGGTCGCCAGTCGCTCGGAACGGGCGCCGAACAGCAGCTTCTTCAGCTGCGCCAGGTCGAATTCCAGCCGTTCGATGCGCGCCTCGCGCTGGGCCAGGGTGGCCTTTAGAGTACGATTTTCTTCGGCGAGAGCGGCGGCATTCATGGCTGCCATTATACCCGGTGGACCACCCGAAAGCCCAGCTCTGATGCGGGTTTCAGGCACTTTCGACTCAGCCGACCCGACCCGCGCGAACCGCGCGGAAACGGGCCACCGTCAGGTCCACGCCTTCCAGCAACAGCAGCAGGTCCGAGCGCGAAATCGTCCCCTGAACCGGCTTGCGGAAGCGGCCGTTCTCCAGCCGCTTGTAGGCCAGCCAGAAACCGTGACGATCCCACCACAACAGCTTCACCTTGTCCCGGCCCCGGTTGAAAAACACGAACACCGCACCCGATAACGGCGAATGCCCCAGACTGCTCTCCACCGCCAGCGCCAAACCATCGATGGACTTGCGCAAATCGACCGGCTCGGCCACCACATACACCGCCGCCGCACTCAGAATCGTCGCCAGCATCACGAGACCAATGCGGCCACCACCTGCTTCAACAACCCGGCATCGAACCCCGGTTTCACCTCGATGCGAACCCCGCCCACCGACAACCACAGACCACCGACTGCTGTCTCACCGCCATCTACCCGCATCAACGTCAGTGGCGCCACCACCGCTGGCTGCGCTACGCGTCGACGCCAGTAGATGAACGCCGCATAGCTGACCGCCTCGCGCGCACACCAAGCGCGCACCGACAACCCACTCCCTGCCTGTTGCTCCAGCAGGACCCGCCAATGCATCTCTCGTTCTTGTTTCGTCATCGCCATCTCCTCCTCTTCGGGAATATGGCGATACTGTGACTCAGGCGCTAATCGGTGGGAATTATGCGGACAGCCGGACGCTTACACTCGTTCTCACTTAACCCTTATTTGCCATTTGACAGCCGTCACGCTACGGCGACGTTTGAGCAGTTGCCCCGACCACAACCTCATCCACCCTAGTCTTTCTTGGGCGACATGGGTCTGACGATATTTCAATTGGGCTTTGCTTGGAAAATAGATCGCAGGTATTTGATCGTTGAGCGGCGAGGTAACAACAAGCAAAAACGTGGGAATGAGTGTTTAGTACTTAGTGCCTGAACGGAAATCAATTAAAGTCATAACTATCAATGTATTATAATTATTTCGCAGCACGAAGATGTGTTGTTCTGACACCAGTTTTGCCCTATTTCGGGCGAAAATCAGCCTGCAACCACCTAAAAACCAAAATCTTCGTTACCCGAAATCGTATGCGTACCGTCATTCAGCCACAACTCAAATTCGGTGAAACCGATATTGCCGCCATCGTCCTCGATCCCAAATCGCGCGATGACATCCCTCAATTACTGCGTGGACTGCAATACATTTATACCGAGGTCAGCTTGCGTCAGCGGGTATTTGCCATTCTGGAAGAGATGATACCTGACCGTGCGAACGGGCAAGGCAAAGCCAACCGCCAAACCGGGCGGCCTGGCATGGAGCAGTGGAAGATACGGGTGTTGGGCGTACTGCGCTTGGGTCTCGATGCGGATTACGACCGGATTCAAGAGTTGGCCAACCAACACAAGACGATCCGGCAGATGCTGGGGCATAGCGATTGGCTGGACGAGCAGGAGTACGAGTTGCAGACGATTCGGGACAACGTCAGCTTGTTCACGCCCGAGCTATTGGACCGCATCAACCAGGAAGTGGTTAACGCGGGGCACTCGCTGTTAAAAAAAAAACGCCGAGGAAAGCCTCAAAGCCCGCGCTGATTCCTTTGTGGTCAAAACCCACGTGCATTTCCCCACCGATACCAACTTGCTGTGGGATGCGATTCGCAAAGCCATTCAAACCTGTGCGGCACTCTGCGATACATTGGATTTGACCGAATGGCGGCAAAGCGCTTATCACTTGCGGTGTTTCAAGAAAAGCTACCGTCTGATTCAAAAGCTCAAGCATTCCACCTCACAAGATGAAGCCAAGCGGCAGGCCAAGCAGGCGCAAATCGAAACGGCTTATCAGACCTATCTCGACCAAGCTGAAGCCTATCAGCAACGGGCACATGCTACCCGGCAACGCCTGAACCAAGCGCATGGCCTACCGACACCGATGTTGGCAGACCTTGATGCCTACCTGGCGCATGCCGAGCGGCAGATCGACCAGATTCGTCGCCGCGTCCCGCGAGGTGAAACCATTCCGCATGGCGAAAAAGTCTTTTCCATTTTTCAGCCCCATACCGAGTGGATCAGCAAAGGCAAGGCGGGCGTACCGGTCGAATTGGGCTTGCGGGTGGCGGTCGTCGAAGATCAACACCGCTTCATCCTACACCATCAAGTCATGGAAAAAACCACCGACGATCAAATCGCCGTGTCCCTGGTCGAACACAGCCAAACCCGCTTTCCGGCAGTAACGGCCATCCGCTTGGACAAGGGCTTTCACAGTCCAAGTAATCAGGTCGAGCTCAAGCAACACCTGGAAAACGTCATATTGCCGAAAAAAGGCCGGCTATCGGAAGCCGACAAAGTCCGCGAATCCGACCCGACATTTGTCCGCCTGCGCCGCCAACACTCGGCTGTTGAATCGGCAATCAATGCACTCGGTGTGCATGGCCTGGACAAATGTCCCGATCATGGCATTGACGGCTTCAAGCGCTATGTTGCCCTCGCGGTCGTGGCGCGCAACATTCAGCGCCTGGGAGCCGTTTTACGCGAGCAAGAACAACAAGCGGCGGATCGACGACGAGGGCCGTATAAAAAAGCGGCCTAAAGACAGGGCTGATGGCAGAAAAATCCCGAAGTGCAGGAAAGGTGCGTCCAAAATTTGCCCCCAAATGGCAAATTGGCATCATGGAGTGCGCCTGGCGGGAAAAAAGGCTGGCCTGGGCCGAAAAACGGCTGACGTGACTCCCAGTGAGTCAGCAAAACCATGAAAAAATCGAGTTTTCTTACAGACACTAAATAGCAAAAACACCCATTTACTTGGATTGCACTTGAGACACCGAAAACGTTTCTAAAGCGGGAATATCGGCAATTAAGCGGCATCAAGCCGCTCGGTTCAAGCACGCGCTTGGTTTACCCGGTCCCGAAGTTCTTTGCCGGGCTTAAAATGAGGAACAAACTTCGAGGACAATTCAACAGAATCGCCCGTCTTAGGATTCCGGCCTATCCTCGGTGGCCGATAATGGAGAGAGAAACTGCCAAACCCTCTTATCTCGATACGCTCGCCCGACGAAAGAGCATACGTCATATGTTCGATCATTCCTTTCACTGCAGCTTCGACATCCTTGAACGCGAGGTGGCCGTATTTCTCTGCTAAGAGATTGATCAATTCGGACTTTGTCACTGTCATTTCCGTGGATAGCGGGGGCTGCATATACAGCCCCCTTGCTTGACCTGACTATTTATTTTCCATCTGTTCCTTGAAAATGTCTCCCAAAGTAGGCATAGCGGAAGAAGATTGCTGCGAATAGCCTTTGATCGCTGCCGCCTCCTCTTCTTGATCCTTTGCCTTGATCGAGAGAGTGATGGATTTGTTTTTCTTGTCGACACCGATGAATTTCGCTTCGACTTCGTCTCCCGCTTTCAACTGGGTGCGAGCATCTTCGACTCGATCGCGCGAAATCTCCGAGGCGCGAAGATAGCCTTCGACACTGTCTGCCAGCATAATCACGGCGCCCTTTGCATCGACTTCCTTGACGACCCCTGTGACAATGCTGCCTTTTTCATGGGTCGCCAGGTAATTCTGGAAGGGATCCTGCTCCAACTGTTTGATGCCGAGCGAAATTCTCTCCCGCTCAGGATCGATGGCCAGGATAATGCTCTCCACCTCATCGCCTTTCTTGTACTGCCGAATCGCTTCTTCGCCCGGGATTGACCAAGAAATGTCCGACAGATGCACCAAACCGTCGATGGCTCCTTCCAGGCCGATGAAAATCCCGAAATCGGTAATCGACTTGATGCTGCCCGTAATCTTATCGCCCTTCTTATGGCTAGCAGCAAATTCTTCCCAAGGATTGGGCTTGCATTGCTTCATGCCGAGAGAAATGCGACGACGCTCCTCGTCGATATCGAGCACCATGACTTCGACTTCTTCACCCAGCTGAATGACCTTCGCCGGGTTGACGTTCTTGTTGGTCCAGTCCATCTCCGACACGTGAACAAGACCCTCGACGCCCTCTTCCAGTTCGACGAAACAGCCATAGTCCGTTAGATTGCTGACCTTCCCGAAAAGGCGCGTGCCCGGCGGGTAACGGCGTGCAATATTCAGCCACGGATCCTCGCCCAGCTGTTTCAAACCAAGCGAGACACGATTCTTTTCCTGGTCGAATTTCAGTACCTTGACCTGAATCTCTTGGCCGATCTGAACGGCTTCAGAAGGATGCCGCACTCTCTTCCAAGCCATATCGGTAATATGGAGAAGGCCATCAATTCCACCGAGATCGATGAAAGCACCGTAATCGGTCAGGTTCTTCACCACGCCTGTGATGATCGCGCCCTCCTTGAGATTCTCGAGCAGCGCTTCCTTTTCTGCACTGAACTCGGATTCCACTACCGCTCGGCGGGAAAGCACCACGTTGTTGCGTTTTTGGTCGATTTTGATGACTTTGAACTCGAGGTCGCGCCCTTCCAGATAAGCGGTGTCGCGGACCGGGCGCACGTCGACTAGGGAACCCGGCAAGAAAGCACGAAGCGCACCGACGGACACAGTAAACCCGCCGCGCACCTTTCCCGTGATTCGACCAACCACGGTTTCGTTCTTTTCATACGCCTGTTCAAGTTCTTGCCATGCTTTCAGGCGCTTCGCCTTATCGCGGGACAATAGGGTCGCCCCAAGGCCATCCTCAAGCATGTCAAGGGCGACTTCAACCGTGTCACCTATTTGAACCTCGATTTGTCCGTCGGAATTCAAGAACTGCCATTTCGGTATGACGCCTTCCGACTTCAATCCCGCATTGACCACGACCACGTCGGGGCCGATATCGATGACGGTGCCCGTAATGATGCTGCCTGGACGCATTTCTGCCTGAGCCAGACTCTCTTCAAACAATTGTGCAAAGCTATCGCTCATAAAACGATTTTGGTTTCAACAGCCAAGTTTCCCTAGCTGTTTGGGTTAATTGGTTAAACATATATTGTCGAGCAGTGTCGACAACCCCTTGAACATTACCGAGTATGATCTCACCTACCGCCTATAATATCGAGACATCGGGCGATAACTTGATCAATCGTGAGATCTGACGAATCAATCAGAACAGCGCCATCCGGTACAGTTAACGGCGCCTCAGCACGCTCCTTGTCGCGCCGGTCCCTTTCTTCAATCTCTTTCGTTAAGCGGTCAAGGTTAACATCAGCCCCCTTCTCTTTCAACTGTTTATGCCGCCTTTTTGCGCGAACTTCCGCGCTGGCGGTAAGAAAGATCTTGTATGAGGCATCAGGAAAAACGACCGTCCCCATGTCGCGCCCATCCGCAACCAAGCCCGGTTCTCGCTGAAAATCCCGCTGCTTCTGTAAAAGTGCCTGCCGTACCGGCCCGTGAGCAGCGATCTTCGAAGCCGTACTGCCACAGTCTTCGGTCTGAATCTTATGGGAAATATCCTGGCCGCCAAGAAATATACGCGGAGGGTCGTTTGCCTCGAACCGGAGATCCATTGACTCGGCGACACGAACGACCGCATCGATGTCTTGGGGATCTATCGCGGCCTGCGTAACTGCAACGGCCAATGAGCGATAGATGGCGCCGCTGTCCAAGAAATGCCAACCCAGCTTTTTGGCCAGCGCGCGACTTACGGTCCCCTTGCCGGCCCCGCTCGGCCCATCGATGGTGATTACCGGGACCTTTGTCGTCATAAAATCTCGCCGCAAACGGCAGTAATATTCAAACCCAATTTACGCGCCAACTCCACAAAGCTCGGAAAGGAAGTATTTACGTTCGCACAATCGTCGATTTCTATCAGGCCGCCACCACGCAACGCAGAGATCGAAAATGCCATGGCGATGCGATGGTCGCCGTGGGAACGGACTTTCCCCCCGGAAAGCTTTCCGCCCCGAACGATCATGCCGTCAGGTGTCGGCTGAGCCTCGATGCCCAAGACCTGCAACCCATCGGCCATCACCTGGATACGATCACTTTCCTTAACGCGCAGTTCCGCTGCTCCGCTCAGTCGGGTTTCCCCTTCGGCACATGCCGCTGCGACGAACAGAACCGGAAATTCGTCTATCGCCAAGGGAACCAATTCTTGAGGAATCTCTATTCCGTACAAACGGCTCGAACGGATGCGGACATCGGCGACCGGCTCTCCTCCCATCTCTCGGGGATTGAGGACCTGAATATCCGCGCCCATCAGACGCAGAATGTCCAAAATGCCGGTCCGAGTCGGATTCACTCCGACGTGGCGCAGGGTGACGTCGGCATCTTCGCCGATCGCCGCGCCGACCATGAAGAATGCCGCCGAGGATATGTCGCCGGGCACATCGATGTCGCAAGCTAACAGTTTACCATCCGGCTGTATGCATACCGTCTCGTCTTTGCCGGTCACCGGATAGGAGAATCCGGCCAGCATACGCTCGGTATGATCGCGCGTCGGCGCCGGCTCGCGCACGCAGGTCTGACCTGAGGCATAGAGACCGGCCAATAGCAGACAGGATTTGACCTGGGCACTGGCCACCGGCATCTCGTAATGAATTCCCTTGAGTTTCGCGCGTCCGTAAATCCTGAGTGGAGCGGTTCCGGCTTCGGTGGTTTCCACCATTGCGCCCATGGTCCGAAGAGGCTCGGTCACCCGCTTCATGGGCCGGCGGGAAAGGGAAACGTCGCCGGTCAGAATCGAGTCAAAATCCTGTCCGGCCAAAAGACCGCAGAGGAGACGCATCGACGTACCCGAATTCCCCAGGTACAGGGGCTCTTCGGGTGCACGCAATCCGTGCAGTCCCACGCCTCGAATGCTTACCTCTCCTTTCTCCGCCCCCTCGATTTCAACGCCCATCGCCCGGAAAGCATTCATGGTAGCGAGGCAATCCTCCGCTTCCAGAAAACCGGTGACGCGCGTCGTTCCCTCGGCTAGCGAGCCCAACATGATGGATCGGTGAGAAATGGATTTATCGCCCGGCACCCGGGCTTCTCCGCGAAGCGTACCGCCAGGCTGCACGCAAAAGCTGATTGTGTCGTTCTCCATGGGCTTATTATCTTTCAAGTTGATCCAAGAATCGTTGTCGCGCATTGCGGGCGTCGGCGAATACAGAAAACAGCTCCTCCGCCGCACCACTGGAAATTAAACCAGCAACAACATTCAGTTCTTCGCGGAATTGATGGATCAATGGCACGATTTCCCGTCGATTCGCGCGGCAAATGTCCAGCCACATCTTCGGATCACTCGACGCAATCCGGGTAAAATCCCGAAACCCACCGGCGGCGTACTGAAAAATCTCGGTCTGCTCGTCTTTCTTGCCCAACATGTAAGTCAGGGCAAACGCCAGCACGTGGGGCAAATGGCTGGTCGCGGCCAAGACTTCGTCGTGATGGGCGGGTTCCATTTGGGAAACCTTGGCACCGATCGATCGCCAAAAGCTCTCGACCCGCTTCACGGCCAACGGCGACGTGTCCTCAAGCGGCGTCAGAATGACCCGCTTGCCCCGAAACAAATCGACCGTCGAAGCCTCCACGCCACTCCGTTCCGCACCCGCTATCGGATGACCCGGTACGAAGTTGTCGGGAACCTCACCGAAAATTCTTTCGGCGGATTCGATGACACTACACTTCGTACTACCCGCGTCCGTCACCACGGCTCCGGTCGACCAGACCGATTTCAAAGCGCTGAAGATCACATCAAAGGTTCCGACAGGGGTCGCTATCATGACCGCATCGGCACTTGCAGCGCCTTGCTCTATATCCGAAAACCCGGCGTCGATGACGCCGCATGCCGATGCTTTTCGCAAGTTATCGGCATCGGCATCGACGCCTACGATCTCATGGCAAAGTCCTTCGGCGCGGGCAGCGCGCGCCACCGATCCACCGATCAGCCCTACGCCGATGATGCATAAACGCTCGATCATGACGCCAGGACTCGATCCAGCGCATCGAGGAAAATCCGGTTTTCTTCCTCGGTACCGACGGTCACGCGCAAATGATTGGGCAAACCGTAATTGCCGACCGGCCGGACGATAACGCCCTGCCGTAGCAGCGCGTCGTAAACCGGGGCCGCCGGTTTTGTGATTTTGACGGTAACAAAATTGCCGACCGAAGGAATAAAGCTCAATTCGCGCTCAGCAAAAGCTTCACATAGCTGACGCAAGCCAGCTCGATTCAAATTCACTGAGCGGACCAGATGCTCGTCGTCATCAAGTGCGGCTTGGGCGGCCTCCAGGGCTGGAAAATTGACGTTGAACGGTTGCCGTACGCGATTCAAGAGATCGGCGATCGAAGGACTCGACACGGCATAGCCGACCCGAAACCCCGCCAGTCCATAAGCCTTGGAAAATGTACGCGTGACGATCAAATTGGAAAAATCGGACAGCCACGCCATGCAATCGGGATAATCCGAGGCTTCGACATACTCGAAATAGGCCTCGTCCACTACCGCGACAACGTAGTCGGGGAGATCGCCGAGAAAACTCCGCAACTCCGTTTTCGTCAGATAGGTCCCGGTCGGGTTGTTGGGATTGGCGATAAATACGACGCGTGTCGTTTCGTCCACACGTTGCGCCATGGCCTGCAAGTCATGGCCATAACGAGTCCCGCGCGAGCCGTCGTGGGCCGGCGCAACGGCAGCCTTCGCGCCGACGGCCTGCGTCAGGATCGGGTAAACCGCGAAGGCATGTTCCGAATAGACCGCTTTCGACTGCGGGGACAGAAAAGCCCGGGCCACCAACTCCAGCACATCATTGGAACCATTACCCAAAGTAATCTGTTCGGGGCGGACATCGAGTTTGGCCGATAACGCAGCCTTGAGCTCGAAACCGCTGCCGTCCGGATATCGATGTGACTCGGTCAACATACGACGCACCGCATCGAGCGCTTTTGGACTCGGTCCGAGAGGATTCTCGTTCGATGCCAGTTTAACGATGTTGGACAAGCCCAACTCCCGCTCCAATTCGCTGACGGGCTTGCCGGGAAGGTACGGCGTGAGTGCCCGGACCCCGGGAACGGCTAATTGTTCTGCTTTCATTGAGATTAGTCGGCTACTCGATTCCAACGGTCAACATGAGGCACGAGGATAAGATCCTAGGATCTTCAACATAGTGACGTTTTTCTCGACGGCATTTAATGCTTCCGCCAACCGAGGATCATCTCGGTGCCCTTCCACATCAACGAAGAATACATAGTCCCAAGCACCCCGCCGAGATGGCCGAGACTCAATTTTGGTCATGCTGATACCGTATTTTGCGAAAGGTTCCAGGACAGCATAAAGCGCGCCGGGATTATTTCGAGTCGACAAAAGCAGTGACGTCTTGTCGTTTCCGGTGGGTCCGACCGAGTTTCGCCCGATCACCAAGAACCGCGTGGTGTTATCCGGCTCGTCTTCGATGTTACGCTCCAAGACATTGAGTCCATACAGTTCCGCCGCCACGTCTCCGGCTATGGCGGCGGTCTGCGGCATCACCGCGGCGAGTCGCGCTGCCTCGGCATTGCTGCTGACTGCCGTATTCTGTGCCTTCGGAAGATAACGATCCAGCCATCGCCGGCACTGAGCGAGCGATTGCTGATGAGAGAAAACTTCCCGTACTTCGGAGGAAGTGTTCAATTTGCTCATCAGGTTATGATGAATTCGAAGTCCCACCTCTCCGGCAATGAGCAAGAAGGATCGCAGAAAACTGTCTAATGTATGGGTGATTACCCCTTCGGTGGAATTTTCAACGGGAACCACGCCATACTGGCAAGCACCGCTTTCAACCGCGCGGAAAATCTCGTCGATGGTCGGCAAAGGCACGGCTTCGATGGCGTGACCGAAATGCTTATAGGCGGCTTGCTGAGTAAACGTGCCCTGAGGACCCAGGAAAGCCACGCTCAGCGGCTTTTCAAGAGCCAGGCATTCCGACATGAGTTCGCGGAAGAAGCGGACGACCGCCTCCTGACTCAATGGACCACGATTGTTTTCGGCGATGCGGCGCAGCACTTCCGCCTCCCGCTCCGGGCGATGAAAACAATCGACCTCGCCCCCGGCCGTCTTGATGTCGGCGACTTGCTGGGCAAAGCGGGCACGCTGGTTCAGCAACTCCAAAATCCGATCGTCGATCGCATCGATCTCCTTACGAAGATGGAGTAACGATGCGTCGGCAGTCAATGTATTCTTCGAATTCTCCATGACAGCTCGTTATATGACGCGGACGGAGAGGACCCCCTTGATACCGCGAATATGATTCAGTGTTTCGGCCGGCACCTCGGTATTGAGATCGATCAGCGTATACGCCACTTCGCCTCTCGACTTGTTCAACAGATCTAGAATATTGAGGTTGGCATCAGCCAGCGCCCCGGAAATCTGCCCTACCATCTTCGGTACATTCTCATTGGCGATTCCCAGTCGAACACCTTCAGTACGCGACATAACGACATCCGGAAAATTCACCGAGTACCGGATGTTACCGTTTTCCAGAAAATCACGCACGCGATCGGCGACCAGTACCGCGCAATTCTCCTCGGCCTCGACCGTGGATGCGCCGAGGTGCGGAAGCACGAGTGCGCGAGGATGGCTCAGCATCGCCCGCGACGGAAAGTCACAGACGTAGGCGTGCAGATGGCCGGAGTCCAGAGCCTCTATGACTCTGGGGTCGTCGACGATGCCGGCGCGGGAAAAATTCAGCAGCACGGCTCCTTTCCTCATGATGCTGATCCGCGCACCATTGACGAGATGGCGCGTCTGATCGTTCAAGGGTACGTGCAAGGTCAGGAAGTCGACTTTGGCGATCAAATCGTCGATACTCGCCGCCCGCGCGACCGACGACGATAGCTGCCACGCGCTCTCGACCGTGAGCAACGGGTCGTAACCGCTCACGTGCATGCCCAAACTCGTCGCTGCATTGGCAACTCGTACGCCAATCGCCCCCAACCCCAAAACGCCCAGGGTCTTACCTGCCAGCTCGAAACCGGCAAACTTTTTCTTCGTTTTCTCGACCTGACGATGAATTGCGTCGTCGCCACCTTCCAACTGACGAGCATAATCCCACGCCTCGCAAATATTCCGCGCCGCCAGCAACATGCCCGCGATGACCAACTCTTTCACGGCATTGGCGTTGGCACCCGGCGCGTTGAACACCGGAACGCCGCGCTTCGAATACTCGGCGACGGGAATGTTGTTGACCCCGGCCCCGGCGCGCCCCACCGCCTTCACCGATTCGGGAATCGGTACACCGTGCAGGTTATGGGAGCGCAGCAGGATGGCATCCGGATGCTGTATTTCCGATGCAACCTCGTAGCGGTCGCGGGGCAACCGCTCCAAACCGGCTACCGAAATGTTGTCATAAGTGAGAACCTTTAACATGAAACTATCCGTGTTTGCGCTCGAACTCGCGCATGAATGCTATTAAGGTATCGACGCCTTCTTCGGGCATGGCGTTATAGATGCTCGCCCTGAATCCGCCCACCGACCGGTGCCCCTCCAGGTTGACCAATCCTGCCGCCTTAGCCTCGGCCAGAAACGTCTTTTCAAGGTCCGTTTTCGCCAACCGGAACGGGACGTTCATGCGGGAACGACAGCCCGGCTCGATGGGGTTTGAATAGAGCCTCGAGCCGTCGATGGCGGCATACAGCTTTTCCGCCTTGCGGACATTGCGCGCCTCGACGGCGGCCAATCCGCCCTGCTCTTTCAGCCACTCCAGCACCAGGCCGAGCAGATACCAGTTGTAAGTCGGCGGCGTATTGAGCATGGAGCCGCCGTCGGCCTGCTTTTTATAGTCGAAGATCGAGGGCGTAGCGGTGCGAGCCTGCCCAATCAAGTCTTCGCGCACGATCACCACGACGATGCCGGAAGGCCCCATGTTTTTCTGCGCGCCGGCGTAAATCAGCCCGAATCGGGAGATATCCAGAGGCCGCGACAGGATATTGGACGACATATCGCAAACCAGCGGCAGACCGGCCGAATCGGGGATGTCCTGGAACTCGACCCCGCCGATGGTTTCATTGGCGGTGTAATGGAGATAAGCGGCATCCGGATCGATCCGCCAGTCCGCGCGATTCGGAATCGTCGCGAATCCGCTTTCCTTGGAACTCGCCGCGATGGCGACCGAGCAGTAGCGCTCGGCCTCGGAAATGGCCTTTTCCGACCAGAGGCCGGTATTGACGTAGCAGACCTTGGATTTCCCCCGCAGCAGATTCATGGGAACCGCCGCGAACTGTCCGGTCGCGCCGCCTTGTAAAAACAGGACTTTATAGTTGACCGGAATCGCCAGCAGTTCACGCAGATCGGCTTCGGATTTTTCGGCGACGCCAACGAAATCCTTGCCGCGGTGGCTCATTTCCATGATCGACATGCCGGTGGCATGCCAATCCGGCAACTCTTCGCGCGCGCGCAGCAACACCGCCTCCGGAAGCATGGACGGTCCCGCGCTGAAATTGTAAACCCTAGCCATCGTCACCCTCCTGGTTTTCATCCGTTTCCGCCAATTCGCCGATTTCGCCCTCGAGTACCGGAATCCTGTCCACGCCGACCACTTTTTCGCCCGGACTAAGGCGAATGACCATCACGCCCTGGGTATTGCGTCCGAGTTCCCGAATCTCTTCGACCCGCGTTCTTACCAGCGTCCCGACGTCGGTAATCAGCATAATCTCGTCCGAATCCTGCACCAGCACGGCGCCGACCACGGGACCGTTACGGTCGCTGGTCTGAATAGCGATCACGCCTTGGCCGCCACGCCGATGCACCGGAAAATCGCTCAGGTCCGTGCGCTTGCCGAAGCCGTTTTCGGTAACATTCAGCACCGAACCTTCAGTGCCGATGATAAGGGCGATGATCTTTTGTCCGTCGTTCAGCGTCATGCCGCGCACGCCGGTTGCACCGCGGCCCATCGGCCGAACGTCATCTTCCCCGAAGCACACCGCCTTGCCCGCGTTGCTGAACAGCATGACCCGCTGCTTGCCGTCCGTGATGGCAACATTCACCAAGTGGTCGTCCTGACGGAGATCAATGGCGATTTTCCCGGACGGGCGCGGACGTTCGAATTCCCGCAGCGCCACTTTCTTGACGATACCGGATGCAGTCACCATGAACACGTAATGGCTTTCATCGAACTCCCGTACCGGCAGAATGGCATTGATGCGCTCGCCCTGTTCCAGCGGCAGCAGATTGACGAAAGGCTTGCCGCGCGAAGTCCGGCTGGCCGAAGGCAGCTCGTAGACCTTGAGCCAGTACACCTTGCCCACGCTCGAGAAGCACAGAATGGTGTCATGGGTATTGGCAACGATAAGTTTTTCGATGAAGTCCTCTTCCTTGGTGGTCGCGGCCGCCTTGCCGCGCCCGCCCCGCCGCTGCGCCCGATAAACGCCGAGCGGCTGCGATTTCACGTAGCCCTCGTGCGAGACCGTAACCACCACGTCTTCCTCGGTGATCAAATCTTCGGCGGATAAATCGAGATGATCCTCGATGATTTGGGTGCGGCGCTTGTCGCCGAACTGATCACGGATGGCTTGTAGCTCGTCGCGAATGACTTCCATAAGCCGCTTGTCGCTGGCCAGAATTTCGAGGAACTCGTCGATCTGTGCCAAGAGCTGCTTGTACTCGTCGATGATCTTGTCCTGTTCGAGACCGGTCAGGCGGTGCAGACGGAGATCCAAGATCGCCTGGGCCTGTTCCGGCGACAGGTTGTAACCGTTTTCGGTCAGACCGTAACCGGCTGCGAGGTTTTCCGGACGGGACCGTATCGCGTCCTCTGCCCTGGCCAGAAGCTCCGAAACCACGCCGGGACGCCAGGTACGTTCCAACAGCCGCTGTTTCGCGTCCGCCGGTGTGGGCGAGGTCTTGATCAGTTCGATCACCTCGTCGATGTTGGCGAGAGCGATCGCCTGCCCTTCCAGGATATGGGCCCGCTCGCGCGCCTTTCTGAGATCGTACAGCGTGCGCCGGGTGACGACTTCGCGGCGATGGTCGATGAAGGCCGCGAGCAACTCCTTGAGATTCATGCAGCGCGGACGGCCGTCCAGCAAGGCCACCATATTGATGCCGAACACGCTCTGCATGGCGGTCTGCTGATACAGATTGTTCAGCACCACTTCCGGTACTTCGCCGCGCTTGAGCTCGATCACCATGCGCATGCCGTCCTTGTCCGATTCGTCGCGCAGGCCGGAGATACCCTCCAGCTTTCCTTCCTTGGCCAACTCGGCGATTTTTTCCATGAGCCGCGCCTTGTTCACCTGGTACGGCAGCTCGCTGACGATAATGCTTGTGCGCCCGCCGTCGTCCTCGAAATCGCAGCGGGCCCGGATATAAATGCGCCCCCGCCCGGTGAGATAGGCTTCGCGGATGCCGCGCGCGCCGTTGATGATGCCCGCCGTGGGAAAATCCGGACCCGGAATGTGCTCCATCAGTTCGGCAATGCCTGCATCCGGATTTTCGATCAGCAGCAAACAGGCATTGATGACCTCGGCGAGATTGTGGGGCGGGATGTTGGTCGCCATGCCCACCGCAATGCCCGCCGAACCGTTGATGAGCAGGTTCGGAATGCGCGTCGGCAGCACCGAAGGTTCTTTTTCGGACTCGTCGTAGTTCGGAACGAAGTCGACCGTCTCTTTCTCGAGATCCGCGAGCAGTTCGTGTGCAATGCGGGCCATGCGCACTTCGGTGTAACGCATGGCCGCGGGCGGATCGCCATCGACCGAACCGAAATTACCTTGGCCGTCAATCAGCATATAGCGCAGCGAGAACGGCTGGGCCATACGTACGATGGTGTCGTAAACCGCGGCATCGCCGTGAGGATGGTATTTACCGATGACGTCACCCACCACGCGGGCGGACTTCTTGTAAGGCTTATTCCAGTCGTTGCTCAGTTCGTGCATGGCGTAAAGCACGCGCCGATGTACCGGTTTCAGACCGTCACGAACATCCGGCAGGGCGCGCCCCACAATCACGCTCATGGCGTAATCGAGATAGGACTGCTTCATCTCGTCTTCGAGATTGACCGGAATAATTTCTTTGGCGAAGGAAGTCATGAGGGATTGCTGTACCGTAAGGGAGCAGCGCCGCTACGGAGATGCAGCGCAAATACCAATTCGCATTATAACCGCTGAGGCGTGACCGCTCCACTAAAGCGGGTGCCGCAGTTGTCCACCGTTCAAAGACGTGAATCTGCGGGCGGGCGTTAGAGAAGCAGCCTAAAGGGTGCGTGGAGAGCTATTGCGCAGCCGTGGTCGGCAAAGGGTTGCCGACCTATGCCACGTTCCGTTGCCATGACCGGGGCGGCTCCGGCAGATCAGGAAGCCTTTCCCGACGTCTGTGTTACGGACACCTCGCAACGTTTCTCTCTCACTCCAAAAGTCATTCATTTCTGAGGCATCACACGGCGCGGCAAAAACTTTCTCAGGTTTGAATAATGGTCGGAATCACCGCCCTTGGCGCCGCCAGCGATTGACGATGCCTTCGATATCCAGATCTTCCGGCCCCGATGTCCATGCCGTGTAGAAGTCCGCGTCGTTGCTGTTGGGCGTGGGTTCGGGCTTGCGAATCTGGGCCCGGCTGGGAAGCGGCACGGCCTCGCCGAGAATCATGGCCTCGCCGCGACTGAGAGAAGTGAGGATATCAACCAAATCGGACTCGCCTTCCGGCACCAGCTTGCGAACGTACTCCTGGTCGTCGGGGTTGGTAATGCGCAAACAGATATACGTGCCGCATTGCGACAACACCGTTTCCGACAGTTCGTGCGGCCGCTGACTGACGACGCCAAGGCCGACGCCGTACTTGCGTCCTTCCTTGGCGATCCGTTCCATGGTCTTCCGGGTCCCTTCGAACTGAGTGCTCGACTCCCGGGGGATATAGGCATGAGCCTCCTCGCAGATCAGAAGAATCGGGAACTCGCGATTGAACGGGTTCCAGTAATTGAACTCGAAGGCCAGCCGCCCGATCTGCGCCGAAACCGTCGGACGCACATCGAAGGGTACCGGGCTCAAGTCGATGATTGTGATCTGGCACTTCGGGTTGCCCAAACCAACGAAGTCCCGGAGCAGTCCGGGAAGCGATTCCGAACGGTTCCGTCTCACCGGATTGAGCAGAAAATCGTAGCGCACGTCATTCAGCCGGCTCTGCAGCTTGACCAGAAATTCGTCGAACTGGCCGAAAAGCGGACCTTTGATTTTGCCGAAATCGGTGCGGAATTCGTTGGCTTCCTTAAAGCTGTCGTATACCTCCTGCAGCGAGAAGTAAATCGGCGAATCCAGCGAAATCGTCTCCAAATCCAGAGATTTCGCCGATTTTTTCTTCAAGTCGTAAATCATCTCGCGCAGGAACGCCGTCTGTATGGCAGCTCCCGGGTCGTTGCGATCAACCAGCAAGTCGAGCAGCTCCGCGAACGTCATCAACCAGTACGGAATTTCCAGTGCCCGCGCATCGAGATAACGCGTTCGATCCGGATTGAAAGCCGAATGCAGAGCTCTGTTCCTGTCCTTCCAGCAATATTCGCCGTGCAAATCGAGCAGAATGATATGCGCGTTCGGCATGGCGTCGACCATATGCTGGATAAGACTCGCCACCGTCCACGACTTACCCGAACCGGACTGGCCGAGAATAGCGAAATGGCGGCTGCACAAGGCGGATGGATCGAGATAGACGGACGCCGATGGACTGCTGGGAAGATAGCCTATATCGAACCCAAATTGCCGGTACTTCTCGAAAACCGAATTGATCTCGCGCTGAGCCACGACGTGCACTTCACCGCCCGGGGCCGGAAAATGTCTCACCCCGCGCTGGAATGCACCGTCGTCGGCAATCTGTCCAATAGGCGTGAGCGTGACCAGGCTGTTGGCAGCGCAGCGGCAGGGTCGACCGTCGGAACGATCCGCTTCGACGCGATTGATCAGGGCCAAGGATCGAAAACCATGCTGACGGATCGAAACGTAAGATCCCGTCTGCCCGACGACTTTAACCTCGCCTCCAATTTCTATCGTCGGTCGAAAGCCCTCGTCCTCACCCAACAGCTTGGCCACGAATCGGCCATTGCGAACCTCCAGCAAATGACCAATAAGCGTATCGCTATCCTCGGACATGACGAACCTCTGTGTATCCCCTATAGAAAAAAGACGGAATCTCCAATCGGGCCGAGTGCTCGACTCGCGGCCACCGTGTGTTCCGATCCGGACGATCGCTTGCGGAACTTCTGGAGAACTGGCCTAAAAGTTAGACCACCTCGGCGAATATGCGAATCAGCGCGGTGCATAATTCGCGTTCTGGCCAGCCTCTTCCGCATTCGCTTCACCCCATCGTTAGCGATGGTCGATCCTCGGCAAAATGAAGACCGAACACCCGCCTTCCCACGTAAAAATGGGATACCTCTTGTGTCTCCACGCCTATACTCTAGGTCGTTGTCCCGACGCAGGCCCGGAGATTTCCCCCAAACCGGTGCGGGCGCCTGGCCACAACGTGACGGCGGCGGCTTATGGCAAACGCATCCTTGCCTCGCCAACTTAGCGGATTCAATCAAGGTTTTTGCATGAAAATCAATCTGCCCATCACTGGAAACGAGTCGACGTATCCCGCCGACGCACAGCTGATCTCCACTACCGATTTAAAGGGAATCATCACGTATACGAACAAAAGTTTTCAGGATGTCGCCGGTTTTACCGAACACGAGCTGCTGCATAAAAGCCACAACATCGTTCGACACCCGGATATGCCGCCGGAAGCATTCATCGATCTCTGGTCGACCCTGAAAAACCGGAGTCCCTGGATGGGCATCGTCAAAAATCGCTGCAAAAACGGGGATCATTACTGGGTGGACGCGTTCGTCATGCCGATGCTGGACGGAGACCGGATCGTCGGCTACGAATCGGTCAGAGTAAACCCTTCGCGGGAGCACGTTGCAAGGGCCGAAGCGCTTTATCGGTCATTTCGTGAAAAGAAGTTCAAGGTGTTTTCACTCTTTCGCTTGAGCTTTCGCGCAAAAGCCTTCGTGGGATTTCTCGTTGCCATCACGCCGCCTCTTGCACTCGCTTTTAACGGTGTCGGCGCGCATCCCATGTTTTTCGCGACGGCTGCCGTCAGCCTGGGAATCGCGGCGGTCATGACCCGGCTTCTCATAAATCCGCTTACCCGGGCGGCGAACTACTCCAGGCAGTTTATCGACAACAGCATCGCTCGCCAGGTCTATGCCGGCCGGGACGATGAAGTGGGACAGTTGCAAACCGCCATCACTTCCTTGCAGGCCCGCCTGCGCACCGTGATCGGACGCTTCGAGGATGCCGCCGGCCGGCTCAGGCGGATGGCGACACAGACTCGGGAGGCCGCGGCTCAGACCAGCGCCGATCTCGCCCATCAACAAGCGGAAATCGCCATGGTAGCGACCGCCGTCGACGAAATGACCGCAACCGTGCAGAGCATCGCGCGCAATGCCGCGGAGGCCGCTTCCGCAGCCGATCGAGCGACGGGCGCGGCCGGTAAGGGCAAGCAAGCCGTCGGGCAGACCAGCGTCGCAATCGATGACTTGGCCCACGAAGTCGAGAGTGCCGCGCAGGTAATCGAAAAACTCGAGCAGGAGAGCAAGGGCATCGATGTCGTGGTTAGCGTAATCCGCGACATCGCCGATCAAACCAATCTGCTGGCCCTGAATGCCGCTATCGAAGCGGCGCGTGCCGGCGAGCGGGGCCGCGGTTTCGCGGTGGTTGCCGAAGAGGTTCGCAAACTGGCCTCCACCACTCAGAGTTCAACCCGGGAAATTCAGCAAATCGTCGAACGGCTGCAAAACGGAGCGCAGAAAGCTTCGGCCGTTATGGAAAAAGGGCGAAGGCAAGCTCAAGTGAGTGTCCAGCAGGCGGAAATCTGCAATGAAACGCTTTCGGAAATTACCCGAGCAATCGAAGAAATCAAGGATATGAACGTTCAAGTCGCCAGCGCTGTGGAGGAACAGTCCTGCGTCACCCAAGAAATCATGCGTAACATCGAAAATATCAATCAGAAAACCGGAGCCATCGCGACAGAGGCCGGCCGCACGTCCGAAGCCAGTCAACAGGCACTGGATCTGGCCACCGATCTCGAAAATCTCATGAATCGCTTTTCACGTACCGAGGAATGAAAGCCCCGGCTCACATCCGCCTGAATTTCGGCTCGCCGCTGTTCGAGGCACCGCACTGACTTCGGCGGTCGCTCAGCCCATTTTGCAGTCGACCGGGCTAAGAGAACAGAGTGACGGCAACCGCGAGCGAAACCGAGGTTCGACTTCACGATCCCTTCGAAATTCGATACCAGGCCAGACCGATCCACTCATGGAAAGCCAGAACGCTGTTTGCTACAGCTCGATAATCGGGCACGAAGTCAAACAAACCGATGTGGTTGACGGAAGCATACCCGGTTCCGGCCGGGACCACCACCAATCCTTCCCGCTCGAACTCAGGAACTGCCCGCGCCAGATGCCAGGAATGACTGACGAGATAAATCCGGCTTATACCGGCCTGTTTGAGAATTCGAGCGGAGAACCTGGCATTTTCCCGGGTCGTTCGGGAGTTGCTTTCCACCCAGCCGACCGGAACCTTGAACTCGTCTTCCAAGATCGAGCGCATGATCGGAGCTTCGGCAGCGTAGCCTTGAGGCGCGCCACCGGTGACCAGGATCGGCTTTCCGGTCTTGCGGTACAAGAATGCCCCGTATCTAAGCCGCTCCAAGGTACGCGCGTTGATCGATGCTCCGTCCCCGTACTCCGGCGCATCGGACTGAATGCCTCCGCCGAGAATCACCATGACTTCCGTGTCGTGCTCGAAAGTCTGCAGGGGCGGAACCTGGAGCGTAGCCATGAGGCAGCTGGACACGTAAGGCGTCGACAACAGCCCCAATCCTAACAGGCTTGCGGCAATCAAACTGCGGCCCAGACGGGGCCGCAGTTTGATTTGGCGTAGGCCGACAGCGCCGACGATCAGCATGTTCAGTGGAGGCAGCAGCAGCGCGGCCACCAGATTGGTGATCAGCCAATTCCAGTTCATGGGTGTAGGGGTTCTCCCCAAGAATCATTAACTACCTGGCAGCCGAAGACCGCAACGGAGCCGCCCGGCCCTTGGCGAGCGTTCTCGATTCGCCTTTACGACTTGGCTCGGGAAGCCTCACTCAGCCGGTAAGCTTCCTTTATTAACCCGGCCTATAAATATAGGCCGGGTTAATCCGGGGCAGGGATTCCCCGGCGCGGCGACAAGCCGCGTGAGGCCGGGCGTGTACCGGCCTGGGCGGCGGCCCGTAAATACCAGGAGGGTATTTACGGGCCTGATTAATAACTACTCTCCTTTCCTTTTCCGATTGAACAAGGGTAAGAAGTCGGATGCCGCAGGTTCCGGATCCGCCCCCCCGAAGACCGCTTCAATCACAGCCAGAAAATCAGCACCGGCGTCCACGAGCAAGCCGCCATTCTCCGGGGTCACGCCGCCAATTGCGGCGATAGGAATGGAGACACGCCGTTTAGCTTCCGCGAGTGTCTCCAATCGAGCGCAAGGCGCGTCGGGTTTGGTCTTGGAAGGAAAGAACCGACCGAATGCGGCATAACTTGCACCGTTGGCCTCGGCCTGAACTGCGAGTTCGACCGAGTCGTAGCAGGAGACGCCGATAATGGCCGCCGGCCCTAAAACGCCCCTCGCTTCCGCCAGAGACTGATCATCCTTACCCACATGCACGCCGTCGGCCTCGACGCAGCGGGCGAGTTCCACGTCATCATTGATGATCAGCGGCACGCCGCTCTCGCGACAGACCGCCAGGAGTTTAGCCGCCTCGCGTAGCGGATCCCGGGAAGCCTTGGCACGGTATTGAACCGCAACGGCTCCGCCTCTAATGGCTGCCGCGACGGCGTCGGCCAGGGCTTGTTCGTTCGGATAGTTTTCTCGGGTAATGGCATACAGTCCCGCGCGGGGAAACGGCAAACGAATATGAGGCATGTTGTGATGAATCGGTCGTGACCGCCAATGCTATACCGAACCGGGCGGTTGGGGTACCGTCGACCAATTCGGCGAGATGCTCCCATGTTACCTAAATTGGACCCGAAACGGTCCCCAGGCGCGCGGCGGATCAGCGCGATTCAGCGTAGATCCTTTTTTTTTGACCCAAGCCTCGCGCATGAATCCATCGCCAAAGCCGGCCGATTGCCAGGATGCCCAACATGGTGGCCATACCGAAAAAGAAGTCGGGACGCTTCCGGAGGATTTCCCTTGTCTCAGTGATCAGTTCAGGCGTCAGCTCTTTGTACAAGAGGTAACAGGCAATCGCGATAACGAAAACCGCGAAAACCCGCCGCAAGGCCTGCCCGCTGACATGCCGGGAGAGCAAACCGCCGAGCAGGCTTCCGAGAATAGACGAACCGGTAACAATGGAAACCAGTTCGAGGTCAATACTGACGTGAGCGATATATCCGGCGAGTCCGGCGAACGACTTCATCGCGATCACCAGCAGCGAGGTGCCGATCGCTGCATGCATGGGCAGTCCGCCCAGCAAATTCAAAGCCGGAACCACCAGGAAGCCGCCGCCGGCGCCGACCAGACCGGTGAGAGCACCCACTACGAGACCGTCGAATATGATCGCTAACAACGGGAGCTCCGCCGGACAGAGCGCCTTGATCGAGCCGGCTTCCACGCTCCTCTGACGCCGCCCGCGAAGCATCGCAAAAGCCGTGGCGAACATGATAAAGGCGAACAGCAGCAGTAAAACGCCACCCGGAATATAGGCCGCCAGCCGCCCGCCGCCGTAGGCGCCCACCATGCCGGCGCCGCCGAAGATCAGACCGGTACGCCAGCAGACCCGGCCGTTTCTGGCATGATTGACGATTGCGGCGAGGCTCGTGACACCAACCACGACCAGCGAGGTAGCGATGGCCGTTTTGGGTTCGATGTGGAGCAAGTAGACAAACAGAGGCACCGTAAGTATCGACCCGCCACCGCCGAGCAACCCCAGCAGAACGCCAATTAAAAGTGATAAGACGACGACCAGGGTCATGGGTCAAGCTCCCTCAAACACCGTGCAGCCAGGAGACCCGCTCGGGCGGTGGCCGGGTTTCGGCGAAATACCGTGGGTGAAAAGACTTAGCCGTGGCGTACGGCCGGCTCTCTTCCACATGCTTGGTTCGCAGGCAACGCCTGATCAATGTATTTCGGATAAGGCAGATCGAGCTCATTCATGATGGCAATGAACTCCTCGCGACTCTTGCCGGCTCCCAATCGGGGATTCTTGGCCATTTCCTGCTTGATGCTGGAAACCGTATTGCCATTGTAGTCATGCCCCGGATAGACGAGAGTGTCAGGTGGGAGGGTGAAAAGTTTCTTGGTGATGCTGTCGTACAATCGCCCGGCATCACCCTGTTGAAAATCGGTACGCCCACAACCTCCGATGAACAAGGCATCCCCGGTGAAAACCCGATCGCCCACGACATAGCTGACGCAACCATTGGTATGCCCGGGCGTATGCCGCACTTCGATTTCCAAGTCTCCTACCTGGAGTAAAATGCCGTCGGTCACCAAAAGATCGGCACACATGGCACCAGCGTCTCGATGCACCACGCTCTTGCTGCCCAAGTGCTCACGCAAAAGCCCGGACCCCGTGATATGGTCCGCATGGACATGGGTTTCCATGGTATAGAGCAGGTTGAGATCAAGCTGCTTTAGCCGTCCGATGTAGTTTTCAACCTCGTTCGCGACCGGGTCGATCAGCACAGTGCGGCGGGTGCGGTCGCAGCCGAGCAGGTAAGTATAGGTGCAGGTATCGGGTTCAAAAAGTTGTTTGAAGATCATGGTATAGCTCCTCTGAATCAGGAATCCGTCAAACCTGGCCAATCATTCTCTCTCAAAAATCGTGCCTATACTGAGAAATCCATTTGCTGTCGCGGCACGCCCTGTTTTCAAGGGTTTTCACGGTTCCCGACGATTCCGTCACCTGCCGCAGCGTTTCATGTGATACATTACCTGCAACACGACACGCCGTTTTGAAACGTACTGAAACCTTTGATCTTCTCCTTGTGAGTCAGTTCTCGCCGTTTCTTAATCGCTGGCTAAGCGCCGTCGGACCCGATCGAGCATTATCGACGTTGGCCGAACTGATGGAGAGCGCGATTGTCGCCCTCGACGCCGAAGGCCAAATTTTGCTGTGGAACCGCGGAGCGGAACGTCTGCTCGGCTTTTCCAGCGAACAAGTACTCGGAAAACTTTGCAGCTCGGTCATCCGCTGCCGGAAATGCGATGTCCGGGATAGCGTCGCGCGGGAAGGAAAGATCGACGACGTTTCGGTCGAACTCGATCACGTCAAGGGTGGCACCGTCCGTGTCAGGCGCTCGGCCCGAGCCTTCTTCGACGCCCAGGGCCGTTTTGCGGGAGCCATCGAAATTCTCCGGCCGGAAACCGAACCGGCACTTAAAGGCATTGACATACAGGCGCCGAATAAAGCAGAAGTTTTTCATGGCCTTATCACCCGCGATTCCGCCCTCAAGCAGGCTTTCCAAATCATTCGCAATGTAGCGGAAACCGACGCCACGGTATTGATTCGGGGCGAATCGGGCACGGGGAAGGAATTGGTCGCCCAAGCCCTGCATGAGGAAAGTCACCGGCGCAGCCGTCCGTTTTTGGCCATCAACTGCGCTGCACTAAGCGCCAGCCTGTTGGAGAGCGAACTCTTCGGACACGTACGCGGAGCATTCACCGGCGCGATAAAGGATCACCAAGGGCTATTTAAACGCGTCGAGGGAGGCACTCTGTTCCTGGACGAAATCGCGGAACTCCCCCTGGAACTGCAAGCCAAGCTGCTGCGAGTACTGCAGGAAAGAACCTTTATTCCGGTGGGCGGAGATCATCCGATTACCGTGGACGTTCGTATCGTCGCCGCCACCCATCGTTCATTGCGTGAGGAAGTCAAGGCCGGACGTTTTCGAGAGGATTTAATGTACCGCTTGCGTGTGGTACCGATCTTTCTGCCTCCGCTACGGGCGAGGCGCCAGGATATCGGGTTGCTCTTGCAGCACTTCATCGACCGGCACAATCTTCACGGTCCCCGACGCATCCAAAGCATCGAACCCGAAGCCATGCGGGTACTGCTGGATCATCACTGGCCCGGAAACGTACGCGAACTGCAAAACGTCGTGGAATACGCCTTTGCCGTCGGTCGGAGCGAAATACTGCGGCTGGAAGATCTGCCGCCTGAATTTCGAGAAGAGCCCATATTACCAATGGCTGCCGCCTTGCCTGCGGCTGAAAGCGAATCAGATCAAATCCGCCGAGCGCTGGCGTCCGCTCACGGCCATATCGACCGGGCCGCGCAAATGCTCGGCATGAGCAGGGCGACGTTTTGGCGAAAGCGGAAGAAGTACGGCCTGTGAAACAGGACTCACGCTGTGTTTGTCCCGAGTGTCGTACTTGAAAGGAGGCGAACTGCATCTTCATGATCAACGGGGGATCTTCCCGGTCCAAGGACCTTGGAGCCGATTCAATCCGCCCGCGATCCGTAGCCCCACGCTGCGCAGTCCCGGAACACGAGGCTATAATCTCCAACCTTCCCGTTTTTTCTTTTGCGTAACAGGAAACTCATGTCCAACCAGACAGTAAAAAAGGTCGCCCTCGCCTATTCCGGCGGGCTCGACACCTCCGTCATCCTCAAATGGCTGCAGGAAACCTACGGCTGCGAAGTCGTCACCTTCACCGCCGACATCGGCCAGGGAGAGGAACTGGAGCCGGCGCGCACTAAGGCTCAGGCCCTTGGAATCAAGGAAATCTACATCGACGACCTGAAAGAGGAATTCGTTCGGGATTTCGTATTCCCGATGTTCCGCGCCAATGCGATCTATGAGGGCGAATACCTGCTGGGGACATCGATTGCTCGCCCCCTGATTGCCAAGCGCCTTATCGAAATCACCAAAGAAACCGGAGCCGACGCCATCGCCCATGGCGCCACCGGCAAAGGCAACGACCAGGTCCGGTTTGAACTGGGCGCTTACGCCTTGCGTCCCGACATCAAGATCATCGCGCCCTGGCGGGAGTGGGATCTGAACTCGCGTGAGAAACTCCTGGCCTATGCCGAGCGCCACGCCATCCCGATCGAAATGAAACGCGGCAAGGCATCGCCCTATTCCATGGATGCCAACCTGCTGCACATCTCCTATGAAGGTGGCATTCTGGAAGATCCGTGGGCCGAGCCGGAAGGAGACATGTGGCGCTGGAGCACTTCGCCCGAAGCAGCTCCGGACACGCCGACCTATGTGGAACTGACCTACGAGCGCGGCGACATCGTGGCCATCGACGGAGAACGATTGACCCCCGCCCAGATTCTGGCAAAGCTCAATCGATTGGGCGGAGCGAACGGTGTGGGCCGCCTCGATATCGTCGAAAACCGTTATGTCGGCATGAAATCCCGCGGCTGCTATGAAACGCCGGGCGGCACCATCATGCTCAGAGCCCACCGCGCTATCGAGTCCCTTACGCTGGACCGCGAAGTGGCGCACCTGAAAGACGAGTTGATGCCGCGCTATGCCAGCCTGATCTACAACGGTTACTGGTGGAGCCCGGAACGCCTGATGCTGCAGGAAATGATCGATGCCTCCCAGACGACGGTGAACGGCGAAGTCCGCGTGAAGCTTTACAAGGGCAATGTAACGGTTGTCGGCCGAAAATCCGACAGCAATAGCCTGTTCGACATGAGTATCGCCACATTCGAGGACGATCGCGGAGCCTACAACCAAAAAGACGCGGAAGGATTCATCAAACTCAACGCCTTGAGAATGCGGATTGCCGCGAAGAAGGGCCTGAAGTTCGTCTAAAAACGCAAAAAGCCCGCGGGTTTTACCGCGGGCTTCGAAGCTTTCGCTAAGCGGGCGAAAAAGATAGCCCTGAAAAAGGCCTTTCAGCTGATTCCGTATTTCTGCATGCGATAGAGCAGCGTATCCCGCGAGATTCCCAAAAGCCTAGCTGAGCGGCTGCGGTTGCCATTGGTCCGCAACAAGGCCTGGCGAATCAGGTCCATCTCGACTTTTTCCAGGTCGATACCCAGTTCCGGCAAATCGAACACCGGTTTCTGCGACGGTGCCCGATTGACGACCTCCAGAGGCAAGTTGCCCTCATCGATAGTCCGGCCGGCCAGCAAGATGGACAATCGTTCGCACACATTGCGAAGTTCCCGGACATTGCCGGGCCAGGAATAACCCGCGAGGCGGTTGATCGCCGCTTTGCTGAACGACGCCTCCGGCAGCTTGTGTTCCGCGGCAAACAGCGTCATGAAATGCTGTAACAACAACTGGATATCGCCGATCCGTTCGCGCAACGGCGGTATCTCGATCGGGACGACGTTAAGGCGGTAAAAGAGATCCTTGCGGAACTCTCCCCGGGAAATCTTTTCCTGAAGGTTGGCGTTGGTCGCGGCGATAATCCGGACGTTTACGTTTAACGTATGGGTTTCGCCGACCGGCTGAAGCTCTCCGGTTTCGAGGAAGCGCAGGAACTTTGCCTGGAGCGCCATCGGCAGCGAATCCACTTCATCGAGGAACACGGTACCGCCGTCAGCGGCCTGAAGACGCCCGATTTGACCACTCACTGCGCCGGTAAATGCGCCTTTGCGATGGCCGAACAATTCGGATTCAGCCAGTGCCTCGGGCAGCGCGGCGCAATTGATCGTGATAAACGGCTTGCTTGCACGAGGACTATGTTCTTTCAAAGCATGTGCCAGCACCTCCTTGCCGGTCCCTGTCTCTCCAATGACCAAAACGGTTACATCGGTGGCGGCAATCATTCTGGCGCTACGCAGTAACGCCTCGAAATTCGGTGATTGGCCGATCAGCCTCTCAAACATAATCTCTCCCTCCTCCTTCTAAAAACCTATTGTATGGCGAACCATGGGGTTAAGCCAAGGGAATGCCGCTAATAGGGCCAAGGCAATCAAAGTAATCCCGGCTGCCTGGCGAAATTTTTTCATATTGGACAACCGCACCATCAGCGAGGTCATTATACCGACGCCCATGACAGCAGGCAAAGTGCCCAGTCCGAACGCCAACATGGTGAAGGTGCTGCGCACCACATCGCCGGTCGTCGCTGCGAGCGCCAACGCGGTGTAAACCAGACCGCACGGCAGCCAGCCCCAAATCATGCCGAAGATAAAAGCCTTAGGCAAGGTCTCTACCGGAACCAACCGCCGCCCGTAGGGTTCGATTCTCTTCCAGATCAGTCCCCCCGCCTTCTCAATATAAGCGAATCGCGGGAACCAGCCGGCAATGTGCAAGCCCGCTCCAGCCATGATCAGCGCGGATACGATCTGCAACACGCGATGTCCCTGCCCTTCTTCAAGCGGCATACTGAGCACATGATGGGCCAGACCGGCAAGCAGACCGCCGAGAGAATAACTGGCTATGCGTCCCAGGTTATAGCTAAATACGAAGGGTACCAGCTGGGATTTTTGATCGCGAATTTCCCGTCTCAGACTCAGAGTCAGCGAGCCGATGATGGAACCGCACATACCCAGACAGTGTAGGGAACTGAACAGCCCCATCAGCAGGGCTACGAGATAGGACGTGCTGAATGCGGTTTCGAGATGGTGCATAAGGGGGCGAACGATAGCACAAAAACTTGTAGGTATAACAGATCAGGGTTACTTATAAGCCGACCTCGGATTCATTCCCCATCGGGCATTGACCGGGTCGTCGCACGCGGGCTGAACGGATGGCGCGCATTGGAACCCTGCAGTCAGACCTCGGAACCGCAATTGCCGGAGAAATTCCATGAAACTGTATTTCGCCGTTGCTTGTCTTTTCATCGCTAATGTCCTCGGCCCCGCGGGAGCGGCAACCCTTTATCGCTGGACGGACAATTCAGGCACCGTACGCTACGGGTATCATCCCCCCCCGGGCATGAACGCCGCTCCCGCCGATGACGTTCAACGAAATCTTTATGACGGTCCGATCGATGCGGTGTGCCGAAATCTGAGCAAGGAACATCTGCGCCTGATCGATCGGGAAATGGAAAGGATAAAAAAGTTGCCGGCCGGACTCGGGCTGGAGTACGAACTCACGCCGGCGGCCAAACAAGAGTTGATTCTGGATTTGCTCGCACACCGTGCAGCGTTATTGAGCGGCAGGAAGGCATCCGAATTCAGATCTCCTAGCGGGCAGGAAATGGAACGGATAAGGGAACGCCATGAAGAGGAAAAGAAACGTTTGCAACAAACCCTGCAAGCAAAAGACGCGACGATCCGGATGCAGCAGGACAAACTGGACCGGACACGCCGGAAGTACGAGGCCGCACGGCATTATCTAAACGCACCGTATCCGCTCGAAGTGCCTGTCATTATCGAACGACGCTAGAGCTTACGGGCGGATCAGGACCTTAAGAACACCCGGTCTCCGGGCCGATTCGAAAGCGTCTATGGCGTGGACCAGAGAAAATTCGGCGTCGATCAACGGTGTGGGATCGACGGCTCTTCGCTCCAGCAGGCGCAAGGCGGAGTCGAACGGACCGCAGCGAGAACCGATCAGCGTAATCTCGTCCACGACCAAAGCTGAAAGGTTTACGTTTACGCTGTCCCGATAAGTCGATTTCAACACCAGCGCGCCGCGCGGGCGAACCGCGCGCCTGGCGGTTTCGAACGCGGCGGGGGACCCGGTAGCCTCGATGACGATGTCGTAATCCCGCGCGGCAATCTCGTTCTCGGCAATCAACCGGATACCTCGACTCAGAAGCAGCGCCCTGTGCCGAGCATGCCGCGCCGAAACGTGTAAATCGCAGCCGGCAAGCACCAGCGTCTGGGCGATGAGCTGTCCCAACCGGCCAGCTCCGATCAGCAATACTCGATGTTTGGCGTTGATGGGAATCTGCTGTTGAATCTCCAGCGCCGCGGCCAGTGGCTCGGTGAAGACCGCTGCCTCGTCCGGGACGGCATCCGGCACCCGATGCAGATTCCGGACGGGCAAGCCGAGATATTCTGCGAATGCGCCGTGCCGATCTCGGATTCCGAGCACGCTACGACGCTCGCAATGTGCCTGGAGATTTCGCCGGCAACTTTGGCACTCGCCGCAAGACACATTGATTTCGCCGACCACGCGGCAGCCTACCAGCGTGCCATCGGCCAACTCCACGACTTCACCGACGAATTCGTGTCCGGGAATACCGGCGTAAGCATAGTAGCCCCGCGCCAGCTCCAAATCGGTGCCACAGATGCCCGCTAAGCGTACCCGAACCAGCGCCTCGCCTGCGGCTGGAACCGGAAGATCGTTGCGGATACAGAGCTGCCGGTTTTCCAACCAAAGGGCTTGCATGGCGGACTCGCTGATGGTCAGCCGACCCGAGTTCTGAATTTCTAACCTGCCGCCCGCTTAAACACGTTTTCGATTTGCTCCTGCACCTTTTCCGCCGCCTGGCGCGGATTGTCCGCATCCCGAATCGGCCGGCCCACGACGATGTAATCGGCACCGTTCAAAAAGGCCTGCTCGACTGTTACGACCCGTTTCTGGTCATCGGCAGGACGGTTTTCCACCGGACGAATGCCCGGCGAAATCACCAGCAGCTTTTGGTCGATCTCCTGCCGCAGCGCGGGAACCTCGAGCCCCGAGGAAATCACGCCGTCGCAGCCCAGGGCCAAGGCGCGCCGGGCACGGGAGAGAACCAGACGCTGCACGTCGCATTCGAAGCCGAGATCCTTGAGGTCGCCTAAATCGAGACTGGTCAGCACGGTAACCGCCAGAATCTTGAGATCGCCCTTAGCTTTCGCCGCCGCTTCCATGATCGCGTCGTTGCCGTGCACGGTGGCGAATTCGACGCCATGAGCACTCAAAGCACGGACCGCTCGGGCAACCGTTTCCGGCACGTCGAAAAACTTGAGATCGGCAAAAATCCTCTTGCCTCGCTTTCTTAGCCACTCGATCAGTTCGAAGTAATCGCCGGCCATGAACAGTTCTAGCCCGATTTTGTAAAAACTCACCGAATCGCCCAAGGTTTCCACCAGGTTCTTGGCTTCGGCCACACTCGGCAGGTCCAGAGCCATGATGAGGCGGTCTCGGGCAGGTATAGGTTTCTTTGAAAGCGTATCGGTCATAGCTGTTCCTCTTATTTTCCGGTCGTTCGACCGTTGTGATCTCGGTGTCGGCACTGCGATTGCTAGAATAGCGCCTCCTCGAACCCAGGAGTCGCGAATGGTTTCCGTGCTGGTGCAGATGGCCGTATTAATCTTGTGCGGCGCGATGTGGCGCATTATACGGCCTGGCGGTCTGGATGCCGATCAGACGCGCTTGGCGCTGACTGCCGTAGTCTTCTATCTTCTACTGCCGGCGCTGGTGCTTTCCGTGCTCTGGACCGCCGATTTGGGTATCGACACCCTGAAGATTTCACTGTTCGGCGCGGGCATCATTCTGTTCGGCATCGCCATCACTTGGGTGGCTGCCCGTTTCGTCAAACTGGCACCGCAACGCCTCGGCGCCGCCATGCTGGGCATTGCCTTCTCGAATGTGACCTATATGGGTCTCCCCGTCCTGGAACAGACTTTCGGCCCCTGGGCGCGCACCATTGTCGTTCAGATCGATTTGTTCGGTTCCATGCCGCTGGTTTTTACTCTCGGAGTCCTGATTGCCCGCCATTACGGCACGTCGAATTCGGAAAACGAATCGATGCTCCGGTCACTGCTGCTCAATCCGCCGCTTTGGACCGCGACGATCGCGCTGGGCCTGAATTTGGCCGGAATCAAACAACCGGACTGGATGGAGAGATTTTTAACGGGATTATCCGACGCCGTCGTGCCCCTCATGCTGATTTCCCTGGGTCTCGGACTGCGCTGGCACGCCTGGCACACGCGTAACCTGCCGCTCGCATTGGTCGTCGTGGCATTCAAAATGGCCGCCATGCCGTTATTCGGCTTGGGTCTGGGTCTCGCCCTGGGATTCGGCGGCGACACTCTGACCGCATTGGTCCTGGAAGCCGCCATGCCCAGCATGCTGCTCGGCATCGTTTATTGCGACCGGTACCGGCTCGATACTTCTTTTTATGCCCTGGCCGTTTCGCTGACCACACTTGTCGCCATGGTCTCCCTGCCGTTCTGGCATCATCGGTTGTCGACCCTATCTTACGGACATTGAACATGCAAAGACCCGTCGCAGAAATCTTCTCTCAGGGAGACGAAGTCGTCACCGGCGAAATCATGGATACCAACTCGGCCTGGCTGTCGCGCGAACTGACCGACCTGGGCTTCGACATAACCCGGCACACTGCGGTCGGTGACCGTCTGGAAGCACTGGTCGATCTGCTTCGTGAAATCTCGGGGCGTGCCGATCTTTGCATGTGTACCGGCGGATTGGGGCCGACCTGCGACGATCTCACCGCCGAAGCGGTCAGCCTCGCTTTCGGCCTGCCACTCGAACTGGACGCCGATGCGCTGGCTCAGGTCGAATCCTATTTCACGCGGCTCGGACGTACCATGCCCGAAGTAAACAAGAAACAGGCCCTCTTCCCGCGCGGTTCGGAACGCCTCGACAATCTGTGGGGCACCGCCCCGGGGTTCGCCCTGCAGGGCGGGGGCTGCCGGTTCGTTTTCATGCCCGGGGTTCCGAGCGAGATGAAGGCGATGTTCCGGCGCTGGATCGAGCCGGACCTGCGCTGCCGCTTCCGACTGTCGCCGGCGCGCCTGGTGGTACTGAACACAGTCGGTCTGGGTGAATCAAGCCTGCAGGAACGGCTCAACCAAGTTGTTTTGCCGTCCGAGGTAAAGCTCGGCTTTCGCGCCGCGGGTCCGGAAAATCAGGTCAAGCTGCTGTTTCCGGCGACTTTTCCGGAAACCGAGCTGGACGACATCGTAAAGCGCGCTGCCGATGCAATCGGCGACGCGGTATTTGCCATTGGCGGTTCCGAGGAGCCGGACAGCGATTTGGCTTCCGTGGTGGGCCGCGAACTCGCCGCACGCCGGTCGACGATTTCTATCGTCGAGACCGTAAGCGGCGGCAAGCTGGCCAGCCGTTGCGCTGGCCAGCCTTGGTTCCACGGCGCGGTCGTGATTCCGGACTCGGCCGGTCTGCATCGATATTTCGGCATGGCGCCGTGGGATGATCTTGTCCGGGCTTCAACCCGGATTGTCTTGGATTCACGGGAGCAAGGCGCGGATTATGCGCTTGCCCAAATTGCCCATTACGATGGCGACCAGCTGCACGACGAGGCCGGAACGGTCGAAGTGCATTTCATCCTTTCGGCGCTCGATGGCGTCTGGCGGCAAACCCGACTAATCGCCGGCGATATCGAACGTAAACGGTCTACTGCCACAGCGCTGAGCTTTGATTTACTGCGCCGGTACCTTCAGAAAAAGCCGGGGCTCCACGCTTTATAAGCCGGGCGGAGAATGCACCGTCGCTGCGAGACATGGAGCGAGTGAGCGAGCGAGTCGAGTAGTCCCCGGAAGCCCGAGCGCCGGGTGTGAGACCGAAGGTCGATGCGATAGCGGCGGTCGGAGGTCTCACACAAGGCATCGCGACCGGGCGTCGAGTCATCTGCGAGCGGTGTCCGGACCCCTTGTTGGGTCCGGACCAGACGAGCGGGGACGGCCGGGGCGCCGAAGGCAATAACTCGTCGCCAATTTTTTGCTCCTTTTGGTGACTTGGAGGTCCCAAAAGGTTTCGCAAAAAATGGCGACGCAATCGCTCAAGCGCCGGTGGCTCGCCGTTCGGTCAGCAAACGGTTCAACACGGCGCGATTCTTGAGAAGATCCGCCAAGGTGTATCGATTAAGCACCTCCTGAAAGGCCGAAACCGCTTCCTGAAGCACCTTTTTCAAGGTGCAGCCGGGAATGATGCGGCACAGACTACGTCCGGGATCGAGGCATTCCACGACGTTGAAGTTGCTCTCCATGTGGCTTACGACCTCGCCGATGTTGATCTCCCCGGGGGGACGTCCAAGCTCTATTCCACCGTGCTTGCCGCGGGTGCTTTTGACATAGCCCTTTGCGGAAAGCTCCTGAACGACCTTCATCAGATGGTTGTGAGACATATCAAACACGCTGGCGACCTCGGCGATGGTCACCATGCGTTCGGTGTGGATGCCGACATACATCAGCACTCTCAAAGCGTAATCGGTGTAACGGGTCAGCTGCATTTAGCACCTCGAATGGACAAGTGAAATAGTTTTACGACACCGATCGGCGGTTAGGCAAACACGGAGAAAGTATCGACTCAAAATTTTTGACTTTTGGGCCATCCCGGCTTGAAATCTAAACATGTATGTGAGATACATTATATCCGTTATCATGTATCTCACATACATGATAACGTGAACTGCATCTGTTTCTTGACCGCTATTCAGTCGCCAACGCGGACTGGAGCCCTTCATGAGGAGTGTGACTATGAGTCTCTCTTGTTTTCTCCGACGAACGTCCTCGTTTCTCTTATCGCCTTTGCTGCTGGCGATTTTTTTCGTCCCGACCGCACAAGCGGAGTACGTCCCCGCGAAAGCCGCCCCCGTCTCGGGCAACACCCACCGCATTATTCTTCGTGCGGCAGCCTTGCCGTCCGGGCAATTCGGTTATCAGATGGTGAGCCACAAGATCCAGTCTGCCGAGGGTAAGACCGACGATGTCACCGGCCGCTATAACGATAAGCCGACCATCCCCGGCCCCGCCATCGTCATGACCGAGGGCGATGTTGCCGAAATCACCCTGGAAAACGGCATACCCAACACCGATCAGCCGGTCAGCCTGCACGTGCACGGCGTGCACTTCGACATCCGCAGCGACGGCACGATGAAGATACTCAACGGCGTCGCCGACCAGGCCGCCTTCCCGGGCAAGCCTTATACCTATAAATGGATCGCAGCGCCGGGCACCGCCGGCACCTGGCCCTACCACGACCATACTTTCGGCAACCCCATGCTGGGAGCCGAGGACAAAGGACTGTTCGGCACGCTGATCGTCAATCCGAAGAGCGGAAAGGTGCCGGCGCTCATCAACGGCGAGATCGAGGAAGTGAATGTCAGCGAGATCAAGCGCGAGTTCATCCTGTGGATGCACGAAACGACTTTCTGGGGCATGGAGGTCAATAACATCCTGAAAGGTAAGCAGATCCCGCTGTGGACCAATCCCACGGTGGGCGCCCGTCTCGGCGAAAAAGTCCGCTTCCATGTCGTCGGGCTGGGAACGGCCTTCCACACCTTCCATCTACATGGCCACCGCTGGCTCAACCCCGGCACCACCCATGTCGTCGACACGGTCAACATCGGGCCGATCAGCCGCGACACCTTCGTCGTCCAGGCCGGCGAGGGCGTCGGCACCGGCGACTGGCATTTCCACTGCCATGTCATCCAGCACATGCAAGCCGGGATGATGGGCGATTTCAAGGTCGTCAACTAATTCAAAACAACAAAACGCAAGAGGTTATGACAATGAATAAATTCCGCACATTGACCAGCGCCATCGCACTAAGTCTGGGAACCATGAGCTTTATCCCGGCGGCGAGTGCCGAGACCACGTCGGAAGAAGACGTCATTCTGAGCGTTCCGGGCGTCATGCCGGTCGCCGCGCTGGAAATGACCGACGAGCCCGGTACATGGTTCAAAGATCCGACCGACGGCGACAGCCTGGTCGTGGTCAAACCCGGCGACGCGGTCTTGATCAAGATGACCGACGTGAATGCCGAACACACGATTACCAGCCTGTTGTGGCAGCCAGGCGCAGCCAAGTTCCCGGTCGATCAGGACAAGCCGTCAAGCGCCAGCGTCACACAGACCTTCGATAAACCCGGCTTGTACGTATTTACCTGCAAGGTACACCCGTACATGTTCGGTGCCGTCGTCGTCGACGATCCCAATACGGAAGGCCTGGATCTGGGCAGCGAAATCCAACTCGTCACCGGCGCCAAGGTCCCCACCACCAGCGATATCGCCAAGAAGCTGCTTCGGACCTTCTTCGTTGCCACCACGCCTTCGCTCTGGCGTGACTATTCCAAGCCGAACTGGGACCTGAAGCTACCGTCCATCCCCCTGAATCTGGGAGGAACCGTCATCGGCCTGGACGCGCTGAACGTCTCCATGCCGAACAAGCTGTTCAATCCGGCTACCCCCGGTGTCGGCGAGGTCTGGGTGAACGCCCAGTTCGAAACCATCAAGGGCAAGAGCAAGCCGGGTTCCGCCACGCAAGTTGACGCAGAGAACTGGACCATCAAGAAAAAGGTCAAGGGCGTCGACATCAACATGAACAATCCCCACAACATGTGGACGGACCGGACCTACAAGTACATCTATCAAACCGAATGGTTCGATAAGCGCCTGGTCACATTCGACCGTGAAACCGGACAGATTTACGGGGCCTTGACGGTCGGCCAATCGCCTTCTCATGTCATGTCGCGACCGTCGGATGACAGCCTGACCGTAGCACTCAACGGTGAAGAGCGGGTCTTGAAGCTGACCGGAGGCAAACACCCGACGGCTCAGGACAGCGTCAACACCGGCCCGAACTCCGGCCCCCATGGCCATCACGTGACCCATGACGGCAAATTCGCGCTAACGCCGAATGCCTTGGCGGGCTCCGTTTCCATCGTCGATCTGGACAGCGGCCAGGCCTCCACCGTGCCGAACGTGGGCGTGATTCCGATCGCCATCTGGGGCGACGCGACCGACAAGGCCTATGTTGCCAATCTGCTCGGGACGCCGCCGCTGCTCAGCACCCTGAGCGTGATCGATACCAAGAGCAAGCAGAAGATCAAGGACATCAATCTCGCTGCGGATTACGATCCGATCAGCGGCAAGACGACCGGCGAGGCGTATGGCTTGCTGCCGATCCAGACCCCGATCAGCCCGGACGGTAAATACGTGGTCACGGCCAACACTTTGAGCGCAACCATTACCATCACCGATACCTCGACTCACAAGGTGCTCAAGAGCCTGCCCTGCGAACCGGGCTGCCATGGCGTCAACTTCGGCATGAAAAAAGGCGGCGGCTATTACGCGTATGTCGCCAGCAAGTTCGCCAACGACCTCATCGTGGTCGACATGGATAAGCTCGAAATCGCCGGCCGCGTTCTGCTCGCCGATGCCAAGGACGCCGATATCGTCGGCAACAACGGCATGGGCGGCCAAGGCGTCCTGCCGCTGCCTATCGCCGATCACGGCTGGATCGAGGAAACCGCCAAACTGTCCGGCTCGGGCCAGCTCGCCGCCGAGGTCGAAGCCTGGCTCGGCGCCTTGACGACCGCGCAGAGAGGAGTGGAACTACCCCAGAAAGTGGTAACCGGAGCTCAGCCCTAAGCAAAGACCATCCCCCCAAGTCTACGCCTTAGGGCTCTGCCGCCGGCCCGAACGGTATTGTGCCGTTCGGGCCGGCATTTTGCGGGTCTTTCCGCTCGTCCATATCACCCCCGTCGCTGAATATTCGAGCCCGACGCAATCCCGGTCACGGAGAAGGTTTTCGAACCGAATCGCTCGGGGTTCGCGGATATCCTGGCGCACAAGTCCTTTCTAACGCGATATGATCGCGCTAGAGGATCCACCAGGAGGAGGTCCGCCCATGCCCGCGATGTCTTTCATCCAACGCATAGCTTACTTGGCTGCCCTGCTGTGCATCGGACTCTTGGGTTTGTCGGTTCGCGCCGACGAATACGCCGCCAAACGCCGGGCACTGATCGATGAAATCCGCCGTGAAACCCGCTGGGTCAGCAGCGAGATCGGCAAAGCCGAGTTGGACGGCCGGGTTCTGAACGCCATGGACAAGGTCCCCCGCCATGAGTTCGTCAGCGAAGACTTGCACGATGTCGCCTATGCGAACCGGCCGCTTCCGATAGGTTACGGACAAACCATTTCCCAGCCTTTTATCGTGGCCCTGATGACCGATCTGCTGCGGGTCGAGCCGGACGACCGCGTGCTCGAAATCGGCACCGGTTCGGGCTATCAGGCGGCGGTCCTGGCGGAATTGGCCGAGCGGGTCTACTCCATCGAGATCGTGCCGGAATTGACCCAAATGGCAACGGAACGTCTGAACCGGCTGGGCTACGCCAAGGTCGAGACCAAGACCGGCGACGGCTATTACGGCTGGCCGGAACATGCGCCTTTCGATGCCATCATCGTCACTGCCGCCCCCACCCAGATTCCTCCGCCGCTGGTGCAGCAGCTCAAGCCGGGCGGACGCATGATCATTCCCGTGGGCAGCCAGTTTCTGCCGCAATTCCTGGTGCTCGTGGAAAAGAGCCCGCAGGGAAAGGTTGCGACCCGGCAGATGGTGCCGGTGCAGTTCGTGCCTCTGACCGGCACTCATTAGGCATGGGCAGTTCCGAAATCCACGTCTCCCGCGATAGCGAGAGGCTCGCGCTCGATACCCGTCCACCCCGGCTGCTTCTGTTCTCGGTTTCCCTGCTTTCCGCTGCGGCGCTGGTTTACGAAATCCTCCTGATGCGCCTGTTCTCGATCATCCAGTGGCATCACTTCGCCTATATGATGATCAGCCTGGCGCTACTCGGCTATGGCGCGAGCGGAACGTTTCTGGCCCTCGCCCGCGGATTTCTGCTGCCGCGTTTCGGCGTCGCATTCGTCGTCAATGCGGCCTCGTTCGGCTTGAGTGCGATTTTGTGCTTTCTGGCCGCGCAGCGGGTGCCCTTCAATGCGCTGGAAATCCTCTGGAGTCCGCGCGAGTGGGGACATCTGGTCCTGATTTACCTGATCCTGACGCCGCCCTTCTTCTTCGCGGCCAATTGCATAGGCCTGACCTTCCAGCGCTACAAAACGACGATCGGGCGCACTTATGCGGCCGATCTCTCCGGCGCGGGAATCGGTGCCTTGGCCGTCATCTTGCTGCTGTTCCGGGTGTTTCCGTTAACCGCATTGGCTCTTGCGAGCGGTGTCGCTTTTGCCGCAGCGTCCCTGGCCTGGCTCGCCCTGGCGATGCGTCCCCGCAAACCGATCATCCCGTTGGTCGCCGCCATTCCCGCCCTGTGGCTCCTGGTTCACTGGACCGGCGCGGAACTGCGGCCGGTGGAATACAAGAGTCTGTCCCAGGCGCTCAAGGTCGCCGGGGCGGCTCGAATCGCGGAACGGTCCAGTCCGCTCGGCCTGCTCAGCGTGGTACGCAGCCCCGAGGTTCCGTTCCGCCATGCGCCGGGCCTCAGCCTGAACAGCGAGGTGCCCGTGCCCGAGCAACTGGCGGCTTTTAGCGACGGCGACGGCATAAGCGCCATCAACCACTGGGATGGAACCAAAAACAGTCTCGGTTTTCTGGATTACGTGCCGTCCGCTCTGCCCTATCACTTGCTGCCGCCCAAGCCGAAAGTCCTCGTTTTGGGGGCGGGCGGGGGCAGCGAGGTGCTCCAGGCGATTTACCATGACGCAGAACGCATAAGTGCCGTGGAACTCAATCCGCAAATGATCGATCTGGTGTCCCGCGATTTTGCCGCATTCGCGGGGCGCGTCTACGATCATCCGTCGGTCAGGGTATATGCGGCCGAAGCTCGAAGTTTCACCGCCGCTTCCACGGAACGGTACGACTTGATCCAGATCGCCCTGCTGGATGCCTTTAACACCTCGTCGGCGGGATCGTATGCGCTGAACGAAAGCTATCTCTATACGGTGGAGGCTCTAAAAACCTATCTGGCGCACCTGAAGGCCGACGGCTTTCTGGCCATTACCCGCTGGGTCCGCCTGCCGCCCCGCGACGAAGTCAAGCTGTTCGCCACGGCTGTCGATGCGCTGACAGGCTCCGGCCCGAGCGCTCCGGAGCGGCGCCTGATCTGGATCCGCGGCTGGCAAACCAGCACGCTCCTGATCAAGAACGGCGAAATTTCGGGCCTGGAAGTCGCTGACTTGCGCCGGTTCTGCGACCAGCGCTCCTTCGACCTGGCCTACTTTCCCGGTATCGAAGCGCAGCACACCAACATCCATAACCGCCTCAAAGAAGACTATCTTTTCGAGGCAGCAACGGCTTTGCTTGGCCCCGGGCGGGAATCGTTCACTCGGCGCTACAAGTTCGATGTCCGTCCCGCCACCGACGACCGGCCGTATTTTTTTCATTTCTTCAAATGGACGCTCCTGCCGGAAGCCTTCAAGCTGAAAGGCTCGGGCGGGCTTTCGCTACTCGACATGGGCTATCCGATCCTGCTCGCAACCCTGCTGCAGTCGGCGCTCATCAGTGCCCTGCTGATCCTCGCGCCGCTCGGAGTCCTGATGCCTCGGGACGGCGGCGGCATCGCAAGAGCCCTGCGATACCGGGTGTTCGGCTATTTCTTTGCGATCGGCCTGGCATTCATGTTCACCGAAATCGTTTACATACAGAAATTCATTCTTTACTTGGGCCATCCCCTTTATGCCGTAGCCGTCGTCCTTGCGGGATTTCTGATCTTCGCCGGGATGGGAAGCCGATATGCGGCAGGCCTTGCCGCACGGCAGGCCGACGCACCAATCATTCGGGCCGTAAAAGCGATCGTCGGCGTCTCGGCCGTCTATTTCCTGGTGCTCCCACCGTTGTTCGAGCTATCCATCGCTCTTCCCGCTCCCGCCAAAGTGATCGTCGTCTTATTCCTGATCGCCCCGCTGGCGTTTTTCATGGGCATGCCGTTTCCGCTCGGCCTCACTCGGCTCGCCTCCGAAGCGGAACGTCTGATTCCCTGGGCGTTCGGAATCAACGGCTGCGCATCGGTTGTCGCGGCCATTCTCGCGACCTTATTGGCCATTCATGTCGGACAGTTCTGGCTGATGATCGCCGCCTTGGCGCTGTACGGGTTCGCGGGCGTTGCGGGACCTCACCGGCTTAACCGCTCGCCACCGTGATCAGGAACCCCTGCGTTCCCGCCGCGTCCAACTGTAGGACGCGAAGTTCTTCTGCCGCTTTTCACCAAGGATGATGGAAGGCGGTCTCATTTCACGGCATTCAATGCGGATACGAAGCCCAAGCTTCGCAGGGACGCGAGGTTCTGTCATGAAGTATCTACTTGTCATTGCGATCTTGTCGCTGACCGGGTGCGCGCCGACGCTGAGCGTGGAACCCTTGACCGGCCGGACCTATGCCCCCACGGCCGAGGTCGACATTCTGGACGCCTGGCCGGAGACGCGAAAATTCGTCGAAATCGCGGATATTACCGCCCGCGCCGATCAAGAGTCGGTTGCCGCAATCGTCGATCGGGCCAAGACGGCCGGCGCCGACGCCGTCGTCTTCGGCCCGCCGTACCATTACGGCGATGTCGTTATCTTGTTCGCCGGCGGAAACATCGGCGGACATCTGGCCGGCGGAATCAACACCGTTCCTTTGACGCGGATTCGTGCCCGGCTGATCAAATATTTGCCGTGACCCCGGAAACGGCAGTTGGATGTTCTCGAGTGCGCGGCGGGCGGGATAGAGGGTTCGTCGGCAACGGATTGCGGACTACGACCTTGCTACCCCGTATAGGTCGGGAATCCCTTCCCGACGCCCTGCTCCGGCCGAGCGTCTACGTCGGCAAGGGATTGCCTACCGACATTGCCTAGAGGGAGCAACGCCGCCGGGTGGCCCGCCCGCCGTGCCATCGGGTACGTAGCGGCTTCACCCAAGCGGTGACATCGGTGGAAGGGACGACGTCCGGACTCCCCGCGGCGTTGCTGCGCGATTTAAGCGGTCAACCGCCGTTTTCAGGATTATTGACAGCTCGAGGTTTTGACGGACGACTCGGAATCGGGTTTCACCACACGATGTTCCGCGATCAAGCGGATGATGTCCTCGAGTCTTACCGGCTTGACGAAATGGTGATCGAAGCCGGCCGCAATGCAGCGGCTGAGATCCTGATCCCGGCCGAAGCCACTGATGGCGAGCAACAAGGAGTGGCGGGTCTCGGGTATGACGCGCAGCTTCTGCGCCACTTCGCAACCGTCCATTACCGGCAGGTCTATGTCCAGCAGAACCACATCCGGTGCAAATTTCTGCGCGATGGCGAGCGCGGCAGGGCCTTCCGCCGCCCGTTCGACCTCGCACCCTTCCAGCTCGAGCAGCATAGACAAACCTTCGACGACATCCGCGTTATCGTCGACCACCAGCACCCGCAGGGCGGCGTGTTGTTCGACTTGATCGTCGCCCGCAGCCGCCGGCTTGACCGCCGACGGCTCCGTGGCGCCATCCGAAAGCAACGGCAGCCGGACGATGAATTCCGAACCTTTACCGATACCTTCGCTTTTCGCCTCGACGCTGCCGCCGTGCAGGTCCACCAATTTTTTCACCAGGCTGAGTCCTATGCCCAACCCGCCTTTCGAGCGGTCCAGGGAACGGTCGGCCTGGGCGAACAGATCGAAAATCCGGGGCAACACCTCCGGGCTGATCCCGAGACCGGCATCCCGTACGCGGATGACGGCCAGCCCGTTTTCCTTGGCTGCCGTCAGCCAAACCTGTCGATTCGGCTCGGAGTACTTGGCGGCATTATTAAGAAGATTCGATACGACTTGCGCGATCCGGATCAGATCGCCTTCGATCCAGACCGGCTCGGAAGGCAGCGACGTGCTAATACTATGGCCGTGAGCCTGAATCAGCGGACGGCTGGTTTCCATGGCATGGTTGACGATGGCGGCCAGTTCCAGCGGCTGCTTGTTCAAGGTGACCTTTCCGCGGCTGATGCGGGACACGTCCAGCAGGTCGTCGACCAGCCGGGTGAGGTGCCTGGTCTGCCGATCGATCACATCTCTCGCCCACGCATACTGGGGGCCGGTGCCGTCTGTCCGATACAGGATTTGCACCGCGCTCATGATCGGCGCCAGCGGGTTTCGCATTTCGTGGGCCAGCGTCGCCAGGAACTCGTCCTTTTGCCGATCGGCGGCGGTCAATTCTTCGGTCTTGCGGATCAGCTCATCCTGAAGCTGCCTCATCTGGGTAATGTCGAGATTCATGCCCGCCCAGGCCGTCACCTTGTCCTCGGCGTTACGAATCGGGACACCGCGGCTAAGAATCCATCGGTAAGGACCTTCCGCGCTTCGGATTCGATATTCGCAATCCCAGAAACTGCCGGTTTTGACACAGTGACTCCAATGGTCCACGATGGGCTGCAGGTCATCCGGATGCACCCGCGACGCCCAGTTGGCCTGTACGTGCTCGTCCAGCGCCATACCCGTCATTTGCAGGAACGAATCGCTCAAATAGCGGACATCGCCGTTCGGTTCGCAAATCCAAGCACCGAAGGGAATCGACTCGCCGATCGCCCGATAAAGGGTCTCGGATTCCCGCAGAGCCGCCGCCGCGCGACGACTGTCCGTATCGTCCCGAAAAATCAGAATCACGCCCAGGAGTTGGCCGTCCGTTCCGCGTATGGGTGCGGCGCAGTCGCTAATGGGTACCTCGCGCCCATCCCTGGCGATCAGAACCGTATGATTCGCGAGTCCGACGACGGCCCCCGTTCGCAAGACCTTTGCGACGGGATTTTCGACCGGCTTGCGCGTTTGCTCGTTGACGATGCGAAATACGTTTTCCAGAGGCTGACCGCGGGCTTCTTTCTCCGGCCAGCCGGTCAACGATTGCGCCGGCGGATTGAACAGTTCGATGCGCCCCTCGGGATCGGTAACGACGGCCGCATCGCCGATACTGGCGAACGTCATGGCCAAGCGATCGCGCTCCATGGCGAGCCGTTGTTCAGCCTGCCTGCGCCTGAACGACTCCAGGTCCAGTTGCTGTCGAACCAGCGCCCCGTGTCGCGCGAGCCCGGCCAGCCGTAAATGGACCACGAGGGTGGTTGCGACTCCGACCAGGACAAAGACACCCAGCGGAATCCATTCCGCGGAGGGTCTGATGCCGATCGCGGCGACCGACGGCATGGAAAGATAAGTGGCCAGCATCGCGCCCAGACAGGTCGCCAGCAACCCTGGGCCCAGTCCGCCGAAAAGCGCGCCGATCATGACCGGCAGCATGAACGGCAGCAATATCGTCCCTTGATACGACGGCCGCAGGATAGATACGGCGAATGCCGCGACAGCCGTCACGGCGAGTGCGAGAGTATACGCCGATACGGGCGAGAACTTGCGGTGAACCATGACGAGAGTCCTATCTCCATCAAGACGGCTAGATTCCGTTCAGCGGACACCCACAACCGGCCGCCGGCAACCCTTGCCGGCCCATCCGCATCTTTAGCCCGATGTTAACACGCTTAGGTCCCTCCTCGCCGCGCGCCATCGGCCCACTGAATGGCCGACCGCGGCGGTCCGGCTATTGCCGGCGGAGTTCTGGAAAGTGAAAGCCCGGGCGCTTTTGAAGCAGCATCCTTGCCGCTTCCGGCGCACGAAATCCATGAATTAAGTCAAACCCGTCTTCAATCGTTCCATGGCTTTCTGAAGGTTGGCCATGCTGGTGGCGATGGAAAGGCGCACGTGACCCGGAGCACCGAATGCCGAACCCGGGACCACGGCAACGCCGCCGTGCTCGATCAGGCGCTCCGAAAGAGCCAGATCGTCGGACACTCCCGGCATACGATCGATCACGCCCTGCACGTTGGGCAGCACATAAAAGGTCCCGTCGGTTTCGAGGCAGGATACGCCGGCAATGCCGTTCAACTCGCTCACCACGTAATCATGCCGTTCCTTGAAGGCCTTGACCATCTCGCCGATGCAGGACTGATCGCCGTTCAGGGCGGTTTCGGCGGCGACTTGGGAAATGGAGGTCGGGTTGGAAGTGCTTTGCGACTGGATATTGGTCATCGCCTTGATCAGCTCGGCCGGTCCCGCCGCATAGCCGATGCGCCAGCCGGTCATGGAATAGGCCTTGGACACACCGTTCAAGACCACGGTGCGATCGTACAGCTCCGGGCAGACGTTCAGAATATTGCGGAAGCTGCCGGCCTGCCACACGATGTGCTCATACATATCGTCGGTGGCGACCACCACGTCGGGATGGTCTTTGAGCACCTCGCCCAGGGCCTTGAGTTCCGCCTCGCTATACGCCATACCGGTCGGGTTGGACGGGCTGTTGATGACGAACAGCCGGGTTTTCGGCGTCAGCGCCGCCTTGAGCTGGGCGGCCGTGATTTTGAACTTCTGCGATTGCGGCGCGTCGATAATGACGGGAATGGCGCCCGCCAAAAGCACCATGTCGGGGTAGGACACCCAGTACGGCGCCGGAATGATGACTTCATCGCCCGGATTCAATAGCGCTTGCGCCAGGTTGTAAAAGCTCTGCTTGCCGCCGCAAGATACCAACACTTGCTTGACGTCGTAGTCGAAACCGTTTTCCCGCTTGAACTTTGCGATCACCGCCTTCTTCAGGCCCGGCGTGCCGTCGACCGCGGTGTATTTGGTGAACCCGTCCTGAATGGCCTTGATGGCGGCCTGTTTGATATGCTCGGGGGTATCGAAATCCGGCTCGCCGGCTCCGAGGCCCACGATGTCTTTGCCGGCGGCGCGCATGGCGGCCGCTCTCGCGGTCACGGCCAAGGTAGGAGAGGGTTTGATCGACTGAACGCGGTCGGAGAGTTTGATATTCATTGTGTCGAGTTAAAGATTGATCAAATGGGTCAAGCGCAATGCCACAAAAAATGATACTCGATGAAACCTTGCCCCTGAATCCCACCAAGGGAAAAAGTTTCAATCTGTATAGCCGGTTCAAGCCCTCGGGCGATCAACCGGAAGCCATTCGGCAACTGGTCGAAGGACTCTCCGACGGCTTGTTACACCAGACTCTTTTGGGCGTCACGGGTTCCGGAAAAACTTTCACCGTCGCCAACGTCGTCCAAACGGTACAGCGCCCGACGCTGATCCTGGCGCCGAACAAGACGCTGGCCGCCCAGCTTTACGGGGAAATGAAAGAGTTCTTCCCCGAGAATTCAGTGGAATACTTCGTTTCCTATTACGACTACTATCAGCCCGAGGCTTACGTTCCGGCGTCCGACACCTACATTCAGAAGGATGCCTCGCTCAACGAGCATATCGAGCAAATGCGCCTGTCGGCCACCAAAGCCCTGATCGAGCGGCGCGACACCGTCATCGTGGCGACCGTTTCCTCGATCTACGGCTTGGGCGAACCCGCCTCCTATTTCAGCATGGTGCTGCACCTGGTGCGCGGAGACATGACCGATCAGCGGACGATCCTGCGCCGGCTGGCCGAGTTGCAATACACCCGCAACGAAACCGAGCTGCGCCGCGCGACCTACCGGGTGCGGGGCGATGTGATCGACGTGTTTCCGGCGGAATCCGAAAAGGAAGCGCTGCGCATCGAGCTGTTCGACGACGAGATCGAACGGCTGTCCCTGTTCGATCCCCTGACCGGCGAGATCATTTCCCGCATCGCACGCTATACCGTTTATCCGAAAACCCATTACGTGACGCCGCGGGAAAAGATCATGGAAGCGGTGGACCAGATCAAGGCCGATCTCAAAGTGCGCCTGGAAGAGTTGCGCTCGCTCAACAAGCTGGTCGAAGCCCAGCGCCTGGAGCAGCGCACGCTGTTCGATCTCGAAATCATGCTGGAAGTCGGCTATTGCTCGGGCATCGAGAACTATTCGCGCTATCTCTCCGGCCGCGCGCCGGGCGAACCGCCGCCCACCCTGTTCGATTACCTGCCGGCCGATGCCTTACTGGTGATCGACGAAAGCCACGTCACCATTCCTCAGCTCGGCGCCATGTACCGGGGCGACCGCTCGCGCAAGGAAACGCTGGTGGAATACGGTTTCCGCCTGCCCTCGGCGCTGGATAACCGGCCGCTCAAGTTCGAGGAGTTCGAGGCCAGGTCGCCGCAGCGTATCTACATCTCGGCGACGCCGGGACCGTACGAACTCAAGCATTCCGGAGCCATCATCGAGCAAGTGGTGCGGCCGACCGGCCTGGTGGACCCCGAGGTGGAAATACGCCCGGCCCTGAGCCAGGTGGAAGACCTGCTTTCGGAAATCCGCGAGCGCATCGCCCGCAGCGAACGCGTGCTGGTCACCACGCTGACAAAGCGCATGGCGGAAGATCTGACCGAATATCTGTTCGAGCACGACATCGCCGTGCGTTACCTCCATTCCGACGTCGAAACCGTGGAGCGCGTCGAGATCATCCGCGACCTCCGGCTCGGTCGGTTCGACGTGCTCGTCGGTATAAACCTGCTGCGGGAAGGTCTGGACATCCCCGAAGTCTCGCTGGTCGCCATCCTCGACGCCGACAAGGAAGGTTTCCTGCGGTCTACCGTTTCGCTCATTCAGACCATCGGCCGCGCCGCTCGCAACCTCCGCGGCAAGGCGATTCTCTATGCGGACACGGTCACCGGCTCGATCCAGCGGGCGATCGAAGAAACCGAACGCCGTCGAGCCAAGCAGATCGACTACAACAAGCGCACGGGGCTCACCCCGACCGGCATCTCGAAGCGTGTGACAGACATCCTGGAAGTACCGATACCGGGCGCCTTGCAATCGAGTTCCGGGAAAAAGAAACTGGCCAAAGTGGCGGAACAAGGCGCCGACTACAACGCGGTGAAACCGGCGGAGGCGGCCAAGCTGATCAAGCAGCTCGAAGAAAAGATGTACGCCCACGCCCGCGACCTCGATTTCGAGAAAGCGGCACGGCTGCGCGACGAAATTCAGCGGATTCGGGCGGAGGTGTTTTCGGGGTCGTAAGCCCTGCTTAGGCAGTACTGGAAAGAGCCGGTTTCGGCCGATTCGACCCCAATCATCCCCGGCTGCACCATCGTTCTTATCGGCACTTCGGGTGCGGGTTACCATGATCAAGTCGGATATCTCGGTCGAGCTCTATTGCACGCTGGAAGGATACCGCGTCGTGGCATGGTCGAATGGACACATGGTTTTCGCCAGGACCTATGCTCTGCGCCAGGTTGCACTGAAAGTTTGCGAGCGCTTGGCGAAATCGCAGGATTCACCGCCGTACGATCAGAATACCGGCACCGAATCCACCTCGAAACGGCCGTCGAATCTGTTATAGGTACCAAGAATCCCGCACCTGCGGATCAGCGCCGATCGCCTGAAGCGATCACCGAATTTCTGCCGGGCGCGGTCCCGGGGCGACCGGCGCTCGGCCAATCTCAGCCATTACGGACCGAACGTCCGAACTCCTCGATAGCCTGATCGGACAAGGGATGATCGCCCATTTCGAGCAACAGGGGCAAAGGAATGGTGACGTGATGGGCTCCCGCGATGACGGCCTGCACCACTTCGCTTGCGGATTTGAGACTCGCGACCAGGATCGTGGTCGTCGTGTCGCAGGCATCGACCACCGCCCGCATCTCCGAAACCAGCGCCGTACCGTCACCTTGCAAGCGCGTGCTGCGGTTCACGTAAGCAATCGAGTATGCGACCCCCGCCTCGCAGGTGAGATAGGTCTGCGCGGCGCCGTAACTGGCCGTCATGCCGACCTTGACGCCTTCTCTCGCAAATTTCGCGGCCAGTACCAAATTTTCGGCGGTCATCCCGATCTTTAGCGCGACATTGGACCGCAGAGCCAAAAAGCGCCGGGCTTCCGCTTCGCGCTCGGCCACCGTCGGCGCGGTCAGTTGATAAAAAACCGGACCGGGACAAATGTCGGCCAGTTCGGCGATCGCGTCCTCCGGCGTGCGGTCGACTTTCGCCAACAAGATCGGATTCGTGGTGATTCCGGCGACGAAGCCGAGCGCCATCGCCTGGCGCGCGTCGGCCGGCAGGGCTGAATCCAGAAACAAGGACATCGTGTTCTCCTCAAGGTTGAAATCTTTTGGCAATGGGTTGCCGACCTACTACAGCCATCGGCCTGTGCTGATTGATTTTTTATTGAATCGCTTCGATGACGTCGCGAATATCCTTCATGATCCAGGTCGGCGCATAGTCGAGATCGGCCAGGTGCGCCCGCGTGGAGATGCCCGACAGCACCAGAATGCTTCGAATGCCGGCACGCACCGCGCCGAGAATGTCGGTATCCAGGCGATCGCCCAGGGCCACGGTTTGTTCCGGCGGCACCTGGAGACGCTCCATCGCGAGTCGATACATGATCGGCTCGGGTTTGCCGATGATGGTGGGCTCCACGCCGGTGGCCGCCTGCAAGGCCGCCAGCACGGCGCCGTTGCCGTGGGTGAGCCCGTGCTCGGTCGGCAGCGAGGTATCCGGATTCGTGCCGATGAATTTGGCCCCGGCGCGCAGGTTCAGCGTGGCGGTGGCAAGCTTGTCCCAGGACAGCGTGCGATCCAGCCCGCAGACCACATAATCGGCATCCTTTTCATAGAGTTCCGCCAGGCGAAAGCCGTTTTCAAGAAGAGCCCGGCAGACGCCGTCCTCGCCGATGGGGAACACCTTGGCCCCGGGCGGGGCATGTTGCTTGAGATACAGCGCGGCGGCGAGACCGGATCCGATCACCTGCTCCCGGTCGACGCCGACGCCCATGCGGGCAAGCTTGGCGACATACTGTTCCGGCGTATTGCTGGCATTATTGGTTGCCAAAACAAACCGAATTCCGCGTGTGCGCAAGCTCTCGAAAAATTCCACCAATCCGGGCATCGGGCGATCACCCTCCCAGAGCACGCCATCCATATCGATAATCAAGGCGCGAATGTCGTTGAGTGTCATAAGATCGATTCTCGATTAAGGATTGCCGATCGAGGCGCGCCTAAATTACCCTGTGATGGACGGCTCGTCGAGACTTGGCCGCTTATCCGTAACTCCACACAACCCGAAGAGCAATCCCATGTCAGCAAGCACCAACCCAATCAGGACCTATATCCGGGCTGCCGATGCCGTCATTCGCGAACACGCCGAGGAAGTCGCGGCGCTCGACCAGGCGATCGGCGACGGCGATCATGTCGCCAACCTGCAGCGCGGCCTGGCCGCACTGGAGTCCTTGGCGGAGCAGCTCGAGCGGATGGACTGGTCCGCCGCCTTCCAGAAAATCGGCATGAGTCTCATGAGCAGCGTGGGCGGAGCTTCCGGCTCGCTCTACGGCACCTTCTTCCTAGCCATGAGCAAGGCGATGAAGGATAAAGCCATGAACCTGCCGAACCTGGCCGAAGCTTTCGGCCAGGGCGTAGAAGCAATGAAACAGCGGGGCAAGGCCGATCTGGGCGAAAAAACCATGCTCGATGTCTTGATCCCCGTGGCGAACGCCTTGCAACAGGCGGCACGAGAATCCTCGGGCGTGCCGCAGGCTGTGGAGACCATCAACCGCCTGGCGGCGGAAGGCTGCGAATCCACCCGCAATATGATTGCCACCAAGGGGCGAGCCTCATTCCTGGGCGACCGCGCCCGCGGCCATATCGATGCCGGGGCGAGAACCAGCCAGTTGATGATTGGAGCAATCGCCGCCGTTCACGTAAAAAACCCGTCCACGGTTTGACCTGGAAACGGCCGTTGGACGTGCTCGTGAGTGCGGCGGGCGGGGCGGCTGGCAGCGCAGCCATCCGCTAGGCCGTTTTCGTACCCGCTGTACGGGCACTTGCAAGGCGCAAATTCTTTGCCGACGTCGCGGCTCGGCCAACGGCTTTGTCGGCAAAGGATTGCCGACCCACGACCGAGCCACCCTGTAGGTCGGGAATCCCTTCCCGACGTTGCGGCCCGGTCGAGCGTCTTTGTCGGCAAGGGATTGCCGACCTACGACTGTGATTACCAGTTATATGAGAGCAGTTGCGCACGCATGATGAGTTATTAATCCGGCCCTTAAATACCTTATTGATTCCGTTCGGGATGAGCTTGTCGAAGCCCCAAGCCGAGTGCCCTTCGACAAGCTCAGGGCGAACGTTATTTTGGGCCGGGTCAATAGTTACACCACTGCCTTTCACAGGGACACCATCGTTATTTCCATCCATCTTGACGCCAGGGCAGTTCTGTAAAAAGTAAGTTGCCTCTTCGCATGACGTCATCTGTGAGCAATGTGTTCTACCGTCGCACTTGAAGCGAGCATTTTGCAAGGATTCTACGACCCGCTGGGGCTCCGGAGAGTCAGCAAAGTCGGTGGCGTACAACGAACTTTGGTCGCTGACGAGGGCTAATTTATGACTTTGGTATTTTGTGTACCCCTGCCATACGAGGAATCCCGCAATAAGAATGCTCAGAAGATTTTTCATCGAAAGAGTTGTACTTATTCCAATTCGCTTTCAATAAGGCATCAATTTTTCGTAGGGTGGGTTAGGCGCACATCAGCACTGACCAACCGCCGGTCACTGCGCTTCGCGTGCGCCGTAACCCACCGTGCGACTTCCAATCGGTGGGTTACGCGGAGCCGAGGGGCTAACCCACCATCGATGGGTTTCGCTTCGCTCTACCCATCCCACGATGAATGGTCACTCCAATGCCGAACGGAATTGGTACCTATCCGAGTAGACCATTCGCGTGAACCCTTCGACAAGCTCAGGACAGGCCCTTCGACAAGCTCAGAACGGGCATGGGGAAGAGACTGACCTGAGTATAGTCGGAGGATTTCGAGCCACTTACCGGGATAAGCTAGACAGTCGATTATCTAAATCAGCACCCCCACCTCAACGCCGCGGTATGCACCGGCGCATCCCACAGCCTGATCATCTCTTCGTCCAGTAAGGTGAGCGTAACGGAGCAGCCCGCCATGTCGAGGGACGTTGTGAAATTGCCGACCAGCGAACGGACGACGTTCACCCCGCGTTTGCCCCAGAACTCCCGGGCCAGATGATAAACCAGATACAGCTCCATCAGCGGCGTCGCTCCGAAGCCGTTGACGTGCAGCAATGCCGGCTGACCCGCAGCGGGTTTCAGCTCGCCGTCGATGGCTTGCGTCAGGTGCTCGACGATTTCCGTAGCGCCGGCCAGGGCCATGCGTTCCCTGCCCTTCTCCCCGTGTATGCCGACGCCCATTTCCATTTCATTGTCGGCAATCTCGAAAGTGGGTTTGCCCAAGGCCGGAACCGTGCAACTGGTCAACGCCACACCCATGGACGCGGTCGCCCGCACTACCCGCTCGCCCAAAATCTTGCAACCGTCAAGGTCCATGCCGGCTTCCGCAGCCGCGCCGACAATCTTCTCGACCACGGTGGTGCCCGCCACCCCGCGCCTTCCCATGCCCTGGTGCTCCGGGATCGACACATCGTCATGTACCAGCACCGTGTCGTGGGGACACTCGAGCATTTCCGCCGCGATCTCGAAATTCATCACATCGCCGGCGTAATTCTTGACGATGAACAATACGCCGCCGCCGGTTTCGGTCGCCTGCGCTGCGGCCAGCATTTGATCGGGCGTGGGCGACGTGAACACCTGCCCCGGACAGGCCGCGTCCAGCATTCCCAAACCGACGAAACCGGTGTGCAAGGGCTCATGCCCGGAACCGCCCCCGGAGATCAGCGCGACCTTGCCCGGTGCGCGAGGCGCGGTACGGGCCATGAAACGCGGTTCGGCATTGAAACGAACGATATCGGCGTGCGCCGACGCGAAACCTCGCTCGCTCTCATCCAGCAAACTCTCGATGGAATTGATGAATTTTTTCATGGGGGTTCCTTATGGCGTTTGACTACTCGTTGACCGGGACGGCAAGAACCGCCGGCCGGAAAAGTGTGGCTGAAAGCAAACCACCGCAGGCCTCATCGGGTCAAGCTTTGAGCGCTTTCATCCGGCTCATACGGCATAACGGGCTTGGCAGAAGTCGTTGGCGCCTTCGGCCAGGGTAAATCGACTCAAGCAAGCCTAGGTCGGCACGCCCTTGCCGACGTAGACGCTCGGCCGGGACGCAACGTCGGGAAAGGATTCCCGACCTACAGGGTGGCTCGGTCGTAGACGCCGGATCAGGCCGCGGCGTCGGGAAGGGATTCCCGACCTACAGGGTGCACGATCGTAGGTCGGCAATCCTTTGCCGACGCAGACGCTCGGCCGGGGCGCGACGTCGGGAAAGGATCCCCGACCTACTCGAGAGCTCCCGTACGGTAGATATGTAAATGCTCTAAAACCCTGAGCTCAGCACTTTCGATCCCGCCTCGGGTTTCGAGCCCTCGGCCTCAAGCCTCACCGTCATGCCCTCCACCGGCACCTGAACCCCGCCGGTGACGACGTTCTCGCCGGCGGCGAGCCCGGCGCCGATCAAGACCCTGTCGGCCTCCGTACGCAGCACCGTCAAACGGCGGACGTGGAGATGGAGGTCCGCATCCACGACCAGCGACTCCTGGGACGCATTGACGGCTCCCAGAGGCAGAACGAACACCCCGGACCGTTCGCGGCCCTCGATTTCCGCCTTGACGAACAACCCGGCCAGCAGGGGCTGGGCGTATTTTCGTCCGTACGGCTCGCGAACCTCGGCCACCAGGTGTAAAAGACCGGTTGCATCGTCGACCTCGGCCTCGCTGCGCACGATATGTCCCTCCCAGTGCTGCTCGGCGCCCCCGAGATCGGCCGTCAAAACCACCTTGGGACCTGCGCGCGCGCCGTTTCGGCGCATCAGATCGAGATCGAGATAAGCCAATTGATCGGTCGATACCGGCAAGCGCACCTCGGCCACGTCGGTGGCGTAGACCCGCGCCAGTTTCTCCCCGGATTGAACGTATTGGCCGAGCCCCACGTGCTTCGCCGAAACACGGCCGGCGAAGGGCGCGCGCAGCTCGCACCGGCTGCGTTTCAGGCGCGCCTTGGCCAGCTCGGCTTCGGCGGCCTTGAGTTTGGCCCGGGCTTCAGCCAATTGCGGCTCGTGCAGGATCAGCGGCGAGGGCTCGCCTTCGCCTAGAGCCTGCCATTCGCTACGGGCCTGTTCGGCTTCGGCTTGTTCCTGGGCAAGCCGCCGCTTGGCTTCGGCAAGTCCGGCTTCGGCAGCGACGATGGCCTGATCGTAATCGCGGGGATCGAGACCCACGAGTTCCTCGCCCGCCTCGAAAAAACCGCCGGCGACGAAATCGGGATTCAGCCGGACCACCTTGCCGGCCACCTCCGCCACCCAATCGATTTCATCGCGGGGCATGACGACGCCTTGTGAACGGACGTTCAGGCGAACGCTCCGCGGTTCCGCTTGCACGACCGAAACCAGCGGCGGTTCCGCCTTGGAGGGCTGGATATCCAGCGTCGGCCGGTTGGCCACGATGGCATAGGCGCCGACCGCCCCGGTCAGCAATACGAGAATGGGAAGGAGGATCTTCATTTGGGCACAAAAGTCGACAGTACTACGCCGCGTCGTTTCGGTCCCTTCAACCGAACGACATCGGCGGCTGGAACCGGCATACGGCCGCCGGACCCGGCTGCGTCACCCCGAGGTCAAGACCGCCGCGCGATCCGGCGCTCAGGATTCATCGGCCTTCGCCAATACGTCCAGGCGGCTGACCGAAGCTTCCGGACTGAAAGCTCCGGCGGCGTGGCGAAACCGCCGCGCCCGCCTTTTTCTCAGCCAGATGACGACACCGGTAACCGCGAGCATGACGATGGCCAAGCCCAGAATGCAAACGAAAATGCGGTAAGGCAGACCGAATACGTGCGCCATGTGAAGGGCCGCCAGCCAGGTCGTCACCGTATTGCCGCCGTACTGCCCCGAGGGCAGGAGCAGCAAACGCTCTTCACCTGTATCGGCGTCGAAAAAGACCCGGGTCTGGCCGAAGCGGTCCTGAATGTCCCGGCTGCTGCGGACGATATACACGTAGACGCCCAGTTCCCGGTTGAGCCGGAAGGCAACCGGCCGTTCGACGGTAAAACCGTGGGTCGCCGCGGCCTTATCCATCAAACCGCGGCCGATAGTCTCCGCATCGCGCCAGGAGATCCTCGGCTGATCCAGGGGTTTCCCGAGCTTTGGCAATTCGGTCCACGGCTCACGGTAATCGAACACCAGCCGCGTTGTCCAGGTATACACCGTATCCCACAGGTTCATGTAGACGCTGGACCAGGCAAAAATCAGCAGCGCCGGCCACAACCACAAACCGCCGGCACGATGCAGGTCGAAGTTGATGCGGTAGGGGGAAGCCCGCCACTTGATCTGCCAGGAAGGTTTCCAGCGTTGCCAAAACGCGCGCTGGGCCGGGACGTTCCGATGATTCCCCCGCGCCCTCGACGTTTCGGCCGGGGTGAGCGCGCCGAAAAAGAAAGGCTTGTTGCGAAGCAAAAAGATGCCTTGTGCCATCCTCTCCCGGAAAGAGCGGGAATCCGACCTGCCGGCCGGCAGAGTCAGATAGAAAGCGACGAAACAATCGATGGTCCAAACCAGTGCCGTAATGCCCAGTATCCATATCCCGACTTCGTCCAGTGCCAGCGTGTAATGCAGTTTGTAGATGAAAGGCATCAGATTGACGATGCCCTCCGAAATCGCCCCCCAGGTACGGCGGCCGAGTTCCGCCCCGGTGTAAGGGTCGAGCACCAGCTGGTCGAAACCCGGATCGCGGGGTTTGCCGGTGGAGGGCTCGATACGGGGCGCGACCGAGACCATGACGGTGTCCTGCTCGCCTACCCAGAGCGCGTTCACCCGGGCTTCGGGCGCCAGTGTCTCGGCGCGCTCCGCCAGGGTAGCCAGATCCAATCGGGGACGACCGTTATCGGCTACGAAGAATTCCGGATTGAGCGCATGCTCCAGTTCGGGCAGGAACGCCAGAAGACTCCCGGTCAGGCCCACGACAATCAAAAACCCGGTCATCGCCAGGCCGGCCCAGCGGTGTACCAACACCCACAGACGGCGGCTCACGCTTCGGCCCTCCGTGTCAGCGACCATCCAGCTTGGCCTTGGCGTCCGCGGCCACGGCGCCGATCTGTTCGACCTCGGCGCGGAAACGCGCCTGCTCCGCGTTCGCCGCTTCGGCGATGACCGCATTGTCCGCGTTGGCTTCCTTGACGATGCAATCGTTATAGGCCTGCGCCTTCTGCTGCCATTCCCTCACTTGCTTGAGGCTGCGGTTGTAAGCGTCGACGCTGCGGGAGTCGATCTCGGGCGCGGTGGGCTGCGTTCCGCAATTCGCAGGACTCCACTTGCCGTCGGCGAGGGTGCCGGCATGGATCTCCGGCACAACTGTCAGCGCGAGAAGGATGGCGGTAGTCATTTGTCGTTTCACGGATTACTCCTGAGGGGATTGCAAAACCAAAGACTCGGCCAGGGGGATCCGCCGTAGCCGTATCCTCTATAAGACGAACGAGCGGCCAAAAACCCCCACTCGAATCGCACATTTTTTGCGTCGATGGCGACGAAACAAGCGCTCTTATGTGGGTGTCCGCTTTCCGGATTCGATGCCGGCTATCATCATCAATCCTCATGAAACGGCGTGTTTGTTCGGGGATTCGAGTCGTGCGGCGTCGGGCCTGCCGGCAACGACGGCATAACACACCGGCGTCAGAATCAGGCTCGCCGCCATGCCGAACAACAGCCCGGCGGCGAGCGACAAGGTCATCGGAATCAGAAATTGCGCCTGCGCGCTGGTTTCCAGGAGGGTCGGCAGAAACCCGACGAAGGTGGTGAGAAAGGCCAAGAGGATCGGCCGGAAACGGACCGTGCAAGCTTCGAGAATCAGACTGGAGACTTGAGGCCGGAGACTTGAGGTTGAGGCCATCGGCGCATTCTCCGTTCCGGAAACCTCGAGCGGCAAACCGCCAGCCTTCGCTTCGGCCGGCAAAACGGTAGGGTACGCTACGCGTACCGTCTCTGCTTGGTGCGCACAGCGCACCCTAGCGTCTTCCTCCTGACCTCCGGCCTCGAGTCCCCAGCCCCTGGCCTCACGTTCCTTGATGTAATCGAGCAAGACCAAACTGTCGTTCACCACCACGCCGCTTGCGGCGATCATGCCGACCAGGGATTCCATGGACAGCGGCAAGCCGACCAGCCAGTGCGCGAACACCCCGCCGCACCAGGCGACCGGCGCCGCCAGCAGAAAAATCAGCGGCGTGAGGTAGGAACGGAACGGCACCGCGATCAGGGCATAGATCACCACCAGGGCGATCAGCGTGTTGCGCCACAGCGAGGACAATGCCGCCTGCTGGTCACGGCGTTCCTGGCCGAAGTCGGCGCGGAGCTGGGGAAACCGTGTCCGAAGGGCCGGGAGATGGGTTTGCTCGAGCGCCGAGTACAAGGCGTTCACATCGGCTAGATCACGGTCCACCCGCGCCTGCACCTTGAGCACGGGACGGCGGTCCTGCCGGTCGATGCGCGCCTGGCCGGGTTCGAACGACACTTCCGCCACCGCCCCGAGCGGGATGTGGCTGCCGGAGGCCATCTTGACGGGCAAAACCCGGAGCGCATCCAGGGAGCGCCGTTCCTCCAGGGGCAGGCGCACCATGATCTTCACTTCCTCGCGACCGCGCACGAAGCGCTGTACCTCGGCGCCGAAATAGGCCCCGCGGACCTGCTCGGCCACCTCCTTGAGGGTCAAGCCCAGCCACTCGCCCTCGGGCTTGAGCCGCACCCTGAGTTCCGGCTTGCCGGGCTCGCTCGAGTCGACCACGTCGAACACACCGGGGTATGCGGCGAGGCGGCGTTTCAACGCGTCGACCGCATGCCGCAACCGGGCCGAGTCGGCGTCGCTGAGGTCGATTTCGAGGTCGTAGGGCCGGTCACCCTGCTTATAGATGAAGTCGATCTTGGCCCGGCCGAGATCACCGATGCCTTGCCGCCAGTCGCGGACGAAGTCTTCGATGACCAAGTGTTCGCGGGCGTGCCGGGCGATTTCAACCCACAGGCCGGTCCATTCGGGATGAATCGAGGTTTCCAGGCTGGCCACCACGCTCGGGCTGCCGGACGGCTGTTCCCGGTCCAGCCGGTCGCTCAGCTCGAACAGCGCCCGTTCCGCCCGGGTAGCGAGCGCCCGCATCTCGGCGTAGGGGAGGCCCGGCGGCAGGGTCAGGCGGGCCGAAACGCTGTCCAGGGTGGCGTCGGCTTCGAACGAGAGTCGAAGGTGGCCGCCCGCGACCAGGGCGCCGGAAAGCATCAGCAGCACGCCGAAACCGGCCAGCACCAGGTAGCGCCAGCGCAGCGCCCGAATCAGGAACGGAACGTAAAGACGGCCCACGAAACGGTTCAGGCCACGGTTCATCACGGCCCGCAGGCGGTCGAGCGGGCTCGCTACGGACTTCCGCGAAGGCGGAACCGCCAGATGGCTCGGCAGAATCAAGAGCGCTTCGACCAGCGAGAGCGTCAGCGCCAGGATCATCACCAGGCAGATCGGCCGCATCATCTGCCCGGCCCAGCCGGGCAGGAACAGCCCCGGCAGGAAGGCGACCACCGTGGTCAGCACCGCCAGGATCACCGGTTGGGCCACGCTGCGCGCGCCGCGGATGGCGGCGGCGAGGCTCTTTCCGGGAGCCGCGAAGGCGGCGGGATAAGCCGGGCTTCCCGGACCCGCCTCGGCCTCCCGGTGCGCGCGGCGGACGCCGCCATCCGCTCCGGGCTCTGCTATCGAGGTGTCCCCCTCGTCCACGCTTCCGGCCTGTTCCTCATGCACGGCCTCTCCGACGATGATGGCATCGTCCACCAGTACCCCCAGGGCTAACAGAAAACCGAACAGCGACAGCATGTTCAGGGAAAGATCCAGTATCGCCATCAGCCACAAGGTGCCGAGCACGGAAGTGAGGACGCCCACCGCCGCCCACCAGGCCACCCGGGTGCGCAGGAACACCACCAGCACCGCGAATACCAGCCCGAAGCCGAACACGCCGTCTTCCACCAGCGTGTCCAGCCGCTGGGCGAAGGACACGGACATGTCCCAGGAGGTCGACAGGCGCAGCCCTTCCGGCAGCGTCCGGGCGCGCTCGGCCACATAGGCCTTGACCCGCTCGGCCACCGCGACCACGTCGTGGCGCGCGTACACTTCCACGCCGTAGGCCGGCTCACCCTGGAAACGGGCTTCCGCCCACTGCTCGGCCAGACCGTCGGACACGTCGGCGATGTCGCCGAGACGCATCCGGGTGCCGTCCGGACGAACCACCACCGGCAGGCTCGCCAGCGCTTCGCCGCTCTCCGCCTTGCCGCGGGCGCGCAGCAGCAACTCCCCCATCGGCGATTTGACCTCGCCGCCGGGCAGGTCCAGGGAGGTCCGGCGGAGCGCTTCGGCAATATCCGCGGGAGAAAGCTGCAATTGCTGCAAGCGGGCGGCGGACACCTGCACCGCAAGCTCGTAGGGTGCCTCCGCGGTGAAATCGCCGAGCCTGACCACGCCGGGAATGCGCAGGAGGTCTTCGCGAATATCCTGGCCCAGCCGTTTCAGGGTCAGATCGTCGGCGGGCCCGTGCAGGATGACGTTGATGACGAAACCGCCCTCCTCCCTCTCGCGCACCTCGATGCGCTCCACCCCCCTTGGCAACTGGGGAATCGACTGGGTGCGGGTGCGTATCGCCGACATCAGATCCTGCAGCGCATAGCCGTCCGCCACTTCGGCAAGCAGGGTACACGTAGCTTCGGTGGCGGTGCCGAGCAGGCGCTTGATGCCGGGCAGATCGAACACCGCCCGCTCCACCGGGATGCACACGGCCCGTTCCACTTCCGCGGGACCGGCACCGGGATAAGGCACGACGATTTCGATGGCGTCGGCGCGGATCGGCGGCAGCGTTTCCTGATCGATCGTCCACAGGCTCGCGATCCCGCCCAGCCAGATCAGCAGCATCAGGAGATTGGCCGCGACCGGGTTGGCGGCGAACCAGGCAACGAGGCCAGAGGGTCGAATCTTGAGAGCGGAAGCTGGCGGGGAGTGAGCTTGGGGGTGGGTCATCGGTTCCTTTCGCTGTCCGGAATACGGATCAAAAATCTTCAACGCCGTAGCCCGCATGCAGTGCAGCGGAATGCGGGGAATCTGGGAGCACGATCGCCCCGGATTCCGCTTCCGCTCCATCCGGGCTACGCTGGCTTCCCTTCAGCCCGGCGACACCCGCCGGCCGTTGTTCCGCCGGTGTGGGCCCGTCGCCCGCGCTCGTCGTTTCTGTAGCCAGCGGATGACGCCGGTCACGAACAGCACGGGGCAGGCGATGCCGGATAGCAACACCAAAATTCTGCCCGGCATCCCCAGGGCGTAGCCGGAATGCAACGGCCATTGCCACTGAATGAACACATTGCCGCCGCTGCCCGACAACGGATCGGCGACATGCAAGATTTCACCGCTGTACTGGTCCACTACGAACTGCCGCCGCCCCGTGAAAACCCCGCCGATATCGACATGCCGGGTCAGCACATAGGTGTCGTCCGGCGTGTTCGGCACGGTAAACCAATACAACTGCCCCTCGGCATTGCGCTCGTCGGCGCGCACCAGCGCTTCGTCCAGGGAAATCGGCGCCGCGCTAGGGACCGGCGCCGATTTGAACGCCTTCACCGGCGTGGTTACCGAGAAGCAGCTCAGCAGCCAGCGAAACCGGTCACCGAAGTTGAAATACACTCCGGATATCAACACCGCCAGCAACACCAAGGTCGAATAAACGCCGAGGGTTTTATGCAGATCGTGATTGAAGCGTTCGACGCTGGCGCGGCGTTTGAGGGTAAACGCCTGTTTCCATTTACCGGTCAACGGCCACCAGACGATCAATCCGGTCAGCGTGGACAGGAAGGCCAGGATTCCAATGACACCCACGATCCAGCCGCCTCGCTCCCAGCCCAGCAGCAAGTCGTAATGGAGTTCGAACAGGAAGCTCACCAGCGGACGCTCGAAGATCCTTTCGGGAGATGCCCATTCCCGCGTACCTTTCACCTCGCCGCTGTACGGATCGACGAAGGCGTTCAGGCTCTGCGGATCCTTTTCGCCGGCTACCGGCAGTTCGTAAAAGAACCAGAACGCCAAACCCTCGTGGCGTGGGTAATACATCGTCGAACGCCGTGCTCCGGACGGCATCACGGTATCCGCCGCTTGAACCAGCTCGTTCAGCGGCCGATAGGCCGCGCGGCCTTCGGGCGGTGCCGCCACCTGGTGCAGTTCGGGATTCAGCCACGTATCGATTTCCTGCCAAAACACCAGAATGCTGCCGGTAAGCCCGATCAGCGCGAATACCAGGCCGATGGTCAAGCCCAACCACAAATGCACTTTCAGCCACAGCCGGCGGCGCGCCTTGAGGCGGGCCAGCCGGTGCTGATAGGAGGATCGGTCCGTCGCCGGCCTGGCAAGGACGGTCGGCGACTCTGCCGGTTTACGCCGCGGGCCGGTATTTCCGGAACCTTGGCTTCTCGCCGACTTAGACATGGAGGATAGGAACTCTCTAGGCATTCTCAGTATTCCAGCCGCAACGATCCCAGCACGGTTAACGGCTCGGCCGGCTGATTAAAGTTCCGGCTGCGCAGAATGAAATATTCCGTGTCGGTCACGTTGTTCAGGTTGACCTGGGCCGTCAGGTGGGTGGGTCCGATCCGGTAACGGTAGGCGGCGTACAAATCGACGCGGGCGTAACCCGGATCGTAAAAGCTGTTTGCGGCGTCGCCGAAGCGCCGGTCGGCCAGGTAGACTCCCCCCCCCACGCTCAGTCCGTCCAGCAGTTCCTGTTGGAAATCGTATTTCAGCCAAATGCTTCCGGAATGCAGCGGCACATAGGGCAAGCGCTTGCCGCGCAGCTCGTCGCTCAAATCCTTCGTAACTTCGGTATCGGTATAGGCGTAGGTGGTAATGAGGCTGAGGCCGTCGGTGATTTGGCCGGCGATGTCCACCTCGACGCCCCGGCTGCGCGCCTCGCCGATGGCGACGCTGAACTGCTGATCGTTGGGGTCCGTGGTTACCAGATTGTTCTTTGTCAAGTGGAAATACGCCACGCTTGCCGTCAGGCGTCCATCGAAGAACTCGGTTTTCACCCCGCCTTCGTATTGTGTGGCGGTCTGCGGCTCGAAGGGTTTTCCGTTCGAGGAGCGGCCGTTATTGGTTCCGAATGATTCCACCCAATGACCATAAAGCGACAGCCATTCGACCGGCCGATAATTCATGCCGACACGCGGGCTGAATTTTGAATCGCGGAGCGTCTCCGCTTTGAAACCTACCGGATCGCCGTAGCCGCTGGTCACCGTGGCCCAGTCGTAACGCCCGCCTCCCATGATGTGAAAGTTTTTCCACAGCGTCAGTTGATCCTGGAAATAGACGCCGTACCAGGAGTCTTCCTGAACCGCCTTTGTGTTCGGGGTTTGCGAAAGGATTTGTCTATCCACATCGATAAAGGGGTACACCGGGTTAAAGATATCGACCGTATCGATTCCACGAATAACCCGATCCAACTCCGTGTTTTCGTACGAATAGTAGTCACCACCGATCAGTACGTCATGGGCGACGCCCCATGTTTCGAACTTTCCGTTGAGATTGACATAGACGGTATGCATATCGGCGTCGGCGTGCCCGAACCACGCAACCCGATCAACCCTCGTATCGGTTACCGAAACGCCACTACTGGCGTACAAGTCGTTGAAATTGAAATTGGAATGCGCCCAGACGACGCCGTTCTGGAACGTCCAATTTTCGGTGAAGCGGTGCGACCAATTGAAATCGATCAGGGTGTTTTCGCGGTTGTCGGTCTGGTCAAGACCGGGCTGGGCTAAATTGCGGCTGATAGGCACCGGCGCAACGCGCTTTCCCATCGCCGGGATTCCGGAGTCGTAAACAAAGTCGTAGTTGAGGTACTCCAGAGTGAGATTGAACTCGGTGTCTTCCGACGGTCTCCAAGTCAAGGCCGGCGCCACGAAGATGCGTTCGTGAGCGCTGAAGTCTCGAAACGAATCCGAGTTCAAGTAGGAAAGATCGAAGCCGTAGACTAGTGCCCCGTCCTTCGTGATCGGGCCGGTCGCGTCGAGTTGAGTACGATAATAGTCGTACGACCCGAAGCGCTGTTCGAGCGAATAGTAGCTCTGCGAAAGCGGACGCTTGGTTACCGCATTGATGATCCCGCCGGGTTCGGTCCTACCGTAGAGCACCGACGCGGGTCCCTTCAAGACTTCCACCTGTTGAACATTCGCGAGGTCGAAGTTGAGGCCCTTTAGCCTGATGCCGTTTCGATACATGATCTCGTCCAAATCAAAACCGCGCACGATGAAGCGATCGTGTCCGCCGGTCGAAAATCGCTGCTGCACACCGCTGACGTTCTTCACCGCATCCTGAATGCGGTAGGCCTGCTGATCCTTCAGCACCTGCTGCGGCACGACCTGAATCGACACCGGAGTCTCCATGATCGGCGTGTCGGTTTTGGTAGCGGTCGACGCGCTGCGACGAGCATATTCCGGATTATAGGGATCATCGGGCTCGTAAGCCGTATCGGCACTCACGGTGACTTTCCCGAGGGCGACTTCATCGCCGGCGGACGGCGGTTCTGCCGAATTCGCCGCGAGCCGTTCCAGGGTGATCGCTCTGGCTCCTGTGTAGCGGTAGGCCAGGCCGGTGCCGGCGAGGAGCTTGCCGAGAGCCTGGTCGGCGGTATAGCGGCCCGCGAGGCCCGGCGATTTGATTCCGGCGGACAGCGCGCCCGGATAGCTGAGCTCCAGGCCGGCGGCTTCGGCCAACTGATTGAGCGCGCCGTCGAGGGTTTGCGGAGCGATATCGACGCGAATGGCTTGTTTGCCCGCCGCTTTCGTCGGCTGGTTCATGACTGCGGCAAGGATCGCCGCGGAAATGACGCAACGGTGGTGCATTGCGATGGACATGGTTCCCCCTGAGATCGTGTTATGGAGCCGGCGAACATCGAGATTCACGCCGGTGACTACCCTAAGACGATCCAGAGAGACACTTTCCCTCCCCTTTGTTCAAATTTTTGCTAGCGCTTTCTTTTCGAGGGGTGACAAAAACGTCGGCTCGATGCTCGTAGCCCGCAGGCAGCGTAAGCGGAATGCGGGGGACTCCGTAACTTCGATCGCACCCATTCCGCTAGGCTTCATCCGGCCTACGCCGGCTTAACGGAGAAATCGAATCGTTGCCATCCACCGACGCCTTACGCGCTGCGCCGCCAAGTTCGAATAACAACAAGGCGGCTGGAATCAGCACCAGGGTCGCGGTCATGCCGAACAACAGCCCGGCGGCCAGGGTGGTGGCCATAGGTATCAGAAACTGCGCCTGGGCGCTGGTCTCGAACAAAAGCGGCACCAGGCCCATAAAGGTGGTCAGGAAGGCCAGCAGCACCGGCCGAAAGCGCATCAGGGAAACTTCGCGCAGGCACGCGTCCAACGGAAGCGTACCCTGTTCGCCCCGACGGGTTCGCACCGCGTGGAGCAGAACCAGGCTGTCGTTGACCACCACGCCGCCGGCGCCGATCATCCCCACCAGCGATTCCGCGGACAGCGGAAGGCCCAGTCCGAACAGGGCCAGCAGCCCGTAAACCGCCGCCAGTGCCAACAGAGCATTGCGCCCGAGTTCCCGGAGAACGGTTTCCTGCTCCTGCCGGGTCCGCCCGGCTTCGATCCTGGCGCTCGGAAAGCGCCGCCTGAGTTCTTCGAGAGGGCCGGCCTCGAGGGCCGCGTATACGGCGTTGGCATCGCCCCGGTTCGGGTCCTGCCGACCCAGCCGTCCCCGCACCCACACCACACGCCGGCGATCCAGGCGATCGAGGCTTCCGGCCTTGGGCAGCCACTGCCATTCGGCCACCAGGCTCAGGGGAACCTCACCGCCATTCGGCAGCCGGATGGGAAACTGATCGAGATCCTGCAAATCACGCCGCTCCGCCAGAGGCAGGCGCGCCACCACCTTGACTTGCTCGGGGCCGCGCTGAAAACGTTGCGCCACCTCGCCCAGATAAGCCTGGCGCAGTTGTTCGGCCACATCCTCCAGACGCAGTCCCAGATGCTCGGCACCGGGACGAAGCACCAGGTTCCGCTGAGGCTTGCCCTCCTGCTCGGAGCGGGTCACGTCGAATACGCTCGGAAACTCGGCGAGTCCGGCGGCCAGCGCCTTCGACGCCGCCGTGACCGTTTCCGGATCCGGCGCCACGACGGCAAACTCCAGGTCGTAAAAGCTGTCCCCTTCCCGGTAAATAAAATCCAGCTTGGCTTCGCCGATATCGCCGATGTAGCGGCGCCACTCGTCGGCGATGGCATCCACCTCGAAACGCTGGCGTGCCCCTGGCGCCAATTCCATCCAGAATCCCGCCCAGTGTTCGAAAATCAGTGTTTCCAGGCCCGAAACCGGGCTCACGGCGGTGGCCGGCTGGCGGGCTTCGAGAGCCTCGCGCAACTGCCCGTAGGCACGCTCTACCTGGGCGGACAAGGCTTGAGTCGTGGCGAAGGGGGTACCTGTGGGCACGTCCAGGAACACGGCAACGGTGTCCTTCGGCACGTCGGCCTGGATCGCGAGGCGGACCTGTCCGCCGAGGACGACGGCGGCGGCAACCAGGATCGCCATGGTAAAGAGAGACAGGATCAGAAACGGCTGGCGCAGAGCATAATCCAGCAGCGGCGAGTAAAAATGCCGGATGACGGCGTCCAGGCCGCGGGCGATGGAACGGCGCAAGTTGCCCATGCGACCGATTGAGGGCCGGGGCGGAACCGCCAAATGCGCCGGCAGGATGCATAGCGCTTCCAGGAGCGAAACGCCCAGAGCCAGGATCATCACGGCGCAGATGGGACCAAGCAGGGCCTTGGCCCAACCGCTCAGGAACAGACCCGGCAGAAACGCCACCGCCGTGGTCGCCACCGACAAGCTTACGGGCAGCGCCACGGCGGCGAGCCCGGCAATGGCCGCGCGTCTCGCGGCATCCTCCGGCGCCGCCGAAGGGTTGGCGTCCGCCTGGCGGCGCTCGATACTGTCGCCCACCACGATGGCATCGTCCACCAGAATGCCGAGGGCGAGCACGAAACCGAACAGGCTCAGCATATTGAGGGAGACGCCCATCAGCCACATGGCCGCCACCGCGCCGACCAGCGCGGTGAAAAGTCCGACCGCAGACCAGAACGCCACCCGCGTATTCAGGAACAGAGCCAGCACCAGAAGCACCAAGCCCAGGCCCTGAAGGCCATTTTTCAGCAAGGTTTCCACCCGGTCGTCGAAAGACTGGGAATCGTCATACCAGGTCTTGAGCTTCAGCCCTTCGGGCAGGCGCGGAGCCATGTCCGCCACGTAATCCTTGACCCGCCGCGCCACCGCCACCTCGTCGCGGTTAGCCCGGATGTCCCACCCCTGCGCCGGGAAGCCGTCGTGATGCCAGGCGAAGGCCCGTTCCGCCAGACCGTCGCGGATGACTGCGATATCCCTGAGGCGCAGCCGGGTGCCGTCGGGACGGGCCAACAGCACCGTTTCACCCAGTGCGGCAGCATCCCGAGCCTGCCCCCGGGTCCGCAGAATCACGTCGCCCTGTCGAGTCTTTACCGCCCCCCCGGGCCGATCCAGCGAACCGCGCCGGACCGCCGCCGCCACATCGCCCAGGGTCAGTCCGAAACGGCGCAGATTCTCCGCCGGCACTTCAATGGCAATCTCATCGGGGACATGGCCGTAATTCTCGGCCTTTTCCACGCCCGAAATTCGCGCCAGATCGGCCTGGATCTGCTCGCCCACGCGCTTCAGGGTCAGTTCGTCCGTGGCGCCGTATAGGGCCACCCAAATGACGCCGTCGTCGCCGGGGGCATGCCACTCGTCGACGTCAATCCTATCGATACCGTCAGGCAGGTGAGGAATGTTCTGGATGCGGGCGCGCACGGCTCCCATGAGCACCTGCAGGTCATGGCCTTCCGCCGCCTGAACCTGGATCACGCAGGCTTCCTCCAGGCGCCAGTTGGTTCCCGCCTTGGTTTCCAGGCGCACCACACCCGGCAGATCGTGGACAGCCTCTTCGATGGGAATGCACAGGTGCGCTTCGATTTCCTCGGGACCGGCACCCGGATAAAAAGCCGTAATATTGATCCTCTGCGGGCTGAACCGCGGAACAACCTCCTTTTCCACCGCGAACAGCGCGACTCCGCCGGCCAGCAGGATGAGCCCCATAGCAGGTTAGCCGCCACGGGATTATTAACGAACCAGGCGAAAACTCTCACGACTCCCCTCTTACCAGAATTCCAACGCGTCGAATCACAAGCTTAACAGTGATCCCGTAGCCCACATGCAGTGTAAGCGGAATGCGGGGGTCTCCGGGACTTCGATCGTTCCGGATTCGGCTGCGAGGCTGTCAAAAAATCACCCACTTGGCAGCCTGGCGGCCTTCTCACCCACGTGCTGACCAACCTTGCGTAGAACACGTTTGCCCCCCGCTAGGACCGCGTGCTTGCGACATGATGGCCAACCAAATGACACGTATGGTTGCGCGTTTGCTGGAGAAGCGCCATGAATACTGGCCATTCGTCGAACATGCCTCAACACCGTGCCCTCCTCGATGAGCAACGGATTCTTGTTGTCAATCCTCATTGATCGACAGGGCGCCTTCCCAGGTGAATTTCAAGTTATAAGTCGTTTTCATGGTTATTCTTTTTTTCTGCAGGGTGGTCGAATGACATAGTTATGTCGAGTACTGCTCAGTTCATGACCTATCCTCCAGTTCGGAATTCGTCGCCAAGGTTTTTGTCCCGGTTACTTGACTGATGACGAAAAAGCGGCGTGGACCCCGTATTCGAGAACGAAATTTTTTTGTTTTTTGTTCGGGAGAGAAAAACAAGGGAGTCCGTCGAGCAGACCTTTAACTGTGGAATTAGGCATCCATACTCGTCACAAGCCCATCCGGACGGGCGGCGCGAGGCCGTGCTGTTCGTGGTCGAGGAAGAGAGCGACCCGCGCCGCTTCTCGATCCACCGGTTGGGCCGCTATTGCCTGGATCTGGCGGAACTGTTCGAGACCGACCGCGTGGTGCCGGTGGTCATCTTCCTGCGCGGCGGAACCGTCCGCCGCGAGCTTACCCTGGGCGGCGACCGCCACGTGTTCCTGAGTTTTCGCTATCTGGCCTGCGACCTGGCGGAACTTCCGTTCGAGCGCTACGTGAACAGCGACAACCGGGTGGCATGTCCGAACCTGCCCAACATGCGTTACGAACCGGCCCGGCGGGTGGAGGTTTTCGCCCATGCGGTGCGGGGTCTGTGCCGGCTCGAACCCGACCCCGAAAAGCAGATCAAATACCTCGAGTTCATCGACATCTACACTGGGCTTGACGATAATGAACGGGCTCGTTACGCACGGGACTATCCGGAAGAGGCACGCATCATGAGTACATTTGCCGAACGATTCATACAGCAGGGCCGCCGGGAGGAAGACGCGCGGATCTTGATCCGTCTTCTGCAACACAAGTTCGGTGACCAGCCCGAGACCGTCCGACAGCGCATCGAAGCGGCCGATGCCGACACCCTGCTGGAGTAGTCGGGCCGCGTCCTGACCGCCCGGACCGTGACCGACGTCGTACCGCTCGACCCCGCTCACCTATCCGATCATGCCGAGGACTGAAACCTTGGAGACACGCTGAAGTCGACCGTCCTCGGATCGAGGCTCGCTTCGCAAACCTTGTTTTCGGGGAGCAGTCGGCAGTCCCTTGCCGACGAGGACGCTCGACCGGGCCGCGGCGTCGGGAAAGGATTCCCGACCTTGTATTATGAATTCCGTGTGGTTCGGAAGGGGTTGGAGAAGACTCCCGACCGGTCACCACAGGCCTGGAGGGCGCTCCAGGTTTGAGCGACTGGATGCCGTTCCCGCCCTTGGGACACCAAGCCCGTTGCGTAGATCGATGCAGCAGTCGCTCACCCTCATCGAGCGATCGAACAGTATCTTCGGCCCGGCTTGCCGGCAGCCCGCATTCACAAGGTAGATCATTTGAGGTTCATGATGCCCACGTTTTATCTCGGAATTGATGTCGCCAAAGCCAAACTGGACTGCGCGTTACGCCTCCCCAACGGGAAGTTCCGAACCAAAGTCATCGCCAACTCCCAAGACGGGTTCGCCACCCTCGTCACTTGGCTCACCGGCCCAGAGGCACGGAATGTTCACGTGTGTATGGAAGCCACTGGGGTGTATTGGGAAGACGTCGCCCAGTGCTTGGCTACCCAAGGGTTCACTGTCAGCGTCATCAACCCTGCCCAAATCAAAGCCTATGCCGCTTCCCGCTTAACCCGGACCAAAACCGATGCCGTCGATGCGCGCCTCATCGCCGAATTTTGCGCCGAGCGCCATCCGCCTCCCTGGCAGGCGAGAAGCGAAGCCGAAATCGCCTTGCGCGCGCTCGTGTTGCGTCTGGATGCGTTGCAAGCCCTGCGGACCCAGGAAAGTAACCGCCTGGAGGTCGCCCGGGACGCGGTGCGCACCAACATTCAAGAACACCTGAATTGGCTCGATCAGCAGATCAAGAGCCTGATCAAAACCATCAATGAGCACATCGACTCTAACCCCGATCTGAAGGGGAAGCGCGAATTACTCGAGAGCATCCCCGGTATCGGGGAACGCACCATCGCCATTCTGCTCGCCTTCTATGCCGAGCCCAGCCGCTTCGCCAATAGCCGACAAGCCGTCGCCTTCGCCGGGCTCGACCCGCGCCGGCAGGAGTCCGGAACGAGCGTGAAAACCAAGCCGCGGCTGTCCAAGGTCGGCCATGCCTTCTTGCGCAAAGCCCTCTACATGCCAGCCATGGTGATCCTGTATAAGACCGCTTGGGGCCAGCCCTTCAAGAACCGGCTCGCGCTCTCGGGCAAGCCCGCCAAGCTCATCATCGGTGCCATGATGCGCAAGCTCCTCCAGGTCGCTTTCGGCGTCCTCAAGTCCGGAAAACCCTTCGATCCAGCACTCCATGGCACTTGACCCGGATAACAGTATCTACAAGGCGGCTCGGTCGTCAGGGTGCATTTCTCCCTGCCGATCCCTGCGCCTTCGGTCGCGTAAGGCGACGGCTCAGAGAATGGGCTGGTAAAGGAGGGTCAAGGATCCGGAGAAATTGAGGGAGTTGAGCCCCAGGGTCTTCTCGATGGCGGTCATAATGTCTTGCGGCCGGGTCAGATCGAAAGCGCCGCTGACGACCCGCTCGCGAATGCGCGGATCGGCCATGACGATCCGTCCCGGAAAATACCGGTTCAACCACGGCGGTGTAAACCGAGCCGGGCACGGACCGCGCGCGGATCGCCGGCGCGCAAACAAAAAAGCCAGCCCGAAGCGAGCTGGCTTTTTGCCGAACACCGTACGGCGCGGTTTATTCGTAATCGAAAGTCTTGTCCGCGTAGCTCGGCAGACGCGGCATTTCCTGCTTGGGAAATTCGCCGGTCAGAGCATTGAGGAAAGCCACGAGGTCGCCGGTCTGCTCCGGCGTCAGATCCTTGTTCAACTGCAGCTTGGCCATGACTTTCACGGCGTCCTCCAGACTCTTGACCTTGCCGTTGTGGAAGTAAGGCGCGGTCAGGGCGACGTTGCGCAGCGTCGGCACCTTGTACAGATGCTTGTCCGCTTCGTTCTTGGTCACGTCATAACGTCCCAGATCCACGGACAAGTTGTATTGGGCCTCGAGATAACCGTTCTGATAAGTGGGGAACTTCATGAAGAATCCGGTCCCCTCGGGCAACTGCGGACCGTTGAAAGCGGGCCCCGAGTGACAACTGCCGCAGCCGACTTCGGCGAAAGTATTCATGCCCCGTACCTGCTGCTCGGTCATGGCATTCTTATCGCCGTTGACGTATTTGTCATAAGCGCTGTTCGGCGTGATCAGAGTCCGCTCATAGGCGGCGATCGCCTTGGCCGCATTGTCGGTTGTGATCGACTCTTTACCGCCGAAAGCCGCGGAGAACGCCTGCACATAACCCGGAATCGTTTTCAGGCGGGCAACCACGTCGTCCCAGCTTTTCATACCCATTTCGATCGGATTGGTGACCGGCCCCTTGGCTTGCGCTTCCAGACTCGGTGCCCGCCCATCCCAGAATTGCACCGAATTGAAGGCCGAGTTCCAAACCGTCGGAGCACTGCGCCCGCCCACCTGGCCGCGTACGCCTACCGAGCCGCCGCGATTGTCTTCGCCGCCACCCATTACGTTATGGCAGGAATTGCACGACACCGTGCCACTCGAGGATAGACGGGGATCGTGATAAAGCATTTTGCCCAATTCGACTTTAGCCGGCGTGCTCGGATTGTCCGCGGGTTCCGGCGCCTTGCTCGGCAGGGACTGCCATTCAACCGCGGATGCGGTCAGCGACGCCCCTGCCAGCGCGAGCGCACTGATCAATAGATTCAGCTTAAACATAGGATGCTGCTCCTCTCTTCTTATTGGGTTCTTCGACGACGGAAAAACCGTCACATCGTTATATGGAGATAGGGGAAACCCTTATATTGAATTACTTTGACAATTGCAACCGGGAGCGCGGAACCGTGCGAGCGCGAAGGCTCGAAGTTTCGGAACGGTAAGAAACGGACAAGGCCGGAAATATTCCGAGGGTTTCGCCACGCGGATCGCTCGGGCCGTAAGAAGAGCGGTAGTACGATACACGGCCAGCCAAAGCATTCTCACACCTACCCTACGGGAACTCGCCGGTAGTTCGGCAATCCCTTGCCGAGGAAGACGCTCGGTCGGGAGGTGACGTCGGGAAAGGATTCCCGACCTACCGGGTGCACGGTTGTAGGTCGGCAATCCCTTGCCGACGAGGACGCTCGGTCGAGAGGTGGCGCCGGGGATTTCCGCCGAGCCCGCCATGCCGTATGAGCGAGATGAAAACGCGCTAATCGTGCAGCATGCCCTGGCGGACCACGAAATCCGCAACGCTCTCCAAACCTTCGCCCGTCTTGAGATTGGTGAAAACGAAAGGCCGCTCGCCGCGCATCTTTTCGGCATCACGCGCCATGACGTCCAACGAAGCTCCGACATAGGGAGCGAGATCGATCTTGTTGATGACCAGCAAATCCGAGCGAGTAATGCCCGGCCCGCCTTTTCGGGGAATTTTGTCGCCGGCGGCCACGTCGATGACATAAATGGTGAGATCGGCCAGTTCCGGGCTGAAGGTGGCGCTCAGGTTATCGCCGCCGCTTTCGACCAGCACGAAATCCAGTTCCGGGAAGCGATGGCATAGATCATCCACCGCTGAGAGATTCATCGAAGCGTCCTCTCGGATCGCGGTGTGCGGACAGCCACCGGTTTCCACCCCCATGATCCGCTCCTCCGGCAGCGCCTGGCTGCGAATCAGAAATTGCTGATCTTCCCTCGTGTAGATGTCGTTGGTCACCACGCCGATTTGATAGCGCTCACGCATCCGCTTGCACAAGGCGTCCACCAGAGCGGTCTTCCCGGAACCGACCGGACCGCCGACCCCCACTCTCAATACGTGCCTATCTTGATCAGTCATGTCTTCTCTCTTAAGAACGGAATAGCCGCGAGTACTGCACTTCGTGACGGCTGCTGGCCAGCCCCAAGCCGAAGGCGCTGCCGCCGATCTCGTCGTCTTTCAAGTCGAATGCCTGCTTCACCCGGCCCGGGACTTGCTCCGCCAAAGCACTCAGCAGCCGCTGTCCCGCCGCCTGTCCCAAAGGCACGAGCTTGACGGCGCACAACACCTGGTTTTCCAGCCAACTCCAGAGATATCCCACAGCCGCCTCGAACTTCGGGATCTTCCAGCTGACCGCCGCCAAGCTGAAACCGGTGGCGAGCGTGGCAGACGGATGCCGCGCCCAGGCTTCGGCGCCCTCGACGTTCAGACCGGCGAGCACCCTCGCCAGGGCCTGTCCGCTCTGCCGGTCTTCCGCGCGCAGCTCGCTGGTTTCCCGACAGGCCAAAAGATGGAGACTCCAGCGTTCGATCTCGACAACATCCGCCACGGCCCAGGCGTCGTACAAGCGCGACAGGCACGGCAAATCGGTTCTGGCTTGACAGCGTTCGAGAATGCCGGCGATCCATTCGCCCGCCTGCCGCTCGTTTCCGATCCAGCCATCCTCCACCGCGCGCTCCAAGCCTTGCGAATAGCTGTACATGCCGATGGGCAGCGCGGGACTTGCCAAGTGCAGTAGTCTCACCAGCCCCAGATCAGTGATCATGCTGATGAGCCCCATGATAAGCGCCGCGTTCCGGCTCGAACGGCATCAGCGCGTGCTCGACCGTGAGCCCCAAGCCCCGCACCATGTCGTCCAGCACGTGATCCCGCAGATAACGCAGTTCGCCGCTCTCGATCTGTAAAGCGACATGCCGGTTGCCCAGGTGATAACAGGCCCGGGCGAACAACAAGGCGTCGGCGGTCCTGACGACCGATACCGGCTCCGCCGCCGCGCGCACCAGCACCACAAGGCCATCGTCGGCCAACAACCGGTCGCCGTCGCGGAGCACGGTGCCGCGAGGGAGAAAAACACCTGCTTCGGCTCCGCTGTCCAGGCATACCAGCAAACGGGATTTCTGGCGGGCCTCGAAAAGCAGGGTCAGGGTGTCGTGATGCGCCGCTCCAGGCGGGGCGAATTCATTGAGTCTGGTCATGTCCCGAGCATCAAAACAGGAAGTACCGTTGGGCCAAGGGCAGTGTTTTCGCCGGCTCACAAGCCAGCAACACGCCGTCCGCGCGCACCGCATAGGTTTGCGGATCGACTTCAATCTTTGGCAGGTAATCGTTATGGATCAGGCTTGCCTTGCCGATGTTTCGGGTATTCGAAACGATGCCGACGAGCTTTTTTAGCCCCAACCGCTTCGCGACATCCGCCTCGGCCGCCGCCTTCGACAGAAACGTCATCGCGGTCGCCGGACACGCACCGCCATACGCCCCGAACATGGGACGATAATGCACCGGCTGCGGTGTCGGAATAGACGCGTTGGGATCGCCCATCGGCGCCGCGGCGATCATCCCGCCCTTGATGATGAGACTGGGCTTCACGCCGAAGAAAGCGGGCGGCCACAGCACCAGATCGGCCAGCTTGCCGACTTCTACCGACCCCACCTCGTGGGCGATGCCGTGGCTGATGGCCGGGTTGATGGTGTACTTGGCGATGTAGCGCTTCACGCGAAAATTGTCGTTCCGTCCCTCACCCCCATCCTCTCTCCCAAAGGGAGAGGGGAGATATCCCCGCTGAAACTTCATCTTGTGGGCGGTTTGCCAGGTGCGCGTAATGACTTCGCCCACCCGTCCCATGGCCTGCGAATCGGACGCGATCATGGAGAATGCTCCGAGATCATGCAGAATGTCCTCGGCAGCGATCGTCTCCCGGCGAATGCGGGATTCCGCGAAAGCGACGTCCTCGGGAATCGAAGGGTCCAGGTGATGGCAGACCATCAGCATGTCCAGATGTTCGTCCACAGTGTTGACCGTATAAGGTCGGGTCGGATTGGTGGACGAGGGCAGCACGTTGGCTTCGCCGCAGGCCCGGATGATGTCCGGGGCATGGCCGCCGCCCGCGCCTTCGGTGTGATAAGTGTGAATGGTGCGTCCCTTGAACGCGGCGATCGTGTCTTCGACGAAGCCGGATTCGTTCAAGGTGTCGGTGTGGATCGCCACCTGCACGTCGAAACGATCGGCAACCGAGAGGCAGCAATCGATGGCGGCCGGCGTCGTGCCCCAGTCCTCGTGCAGCTTCAATCCCATCGCACCGGCGCGAAGCTGCTCCTCCAGCGCCTCCGGCAGGCTGGCGTTGCCTTTCCCCAGAAACCCGATGTTCATCGGCAAGCCGTCCACCGACTGCAGCATACGGTGGATGTTCCAAGGTCCCGGCGTACAGGTGGTGGCGTTGGTGCCGGTCGCGGGGCCGGTGCCGCCGCCGAGCATGGTGGTGATGCCGGACATCAGGGCCTCTTCGATCTGTTGCGGACAGATGAAATGGATATGCGCGTCGATGCCGCCCGCCGTGAGAATCTGCCCTTCGCCCGCGATGACTTCGGTGCCGGGCCCGACAACGATGTCGACCCCGGCCTGTGTGTCCGGATTGCCCGCCTTGCCGATCCCGGCGATGCGTCCGTTCTTGATGCCGACGTCGGCTTTGACGATGCCCCAATGGTCCACGATCAGCGCGTTGGTGATGACCGTATCCACCGCGGTTTCCGACGTGCATTGACTTTGCCCCATGCCGTCGCGGATCACCTTGCCGCCGCCGAACTTCACTTCGTCGCCGTAAACCGTCCGGTCTTCCTCCACCTGGATGAAAAGCTCGGTGTCCGCCAGCCGCACCCGGTCCCCGGTGGTCGGGCCGAACATTTCGGCATAGGCCTGCCTCCCGATCCGGCTCATAAGGCCCCCATGATCTTCTGTTGAAACCCGTAAATGCGGCGCTTGCCCGCGAACGGCACCAACCGCACCTCACGGGTCTGGCCCGGCTCGAAGCGCACCGCCGTGCCCGCCGGAATGTCGAGCCGATAGCCCCGAGCCAGATTCCGATCGAAGCTCAGCGCCGAGTTTGTCTCGAAAAAGTGGTAATGGGACCCTACCTGTATCGGCCGATCGCCGGTATTCGCCACGACCACGGTAATGGCCTTGCGTCCCGCGTTCAATTCGATCTCGCCTTCTTGGACGATGATTTCTCCGGGTATCATCGAGTCTCCCCCTACAAAATCGGATTGTGAACCGTCACCAGCTTGGTGCCGTCCGGAAAGGTCGCTTCCACCTGCACCTCCGGAATCATCTCCGCCACGCCATCCATGACGTCGTCCCGGCTTAGCAGCGTGCGGCCGTATTCCATCAATTCCGCAACGCTGCGCCCTTCTCTCGCGCCTTCCATGATGGCGCTGCTGAGATAGGCCACGGCTTCCGGGTAATTGAGCTTCAATCCCTTGGCCTTGCGCCGCTCGGCGAGCAGCGCGGCGGTGAAGAGGAGTAGTTTGTCTTTTTCGCGTGGGGTTAATTCCATGGCGGATGCTATATGTTTTAAAAGTCATCATTAGCAGGACGAGCAAAAGCCGGCAGGCTATGCCCATCATTCACGGTTTGAGGCCCTTCGACTCCGCTATCGCTACGCTCAGGGCGAACGGCGCAAATTCATCTGTGCTGCTCACATTGATGCAATATCCCCCACGATAATGCGAAGACATCGCTCCCAGCCTCGCTCTTGGCACTCATAAGGAGTATGGATGCCGAGGCTGTCAGCCTATCTCTCATGCCGGTGCTTACCTCGAGAAAGCCGGTTTACCTCATTCCAATCTCCGCGCATCATCGCTTCCTTCTTTCTGCGACTCCAACCCTTAATTTGCTGCTCCATGGCCAGAGCCTCCGTGCGCGACGAGAATTCTTGGCTAAACACCAGTTCGACAGGTAGACGGCTTGCCGTGTACCCCTCACACAAGCCAGTTTGGTGCTCGGCAACACGTTTCTCAAGATTGTCAGTGTGTCCTGTATAGTACGAGCCATCCCGGCAGCGGAGGATATAAACCCAAAAGCTCATATCAGCGCGTTTGTTGATCCAATAATTTCACAACAGACGAGTATCGGATACCTTACCTGGACTTACACGATACCTTATGCCGATCTCCGCAGGCCGTTCGCCCTGAGCGTAGCGATAGCGAAGTCGAAGGGCCTCCAAAAACAATCAGCGGCATAAGATCATCACCAACGAAATCATGGCCGCTCGATTTAATCTTCAAGTCGCCCAAATCCTCGGCAAACACGCCTCCCGGCCAACGACATCCGGACGCACGGCCCGCCACAACTCGACCAACAGCCGGCGCAGCGGTTCGATCTGATTGTCAAGCGCTCGGCACACCAGCAAACCGTCGACCAGCGTGGCTCCGAAGCCGGCTCGATCGCCCGCGATGGTCCGCATCGACGCCAGCTCTTTCGGAAGCGCGGGATAGGCGAACAAGCTGGCGCCGATAGGCTGCCCTTGCAAGCCCCAGTTCGCGTTCAAAACCTCCTCATCCACCTCGAATCGTTCGATCAGCAGCGGCCGTCCGCTCACCCGAATCGACCAGCGGAAAGCCGCCCTTCCCCGGTCGAACGCTTCGCCGCTGGCCGGCCTACCGAGGCAAAAGCTTTCCCAGCCGATGAACCGCGCCGTTTCCGCCAGTTCCACGTCCACCTCCGAAATGACGCTCGCCCCGCGATAGAAAATCGACTCCTGCGGAAGCCATTCGAGCGCAGCGACGTCGTTCACCGCCAAACGCACCGTCTGCCTTGCCGGCAGATCCTCGCTCCGATAGAACTTTCCCGCGGCGGGCGTGGTGATCAGAGCCCTGCTCTCCTTTCCGGCGGTAGCCCGAATGTCCAGACGATCGCCCCCGACGACGCCGCCCGGCGGATGCAGAAGATACACGTGGCAAACCTCGCCTTCCGGATAGAACGGCCTTTGCACCGCAAGCGGACCGCGGTGCCGCCGCTCGGCCAGGACGGTCCTGCCGCCTCGGGATTCGAAGCCGAGCTTGAGTTCGGCCTCCCAGCCGGAGCCGGCCGCATCTTGTACCGACAAGCGAACCGCCTAGCTTCCCGCCAGAAGGTAGATCCCCACCCCCGCGCAAAACGCTCCGAGCGCCTTACGCAGCAAATCCAGATTGCCGACGGCCGCACCGAGCAGCATACCCAATCCGTGCAAGACCGCGGTCGCGATCAAAAATCCCCCGGCGTAGTGAAACGCTCCCATGTCCCGCCCGATCTCCTCGGCATGCACATAGCCGTGGAAAAGCGCGAATCCCGCTGCCAAAGCGCCCGCGAGACCGTAGCCTGCGCGCCGGTTGACGACGAGAACCAGCCCCATCACGGCGACCGAAAGCGCCACCGCCATCTCGGCGGACGGCAAGACCAAACCGAAATGCTGAACGCCCGCCCCGACCGCCATCACGGTCACGAAGGATAGCGGTACGAACCATAAGGCGCGACCGCCCAACGCGGCAGCCCAAACACCGACTGCGAGCATGGTCAGCAGATGGTCCGGTCCCATGAAGGGATGCGCGAATCCGGCAGTAAACCCGTGTATCGAATCCGCGCCGGTGTGGGCGAGCACGGCTTCGGGCAGTGTGCCCAAGCTCACGAGAACCGTCAGGCTGTGGAAAAACCGCTTGCTCATAACTTCTCCCAAAAATCGAAATCGGTAATGGCTCCGGTAAGAGCCTATAACTAAGTCAGGACTTACGCATTTCGCCCCTTCTCCCTCTGGGAGAAGGTCGGGATGAGGGGATCGGAAAGGAAGTTCCTTCATTGCATCCCCTCACCCGCTCCCTGAGGGAGAGGGAACCGAAAGCGCTTCTGCATAAGTCCTGTAAGTAAAACTACACGGTCAAATATCGCCGTACCAAATCCTCCGTCAAGTCCTCCATGGCGCCACCGGCAACGATACGCCCTTTGTCCATGACCAGGAACCGGTCGGCCACGCGCTTTACGAAATGCTGTTTCTGTTCCACCAAGAGAACCGTTACCCCCATTTCCCGGTTGACCCGAACGATGGCATCGCGGATCTCGTCCCCCACCGAAGGTTCACGTTTCTCGAAATGGATTTCCTTGCCGCGGGCCCGGTTCAGGCGGATGATCACGTCGCCGATTTCGCTGACGATGTTGGGCTGTATGCCCTCGGTGGGTTCGTCGAGGATCAGCAGCTTGGGTCTCAGCACCAGCGCCCGCCCTATGGCGAGTTGCTGCTGCTGGCCGCCGGAAAGATCGCCGCCCCGGCGACGCAGCATGGTCTTGAGCACCGGGAAGATCTCGAAGATTTCCTCAGGGATGCGTTTGGACTTGTCGCCGCGCGCCCTAAGTCCGGTCCTGAGATTTTCCTCCACCGTCAGCATGGGAAAGATTTCCCGACCCTGCGGGACATAGCCGATTCCGAGTTCCGCGCGGCGTTCCGCTCGGAGCGCGGTCAACGAACGATCCTCATAGCGAATCTCGCCCGAGCGCGCGGGCAAAAGCCCCATGATGCATTTCAACAGCGTGGTCTTGCCGACGCCGTTCCGCCCCATCAGGGCCACGCTGGCCCCGGCCGGAATATCGAGGCACAGGTCCCAGAGGGTGTGGCTTTCGCCGTAGTATTGATTCAGTGCCGCTACGCTCAGCATCAAGCCCCCAAATACACTTCGATGACGCGCGGATCGTTCTGCACCTCGTCCATGCGGCCCTCGGTCAGTACCGAGCCTTCGTGCAGCACGGTGACCTTACGGGCAATCGAACGCACGAACTCCATGTCGTGTTCCACCACGACGACCGAGTGCTTGCCTTCCAGAGACAGCAACAACTCGGCGGTCCGTTCGGTCTCCTGGTGAGTCATGCCCGCCACCGGTTCGTCGACCAACAGCACCTTGGGCTCCTGCATCAGCAACATGCCGATTTCCAGCCATTGCTTCTGGCCGTGGGACAACTCGCCGGCCCGCCGGTCGCGGTGGGCAGTCAAGCCGACGGTCTCCAGCACTTCGTGGATCGCATCCCGCTGCTCCCCGGTCAATCGCGCGAACAGGGTCGTCCACACCCGCTTGTCGGTGCGCATGGCCAGTTCCAGGTTTTCGAACACGGTTTGCTTCTCGAACACGCTGGGTTTCTGGAATTTCCGGCAGATGCCGGCCTCGGCGATGGCCGGCTCATCCAGCGTCAAAAGATCCAGGGTTTGGCCAAAGAAGGCCGTACCCTTGTCCGGCCGGGTCTTTCCGGTGACGACGTCCATCATCGTGGTCTTGCCGGCGCCGTTCGGCCCGATGATGCAGCGCAGCTCGCCCTCGTCGATGTACAGGGTCAGCGCGTTTAGCGCCCGGAAGCCGTCGAAGCTGACCGTGACTTCTTCCAGATAAAGGATCGGCTTGTGCGCCGGCTCGATACGGCGATCGGCGACGGGTCCGTCATGTACCGGAGCGCCCGGAATTTCAGCCTTCGCGGCGATCATGCGGCTTGCTCCTTGCGGCGCCAAAGGCCGGTCAAGCCTTCGGGCAACAACAAGGTGACCAGTATGAAGATCGCCCCCAGGGCGAACAGCCACATTTCCGGCAGCACGCCGGTGAACACGGTCTTGGCGTAATTCACCAGAATCGCGCCGACCACCGCGCCGTAAAGCGTTCCGCGACCGCCGACCGCGACCCAGACGACGATCTCGAGCGAGTTCAGCGGCGAGAATTCGCTGGGATTGATGATGCCGACCTGGGGCACGTACAAGGCGCCGGCGATGCCTGCCAGAACCGCGGAAAAGACGAAGACCCAGAGCTTGAACTGTTCGACCCGATAGCCCAGGAAGCGCACCCGGTTCTCGGCGTCGCGGATCGCCGCGACCACGCGGCCGAGCTTGGATTCGACTACCAGGCGGCTGGCCGCGTACGCCCCCATCAACGCGATCGCCGAAGCCGCGAACAGCGTCGCGCGCGTGCCGTCGGACTGGAGATTGAAACCCAGAATGTCCTTGAAATCGGTCAGGCCGTTATTGCCGCCGAAGCCCATCTCGTTGCGGAAGAATGCCAGCATCAGGGCGTAGGTCAACGCTTGAGTGATGATGGAAAGATAGACGCCGGTCACCCGCGAGCGAAACGCGAGCCATCCGAACGCATAGGCCAGCAGGCCCGGCGCCAAGGCTACCACGAGGAGAGAGAACCAGAAATGATCGAAGCCGTACCAATACCAGGGCAATTCCTGCCAATTGAGAAAGACCATGAAATCCGGCAGTACCGGATTGCCGTACACGCCGCGTTCGCCGATCTGCCGCATCAGATACATGCCCATGGCATAGCCACCCAAGGCAAAAAAAGCGCCGTGGCCCAGGCTCAGGATGCCGCAATAGCCCCAAACCAGGTCCACGGCGAGCGCCAGCAGTGCGTAGGTTAAGTATTTGCCCACCAAGGTCACGGTGTAAGTCGAAAGGTGCAAGGGCGAGGATTCCGGCAAGGCCAGGTTGGCCAGCGGAACGAGCACGGTTATGGCCGCCAGCACCGCCAGAAACGGAACGTCGACCGCCGATTTCCGCAATAAACGGAACGCCATGGATCAAGCCTCCGCTGCCCGGCCCTTCTGCGGGAACAATCCGCGCGGGCGTTTCTGGATGAATAGAATGATGAACACGAGCATCAGGATTTTCGCCAGCACCGCGCCAGCGTACGGTTCCAGCAGCTTGTTGGCGATCCCCAGCGAAAATCCGCCGATCAGGGTACCCCACAAATTGCCCACGCCGCCGAACACCACCACCATGAACGAATCCACGATGTACGATTGCCCCAGATTCGGCCCAACATTGGTGAGCTGGCTGAGCGCCACGCCGGCGACGCCGGCGATGCCCGAGCCGAGGCCGAAGGTCAGCGCGTCGACCCGCTCGGTCGGAATGCCCATGGCTTTGGCCATGGCACGGTTTTGCGCGACCGCCCGCACTTCGAGCCCGATGCGGCTGCGCTTCAAAACCTGAAGCAAGGCAGCGAAGACCATTAGGCAGAACACCAGGATGTAAAACCGGTTCAAGGTCAGGGACAGCGCGCCGTTGATCTCCAGCGAACCGCTCATCCAGACCGGCGTCGCGACACTGCGATTCAGGGGCGAAAAAATCGTGCGGACCAGCTGCTGAAGAAACAGGCTCACCCCGAACGTCGCCAGCAGGGTTTCGAGCGGCCGCCCGTACAGAAACCGAATGATGCCGCGCTCGATGGCGATGCCGACCAGCGCGGACAGCAGAAACGCCGCCGGAATAGCGACGAACAGGGAAATATCCAGATGTCCGGGCATCAGCTGCTGTACCACGTAGGTGGTGTAGGCACCCAGCATCATCAATTCGCCGTGGGCCATGTTGATGACGCCCATGACACCGAAGGTGATCGCGAGACCGATAGACGCGAGCACCAGCACCGCGCCCAGGCTCAGGCCGAAGAACACCGTCTCCGCCGCGCGATACACGGTCAACTTGGATTCGATGGATTTGACGGCGACCTGAGCCGAATTCCGAACGTCCGAGTCGGGCTCCAGGAATCGGCCCGCGTCATCCTTTTCCAGTAATTGATGCAGACGGTTGAGCGCCTGCGGATTGAGGCTGCCGTGCAAGGCATTGATGGCGGCGATGCGCACGGCCTTGTCGTCGCTGGCGAGATCCGCCAGAGCCAGGGCCGTTTCGATCGCTTCCGACACCTTGGCATCGGTTTCCGTGTCCCGACGGGCCCGCAGCAGTTCGAGGTTTTCCTCGTCCAGCGATTTGCTCATGGCCTCGACCGCCTTGAGCCGCTGCGCCGGGCCGTCCGCCGCCAGTTCGAGCCGCCCGAGGGTTTCGCGCAGACGCGTGCGCAGCGCATTGTTGATGCCGATCTTCTTGAGATCGAACTTGCCGACGATGCCCAAAGCTTCTCCATCAAGGACGTCCACGATGGCCAGGCCATCCTCGGCCGGGTCGCCGAAAACGACGCGACCGTCGTCCTTGCGGTAATAGAGACGACCGTCGAGCAGCGCCCGCAACACGGGAACCACTGCCGGGTCATTGGTTTCGGCGAGCCGATCGACGGCTTCGCCCAATTCAGTCAGAGGAGCCTCCTTGAGCCGGGCCAATGCGTCGGCGAACGGTCCCCCCGGATCCGCCGCCGCATTGCAAAGGCCCGGCATCATCATGATCAGCATGGCGATACACCATCTGCGCATGCCGAAAATCAAAGGTCTCATCTCGTCTCCCTAATTCTTTACACAATCTGATAGCCAATAGGTCCGCCGTAGGGTGGGTAGAGCGAAGCGAAACCCACCGGGCAACACCGCGGGATCGGTGGGTTACGGCGCGCCGCACGACCAGCGAACATTGCGGACTCAGTGCACGGCGCGCCTAACCCACCCTACAGCGGAAACCCGAGCCAAAACCTCGTCCCACGCTCATCCCGCATTCCTTTGCCCGTTGTCGAAGCCTGCGCGAGCGGAAGAGGTCTTGCATCGGTCTTACCCAGAAGCAACCCCATCGATCAATACTTCTGCCCCGAGCACTTCTTGGTCTTGGTGTTGTAGTTGCCGCAGTTGATCGGCGGCGTCCACTGGGCGATGATCGGCTTGCTTTCCGGCAGGTAATCCGACCAGGCATCGCCCTCGACCAGCGTTTTGGTCTGCCAGACCGTCTGGAACTGCCCGTCATCCTGAATCTCGCCGATCAGCACCGGCTTGGTGATGTGGTGGTTCGGAAGCATCTTCGACGTCCCGCCGGTCAGGTTCGGTACCTCGACCCCGATGATCGCCTTGCCCACCGCGTCGGTATCCGTCGTGCCCGCCTTTTCCACCGCCTTGACCCACATGTTGAAGCCGATGTAATGCGCTTCCATCGGGTCGTTGGTTACCCTGCTCCGGTTCTTGATGAACTGGTGCCACTTGGTGATGAACACGGCATTCTCGGGCGTGTCGACGCTCATGAAATAATTCCAGGCCGCAAGATGGCCGACCAGCGGCTTGGTGTCGATGCCGGACAGCTCCTCTTCGCCGACCGAGAATGCGACGACCGGGATAGCCTCGGAAGAAATACCCTGGTTGCCCAACTCCTTATAGAAAGGCACGTTGGCGTCGCCGTTGATGGTGGACACCACCGCCGTCTTCTTGCCCGCCGAACCGAACTTCTTGATCTCCGCGACGATGCTCTGCCAATCCGAATGGCCGAACGGCGTGTAATTGATCATGATGTCCTTGTCCTTCACGCCTTTCGATTTCAGATACGCCTCCAGAATCTTGTTGGTCGTTCTGGGATATACATAATCCGTGCCGGCCAGCACCCAACGCTTGACCTTCAACTCCTTCATCAGGTAATCGACGGCCGGAATCGCCTGTTGATTAGGCGCGGCGCCGGTATAGAACACGTTCTTCGACGATTCCTCGCCCTCGTACTGCACCGGATAGAAAAGGAGGCCGTTCAACTCCTCCACCACCGGCAACACCGATTTGCGGGACACCGAGGTCCAGCAGCCGAAGATGGCGGCGACCTTGTCCTTGGTCAAAAGCTCGCGGGTTTTTTCGGCGAACAGAGGCCAGTTCGAGGCGGGATCGACGACCACCGGCTCAAGTTTCTTGCCCAGTAGGCCGCCTTTCTTGTTCTGCTCGTTGATCAGCATCAGCATGGTGTCCTTCAGCGTGGTTTCGCTGATCGCCATGGTGCCGGAGAGCGAATGCAGGATGCCCACCTTGATGGTGTCTTCCGCGCGCGCCTCTGCACCAAAAAGGAGCGCGACCGCCGACAGCGCCAAACAGAGTCGCCGATAGGATTTTGCGTAATCAGGCATGAATACTTACCTCTATTGGTTAATGAAGTGTCAGGAAGTGATCAGATCTGCAACTGGAAGCCCAGCTTGATCGAACTGACGTCGTCGCCCGAAGCCGTGGAACGGTAATCCAGCCCCTTAGTGAGCAGATCGCCGTACTCGTACATCAGCATGATCTTGGCGTTATGGCCGTCGATGATGTAATTGATGCCGGCTTCGTAAACATCGCGGCTGGCGCTATTGATCGGATCGACGTTGACGTAGCGGACGTAAGGCTGGAATTGCCCGATCCACACTTTTTGCGGGAGCAGGTACATGGCGCTCACGTCGTAGGCGTCGCCCTCGAACATGGCGAAACCGCCGCCCGCCAGCCTGGACGCCATGCCGTAGCCCTTGATGCCGTAGTTCTTGTATTCGCCGTTGACGGTCACGACACCCATGTTGCCCAAAGGCTTTTCGAACAGGACATCGACCGCGGTGCCCCGGAAATTGCCCGGATCGCTCCGGGTCCCGGCGCCGTCTTCCTGGTACTGGTTGGAAACGCCCACGGTCAGGATGTCGCCGCCCTGGCCGTAGTAGGTTCCGCTGGTGTAGTAACCGGGGTTCTTTTCCACGTCGAGGAAGTTGTAGGCGAAGCGCTGGGCGTAGAGGATGTTGTCGTCGACGTTGGCACCGTTGCGTAGTCCACGGAAGAAGCCCGCCGCATATTGAAAACGGCCGCCGAAGAAAGAACCCCAGATCGTGGCGCCGTCGTCGCGGCCGAAGGAGCCGGCGGAGGTGCCGTTGGATCGGATCGTGGTGTTGAAGTCCGCCGGTTCGAAAGGCGTGCCGGCGCCGAAGATGTTGTACACGGCGCTAAAAAACGGGCCGTTCATCTCGCGGCGCTCGGCCGGGACCAGCATGCGGCCCATCCAGATATTGAACATGGGATGGAATTCGAATTTGCCGATAGCATCGAGTATGCGCATCTCGCCGCCGTCGCCGCAGGTCTGGCAATCGGTGTTGAACTCGATCTTGAAATACTCGTGGATTTGGCCGTTCAGGTAGAGACGGATATTGTCCAGATTGAAGTCGTTAGACCATTTGCCCGCATTGGCGGCTTCCTCGGTAGCGGTGAAGCTCGTTCTGAGGCCGGCGCCTATGCTCACCCACTTGGTATCGTCGATCTTGAAGGTCGCCCCCCCAAGCGACACGGGTGCGTACACCGTCGTCAGCGCCGCCAAGCCGGCGGGCAAAAGCGCGGTCCGCAAGCCGCGGCGGCCCGCTTGCGTCGCGCTAGTCGTTCGATTGTTCATGACTGAAATCCCCTAGATAAAAAAATCGGTCTGCGAGCGTTCCGCGCCACCGGTCGTTTCGGGCACGGCAAATGTCCATGGGCTCGAATCGACCGCCGCGCGTAACTCGTTGTCGGCACGGGGGGTAATTAGATTTCCGGGGGGTATATGTCACAATCAGTCAAATGACGTATCCCGGAACGGGGGATAACGGCTTAGAGTCTCGGCAGCGCTCTCGCGGCTTGTTATAGGCGACTCGGAGAGTATATGAGCCGCGTTGCGAGCGGCCCGGAACGCCAAGATCGGAAAGGGATTCCCGACCAACAGGGCACATGGTTGTAGGTCGGCAATCCCTTGCCGACATTAGGTACCGGGCCGCTCACAGAACTCGAACCGGATTGGCCGCCGACGCCGAAAGCACTCTTAACCTTACGAAAACACTATGCGTATTCCGTTTCTGATCGTTTCCATGAGCCTGCTCGCCGGCTGCTCCATCGGCTTGAAACCCCAAGGCGCCCCGCTCCGGCCCGAATCGGTGGGCAAGATTCTGCTCCGCGTGGTGCCCGAGAATCTGGACAAGGCGCAAACGCCGGCCATGGCCGAACGAATCAGCAAGAATCTGAGTTCCTGGGGATATCCGGTCGAGGCGGAGCAGAGCGAAGATGTCGAAATCGAGGTCACTCACGAGATGACAGCACGGGTCGGCAGCGTCGAGAACAAAGGCACGCCTACCGGGTTCTCGTTCAGCATCGGCAATTCCGACCCGCGCGCGCTCGGTTTTCAAAAGGCGGACGTGCTGCCGGTAACTTGTACGCTCAAATCCACCGCCCGCTCGTCTGAAACCGCAAGCCTGTTCATGGATTTCATCGCCGACGAGAAGGTCAAGGATTCGAGCCGCGCCAGGAACGATCCGGCATTGCTGAAAATCTTCGAGAATCACATCGGAACGGTCTGCTTTAATCTTCTCGACAAGCTGAAAGTGCCGAGGAAGAAATCAGCCTCGTCGACCAGTACCAGCACCTGGATGCCCGAGATACGCATCGAAGTCACCGAAAAACCGGCGAAGTCCGAAACCGGGACCTCGACCGGCGCGCTTCCGGTCCTCCCCGCGGGAACGGATAGGCCCACGAATCCGGAAGCGCCGATTTCCGAAGTCGACTCTTCGAGCCCGCCCGAAGAGCCGCCGGTAACGACCGAAACCAGCGCCGATACGGAAGAAGGCCGCAAGCGAATCATCATTCACAATCGCGGCAACCCGGTGATCCTCGATTTCGGCTTCGAACGGAAATAGGCCTAACGCCGGCTTCCTGCCTCTGCCCGCCCTTTTAGTGTGCAATCTCGCGGTCTTCGCCCCAAATTGGGGCGGCGACCGTTCACCCCGCCCTCTTCTTCTGCCTCCTCCCTGTAGTCAACCCAACGGCACGTGATTTGCTCACCTTGTTGAATTCGAGCGACAAATTGGAATTGCACTCGGTATAAAAACAACAAGATCAGACAAGAGGCAAACCATCGCCGTGGAAACATTGAGCCGCCAGGCCATCGTCAAGATACGGCGTGACTACAACGCCTGGGTCGCGAACGAGACCCTGGAGGATTACGCACTCAGGTTCGCCCCGAGGTCATTTCGAAAGTGGTCCGAGTTCCGGGTGGCGAACACGGCTTTCGGTTCCATTTCGTTCCTGGTGCTCGAAGCCATCGGCGGCTTTCTCGCGATCAACTACGGATTCGTCAACGCCTGCTGGGCCATCATCGCCGTAGGCCTCGTCGTTTTCCTCACGGGGCTCCCGATCAGCTACTACGCCGCCAAGCACAACATCGACATGGACCTGCTGACCCGCGGCGCCGGGTTCGGCTATATCGGCTCGACCCTGACCTCGCTGATCTACGCCTCCTTCACCTTCACCCTGCTCGCCCTGGAAGCGTCCATCATGTCGCTGGCGCTGGAACTGTACTTCGAGATTCCCATCGCCGCCGCGCATGTCGTCAGCGCCCTGGCGGTGATCCCGCTCGTCACCTTCGGCATCACCACCATCAGCCGTCTTCAGCTCTGGACTCAGCCGTTGTGGATCCTGCTTCTGGTCGCACCCTACGTGGCCGTCATCTGGCGCGAACCGCAGGCTTTGGGAGAACTCGCCCTGTTCCCCGGAAGCGAGAATCGCGGCGCACAGTTCGATTGGATACTGTTCGGAACGGCCGCCACCATGGCCTTTTCCATGGTGGCCCAAATCGGCGAGCAAGTGGATTTCTTACGATTTCTGCCGGAAAAGACTCACCGCAACCGATACCGCTGGTGGGCGGCCACCATAATCGCCGGTCCCGGATGGATCCTCATGGGCATGGCCCGGCAACTGGGCGGCGCCTTCCTTGCCTTTCTGGCGCTCAAGCACGGCATCGCCGACGACCGGGCGCACGAACCCACCCAGATGTATCGGGTGGCCTACGGCTATGCATTCGACGATGACAGCCTGGCGCTGGCGGCGACGGTATTGTTCGTGGTCGTATCGCAGCTCAAGATCAATGTCACCAACGCCTACGCGGGCTCGCTCGCCTGGTCGAATTTTTTCTCGCGGCTGACCCATAGCCATCCCGGTCGGGTGGTCTGGCTGGTCTTCAACGTGCTGATCGCCCTGCTCCTCATGGAACTCGGCGTTTTCGGCGCGCTCGAACGGGTCCTCGGCCTGTTTTCGAATGTCGCCATCGCCTGGATCGGCGCCCTGGTAGCCGATCTGGTCATCAACAAGCCGCTGGGGCTCAGTCCGCCTTTCGTCGAATTCAAGCGCGCCTACCTGCCCGACATCAACCCGGTGGGCGTGTTTTCCACCCTGGCGGCCTCGATCGTTTCCATCGCGGCTTACGCGGGTCTGTTCGGGGCGCTGCCGCAAGCCTTTTCGGCCTTCATCGCGCTGGCGACCGCCTTTGTGCTGAGCCCGGTGATCGCCCGCCTGACCCGGAGCCGCCATTATCTGGCGAGAAACCCCAACGACTGGGGAGAAACTACGCCTCAGGCCAAATGCTGCATTTGCGAAAACGATTTCGAGCCGGAAGACAAGGCCTATTGTCCGGCCTACCGGGGCACGATCTGCTCGCTCTGCTGCACCCTGGACGCCCGCTGCCTGGATGCCTGCAAACCGAATGCGCGGCTCAGGGACCAACTGGAACGAGCCGGCAGCCGCTGGCTACCCTCATGCCTGTCGCCGCAACACAGGCTGCGCCTAATTCAGTTCGCTCTCGTTTACCTGCTGCTCGCCGCGCTCACCGGCGTCTTCGTAGGCGTGATCTATTACCAGGATATTCTGGCAGCCGCCTACGCGGACGAGGCTTTATCTCAAGCACTGTTCGCCAATTTCCTCAAGGTCTATTCGGCGCTGTTGGTTTTCCTGGGCCTCGCCGCGTGGTGGATCGTGCTCAGCAACGAAAGCCGGCAAGTGGCGCAGGAGGAATCCGGGAAACAAACCGCCCTGCTGCTCAAGGAAATCGAGGAGCATAAGAAAACCGACAGCATGCTCCAGGAAACACGCGAGGCCGCGGATCGGGCCAACCAAGCCAAGAGCCGCTTCGTGAGCGACATGAGCCACGAGATCCGCACGCCGCTGAACAGCATACTCGGCTATGCCCAAATCCTGAGAAAGGACCCGAGCATCCCGGCCCATCGGCGGGAAGCGGTGGAGATCATCCAGCGCAGCAGCGAGCATCTTTCGTCCCTGATCGAGGACATTCTCGACATCGCTCGCATCGAGGCGCGCAAGATCGAGCTGCGGCGAGGCGCCATCGATTTCCCCGCGTTCGTCGAACAATTGGTGCGGATGTTCAAGCCTCAGGCGGAAGCAAAGGGATTGACCTTCCGCTGCCAGATCGTCGACGTGTTGCCGCGCCGGATTCGCGGCGACGAAAAACGGGTGGGCCAGATTCTTATCAATCTGCTGAGCAATGCGGTGAAATTCACCCAGGAGGGCGGGATCGTTTTCCGGGTGGGCTATAGCGGAGAAATCGCGCGATTCCAGGTCATCGACACCGGCGAAGGCATCTCGCAGGACCAAATCGAGACCATATTCCTGCCCTTCCGGCGTCTGGTGAAACCTCGCGGCAATCCGATTCCCGGCAGCGGCCTGGGACTCACCATCAGCAAGATGCTGACCCAGATCATGGGCGGCGAACTGACGGTGGAGAGTGAGCCCCAGACCGGCTCGACGTTCGGCGTCCGGCTTTTCCTTCCCAACCTGCGCGGCGCGCAAGAGGCTCCGGACGAAGGCGACATCGTGGGCTATCGCGGCGCACGCCGCAAAATCCTGGTGGTCGACGACCAGCCCGAGCATCGCGGCATCCTGACCTCGGCGCTGGCACCCCTGGGATTCGTTGTCGAGGAAGCGGGTTGCGGCGAGGGGTGCCTGGCGCGGGTTAGAGACTGGCATCCGGACCTGATCCTGCTGGACATCATCATGGCCGGAATGACCGGCATCGAGGCCGCGGCGCATCTGCGCCGGACCGGCTGCAAGACCTCCATCATCGTGGTCAGCGCCAACGCCTACCCAAGCGACCGTCGCTCGGCCAGCGGCGCCGGCTGCGACGACTTCCTGGCCAAACCGATTCAGATCGACGAACTCCTACGCAAGCTCAAGTTGCATTTGAGTCTCGACTGGCTCCATCGGGGAGACGATACGGCGGAGATCCAAACCGCCCCCGAAACGGAAGCGCCGATGATACGCCCGCCGCCCGACTGTCTCGAGGAACTGGCCGCGTTCGCCCGCATGGGCGATCTTCGGGGACTACAGGATCGGCTCGGAACGCTGGTCGAAACCGATGCCGGCTACATCCCGTTCGCGACGCATCTCCAGGCGCTTTCGCGGGAGTTCCGTCTCGGCGACATCAAGAAAACACTCAGCGAGGTTTAAGATGAGCTTAAAACGCCAATACCGCCAGGGCACGGTCATGATCGTGGACGACGTGCCGGCCAATCTCGCCCTGCTCTCCGACGCCCTGGAAGAAGCGGGCTACCGTGTACTGGTCGCGACCGACGGCGCGTCAGCCCTGGAACAGCTCCGCTACGCCGATCCCGACGTCATCCTGATGGACGCGGTGATGCCGGGCATGGACGGTTTCGAAACCTGCCGCCATCTGAAAGCGAATCCCGCGACCCGCTCCATTCCGATCATCTTCATGACCGGGCTGGGCGAGTTGAACGATCTGCTCCGGGGTTTTCGCGAAGGTGCCGTGGATTACCTGGTCAAGCCGATCCGTCACGAAGAGGTACTGGCCCGCGTAGGGGCGCACGTGGCCCAGGCGAGGACGGTGCTGCGCGTGGAAGAAGCGCTCGACCGCAGCGGCTTCGCCACCATCAGCATCGACGCCGCGGGACGAATCGTGTGGCTGACCTCCTCGGCCGTCCGCTGGCTCGCGGCATTCTCCGGAACCCAGGTGCTCGATTTCGAAAACGCGCCCCGCTATTTGCCCAAGGCGCTTCTGGATTGGGCGCTGGACCGTATCGCTTCGGACGGAACCTCGGAAAACGAGTTGTTTACGCTTCATCGCGACGGCAAAAAATTCACCGCCAGGCTCGCTCCCTGCGAAAACGTGCGCGAGTACCTGCTGCTCCTGCAGGAATTTACCGGCGACTGGAATCTGGAATCCTTGCGGGAGAACCTGGGGCTCACCTTCCGCGAAGCGGAAATCCTCATGTGGATCGCCCGAGGCAAAACCAACCGCGAGGTCGGGACCATCCTCGGCAGCAGCCCCCGGACGGTCAACAAGCATCTGGAGCACATTTTCGAGAAGCTGGGTGTCGGCACCCGCGCCGCCGCGGTAGCCGTCGTCATGGAGCGCATGGGGACGGGCGCCAAAGCGGCTTGACCGAGGCATCCGAAAGAACGAGCACCGCAATCGAGCAGCCCCGTAGGTCAGGAATCCGTTCCAATCGCAAACGGTGTCTTCGGGAGCGCCGAAGCCGCCCTTCCCGACGCCATCCCCGGCACCCCCGGACATGTCCGATTGCCGTTACGGGATTAATCCTTTCGTAACAAGCCGAGGTTATATTAGGCGCCGATCCATCGAGGCGAATCGGCCCCGCGGCGCCGCACCGGCAGGCATCCGAACCGAAACGCTCCCCGGATCACGTTACGAACGATAACAGCCGCTCCAGCCGAGGACCCCGACCCCCATGAAATCGACTTCCATCAGTCTTGCCGTCGCCGCCGCTCTCGCTTCGACCTGCGCCAGCGCCGCCGGCGGGTTCAGCTACACGCACCAGTGGACCTTCAACCACACCGAAGCCAACGGCTCCAGCGCGCTGGGCTCGGAAATCGTTTCCTACGACGCCGTCAACAACCGCCTGTGGGTGGTCGGCACCGACGCCAACGGCGCCGATCTCGGGCTGGGCGGCATCGACATCCTCGACCTCTCCGGCAACCTGGTGCACAGCATCGACACCTCGGTGCTGGGCGGCATCAACAGCGTGTCGGTCGCGAACAACAAGGCCGCGGTCGCGATTTCCGCGCCCCTCAAGACCGATCCGGGCCTGGTCCGCTTCTACGACGCCGCCAGCTTCGCCGCGTTGGCGACGGTGACGGTCGGCGCGAACCCGGACGCGGTGATCCACACGCCGGACGGCAGCCGCTTGCTGGTCGCCAACGAGGGCGAACCGAGCAGCTATCTGACCGGACCCGCAGGCGATCCGGAAGGCTCGGTAAGCATCATCGATACCGCCTCTTACAGCGTGCTGACCGCCGACTTCACGAATTTCAACGGCTCCGCCGCGGCACTCCGGGAGAGCGGCGTGCGGCTTACCGGTCCCAACGCCTCCGTCGCGCAGGATCTCGAACCGGAGTACATCGCGGTAAGCGCCGACGGCAGCAAGGCCATGGTTACCCTGCAGGAAGCCAACGCGGTGGCCGTGGTCGACATCGCCGGCGCCAACGTCACCGCGATCCGGCCGATGGGCTTGAAAGACCACAGCCTGCCGGAGAACGGACTGGACGTTTCCGACCGCGACGGACCGGGCAATGATCCGCTGGACGGCAACATTCAGAACTGGAACGTCAAGGGCCTATACATGCCCGACGGCATCGCCAGCTTCACCAACAACGGCCGGCAATATTACGTGACCGCCAACGAAGGCGATTCCCGTGGCGACTGGCCTGGCGGCAACGACGAGATCCGTGTCGGCAACGCCGACATCGACCCCGCTCTGGACGCGGCCCTCGCCGCCGCCCACGGCAGCGACTGGAAGACCGGCGACAAACTCGGCCGTCTGAACGTCTCCACCAGCGGAGACACCGACGGCGACGGCGACCTGGACGAACTGCACGCTTTCGGCGCCCGCTCGTTCTCCATCCTGGACGCCGACGGCAACCTCGTGTTCGACTCGGGGGGCCAGCTCGAGCAGATCATCAAGATATCCTACCCGGAGCTTTGGGACGACGGCCGCAGCGACAACAAGGGACCGGAACCGGAAAGCGCGTTGGTGGGCACGGTGGACGACCGCGATCTTTTGTTCCTGGGGCTGGAGCGCTCCAATGCCGTGGCGGTATGGGATCTCAGCGATCTCGACGACATCCGCTTCATAGAAATGATTTTCACCGCCGGCGACGTCAGCCCCGAGGGACTGAGCTTCTTCTCCAATGCTCAGGGCAGCTTCCTCGCCATCGCCAACGAGGTCAGCCAAACCACATCGCTCTATCGGGTTTCCGCGGTTCCGGCGCCGGCAGCCGTGTGGCTGTTCGGATCGGGTCTCGCGGCAGCCGCCGGACTGGCACGCCGCCGCAAAGCCTGAACCATCAGTTCGAGCCGCCGTCGCAAGGGGATCGCCGGCTGGCTCCCCCCTCGAGCGTCCCCGGAATCGCCGAGGGTCGAGCCGCTCTCCGCGGACGCCGCCCGGCGGATTCGATACCTGGGACGAAAAAGTGGCGATTATTCGCTTCCCGTCCCTTCTCCGGGTCCGGCGAAGCCATGCGCCTGCCCCGCCGCCGGCATTTCGCGGATATCCGCATCCAGGCGGCGTGCCTCTTCGATCCGCGCCCTCGCCTCACGGGTGTCGAGGCGCACGCCGTACGCCACGTAGGCGAAATCGGACAGCGGCGCGCGGCTCGCGTGGAAAAAAGGCCATTGCTTGTTCTTGCGATAGAAGGTTTCCACGAAACTGGTGATGGCCAGGAGAGAAACATTCCCCTGCGCATCGGTGGCGATCCACGGGCCGCCGGAGTCGCCGCGCGTAGGCATGGGCTCGTCGACCGAATAAGCCCCCTGGGCATCCAGCCGGTTGACCGCCAACAACGCGGAAAGCGAAGACACCGATGCCTCCTTCGACTCGAACTGCGCCCGGAACTGCAAATGAAGTATGGGGTCCAGATCCTCGTATTGTTTCGGCACGAACTGATAGAAGCTGCTCGGTAAACCGAAGACGCGCTTGTCGGCACAGCGGGGACCGTCGTTTTCCGTTTCCCGGTAACCGTAACCGAAGCCACAGATCAGAGCTTTGTCGGGAATATGGCCGGTCGTGATCGGCAATGGCCGCAACGCATCCTCGACATCCGCGTCGAAAATCAGAATGGCGATATCCTCGGCGATGTTCTCCTGCACGACATCGAAACTCGGATACACCGCCGCGCGCAGCCGGGCATTCGATACCGCCGCCGAGGGAGCGGCCCGCAAGCGGACCGCCGGCAGTTTAAGCGGCCCCTCCAGGCGTACATCGCGCAGACAATGCGCCGCCGTGATCAAAGTCAGCGGACGCGTGCCGAGTACCGTGGAACTGCAAGCCCCGTTCCCGTTCTTCCAGACCCGCCGGTACTCATCCCGGTGATGCAGTTCGATCGTCAACGACAGGGTCGATTCCCGGCCGATCGGCAACGGCTCGCCGTGGATAAGCGCAAAAACGCGCCCGGCCGCTAGAACGGCCACAATAACCGCAAACGCCGGCACAAGGATGTTCATGCAGACTGTCCTGTGATCTCGCCCTATTTCTCTGACAGCCCAATCCGGTACTGATTCTGCCCGAAGCATCCGTTCGCATCCAATCCTCTTCCCGGCACGATCAGGCCGTCATAGTTGGATGGTCGCGGTACTGGGCTGCAAGAGAGGTTTCAATCGATAAGGCTGGGGTGTCGAATGAGAAAGCTATCGAACAAGCCTGTGCCAAATGGTTCGGCGGATGAACGATGACAGTACTGGTAGATCGGCAATCCTTTGCCGACTAACCGGTTGGTCTCACTGCTGCTGTTCCGGGTTGGGCGCGGGTCGGCTGTATGTGACCGTTTATCGTGAACACAGCTCCGACAAATAGTCCTAGGTAAAGGTGGATCTTGAGCCAAAGTTTGCGGCGGGACTCGCGGCAGATCATCCCAGCGGCCAGCCGTTTCGCCACCCTGCCGCAGGGCGGAGTGCCTGCGGGTCGCTTGATCACGATTCAGATCCGTCCAAGGCTCAGTATTCAATCCGCACAGAGCCTATAAACGTGCGTGGTGCGCCCGGTATCACGCTGAACCGGTCCGCCAGCGTCGCTACGTAGTACCGATGGTCCAGAAGGTTTTCGACATTGAACTGGAGCGACAGCCTGGAAGAAGCCACCGGTAACTGGTACTTGACGAGCGCGTCCACTCGTCCGTAACCGGGCAGCTGGAAGGTATTCCCGTTGTCGCCCTCGCGCTGCCCGAGGAAATAGACGCCCGCGCCGAAACTCAGACCCCGCACAGGCTCCTGCTGCAAATCGTACTTGGCCCACAGGCTGCCGGAATTTCTCGGGACGTCCCACAGACGATTCCCCTGGTTGTCGCCCTTGGTGATTTTGGCGTCGGAATAGGCGTAGGTCGCGATGAGGCTCAGGGCTTCCGTGACCTGCCCCGCGATGTCCACCTCGACACCCTGGCTGCGCGCCTCGCCGATCGCGTCGGAAAACGCGGTGCCCGGGATCGGGACCAACACGTTTTTCTTGGTCAGACGGTAGAACGCCACGGTCGAGGTGAGTCGCTTATCAAAGAATTCCGTCTTGAAACCGGCTTCATATTGTTCAGCGGTCTCGGGCGAAAACGGCTTCCCGTCGGCGGACACACCGATATTCGCGCTGCCCAGGGACTCGACGTAGTTGCCGTAGAGCGACAGCCAATTCCAGGGTTGATAGACCAAACCTACACGGGGCGATTGCGTCGCCATTTTTTGCGAAACCTTTTGGGACCTCCAAGTCACCAAAAGGAGCAAAAAATTGGCGACGAGTTATTGCCTTCGGCGCCCCGGCCGTCCCCGCTCGTCTGGTCCGGACCCAACAAGGGGTCCGGACACCGCTCGCAGATGACTCGACGCCCGGTCGCGATGCCTTGTGTGAGACCTCCGACCGCCGCTATCGCGTCGACCTTCGGTCTCACACCCGGCGCTCGGGCTTCCGGGGACTACTCGACTCGCTCGCTCACTCGCTCCATGTCTCGCAGCGATTGAAACGATCATTGTGCACCTCTTGGAGGTTGGCGCGGGCAGCGGCGAGTGACTGATCGGTGCCGAAGGCCAGCCCCAATCCGGAAGTAGCCCAATCGTAGCGGCCGCCGCCGAGAATATGGAATTTGTCCCAAAGCGTGATCTGATCCTGGAAATAGACGCCGGTCCACTCGTTTCGCTGGTCGATGAAGAAGTTCTTTTGCGCCTGGGACAAATCCACGCCCGAGAGCCCATAGACGGGGTTGAAGATATTGATAGCACCCGCAAGTTGAAAGCGCTGACTTTCGTATCGATGTTGTAATAGTCCCAACCGACCAGGACTCTATGGTCACCTCCCCACGTGGAAAATCTTCCCGTAACATCCACGGTGCCGAAGTAGGAATCGTCCCCGCTGTCCGGGCCATAAAAGAATCTGTCCAAAAGGCCGGTTGTCTCATTCAAAGCAAATCCGACGGTTTGCGGGTCCACCACATCCCGGTTGAACTTGACGAACCGGGCGCGGACTTTCCAGTCTTCCATGAACTGATGGTTAAGCGTCACGCCGACGTTATATAGTTTGGTGTTGCTCTTGTCCGTGGAAGGCTCCTGCAAGTAGCGCGAAATGGGAATATTGGCCGGGCGCTTGCCGATGGCCGGAACCCCGTAATCTTCCCGAGTGTCTTCGTCGAAATACATGAAATCGAGATCGAGTAGCGTACGGTCGCTGATCTTCCAGGTCAGAGAAGGCGCAACAAAAATGCGGTCCGTGAACAAGAAGTCGCGGAAGGAGTTTTTGTCCAGGTACTCCAGATTGAACCGGTATAAGGGCGATCCCTCCGAGGTAATCGGACCGGTGGCATCCGCCGTGATGCGGTAGAGGTCGAAGGAGCCGAACTGCTGTTGCAAAGCATAAAAAGGGACCTCCTGCGGACGCTTGGTGACCACGTTGATCATGCCACCGGGCTCGATACGTCCGTAGAGATTGGCCGCGGCCCCCTTGACGACCTCGATGCGGTCGGCGCTGGCGGTTGGAATTCGGCTGGCGGGAAACCTCGACCCATCGAGATAATTGGCGAACTTGGTGTTAAAGCCGCGAATCATGAATTCCTCTGAGAAGCCGCCAAATGAAATCCCCTGAAACATGCCGCTGACGTTCTTGACGGCGTCGCCCAGTTGGATGGCCTGCTGGTCCTGTATGACCGCACTGGGCACCACCTCAATCGACATCGGCGTCTCCACGATCGGCGTATCGGTCTTGGTGGCTGTGCTGGCATTGGGGCGGGTATAGCTGGGGTTGTAGGGATCGTCCGGGTCGTAGTCCGCCTGGTCGATCACGTCGACTTTCGGCAGGGCGATCGGATCGGCTCGGTTGACTCGTTCCGTCGCCGGTTTCACCGCCACCGATCCGTCTTCGGCCACCGAAAACTGAAGGCCGCTTCCGCCGAGCAGGTGGGCTACCGCGTCCTGAGTCGTGTAGCGGCCCTTGAGCGTGGGACTCCGCTTTCCGGCAACCTGGCTCTCGGCGAAGAACACCGCGACCTCGGCCTGCTCGGCCAGTTTCTGCAAGGCGGAATGCAGCGGCTGAGCCGGGATGTCGAATGGATGTTCGGTTTCCCCCGCTGCGGCCGTCCCCGCCCAGAGCGTCAATATCGCCGCCAGGCAAGGCTTCGTCGTTGAATTCATGGGATGTCTCCATTTTTTTGTTGTTCATGAATTGAAACGAACGACAGAAAAAAAACCGCCAGCGAGTGACGGGGAGATGGAGACGGCGCGCGATCGATAAGCGTCGAGCAACTTTCACTCGGCGACAGCGATTCCGAGTTGCTTAACGTTTGCCCAGAACGACCTCGCCGGGCCGCGGACGGGTAAGAGCGACTCCGAGGCTGTGGGCGATGATTTCCAGGGAGGTATCGAGACGGTTGATGAAAAAGGTGCCGCTGACCGTGAGTCTACCGAGGGAGGCGTCGGTCAGGCGCAGGCGGATGTCGTGATAGCGTCCGATCTCCGCCAGAACCTCGTCGAGCCGGCGATTGTTGAAGACCAGCTTGCCGCGCCGCCAGGCGGTGACGGTGTCCACCGATTCGTCGGAGCCGACCGGCACGAACTCCCCGGCCCGATTGTATGCGAGCGTTTCGGAAGGCCCCAGCTCGCGGCTCTGCCTGGCATCGACCCTTACCCTGCCCTCGTGTACCGCCACCAGGACACGATCAGGCCGCATATAGATGTCGAATTCGGTGCCGATGTCCACGCTGCGTCCGTTTCCGGCAATGACGACGAAGGGACGCTCGGCATCGTGCGCGACACGGAAGTAAGCTTCGCCGCGCACCAACGTGACCGAACGCTGCCAGCGATTGAAGCGCACCTCGACTTCGCTGTCGGTGTTGAGCTCGAGGCGAGAACCGTCCGCCAAGTCGATGGTTTGGAGGTCACCGCGCGCGGCGACGTAGCGGTCGCGGCTGCCATACCAGCCGTCCGGCGAGAAAGCGGTCAATCCTAAGGCCAGGACCAGCGCCGCCGCGAGCGCGAGCCCCACCCATCGCTGCGCTCGCCGGCGGTGCCGCGATGGGCGGTAGCGCGCGGCTTCCCGGCGTGCGGGCAGATCGGCGCCGCGGAAGCTATCCAGCCATTCCAGGCACGCGGCAATCTCGGCGTAGGCGGCACGATGCGCCGGATCTTCCTCCAGCCAGGCCGCCAATGCCCGCCGCTCGTCCTCCGAACCGCCGTCCGAGCAGCGTATCGCCCACTCGATGGCTTGATACCTGAGTTCCTCGGAAATTCTGGAATCGAGAAAAGATGTCATTAAAACCGGTCGTGCCCTGCGCGGATGAACGCAGCTAGTATGTAGGGTGTGGTGAACGAAGGGAACCGCACCCTGCGAGCCCCGGTAAGGAACTTACCTTCGCCACCCGTCCGAAGACACCGACAACTCCGGCATCATCCCCACAAAGCGCAACGCCGCGGATCGTTGCCCGCATGACTTTAGCCAAAGCTTTTGTGCTTGAGGAGATGGCGGAGCGCCGCGGCGACGTGGCGTTCCGAGCCGCGCACGGAGATGCCCAAGCGCTCGGCGATTTCGCTGTGGGACAGCCCCTCGATGCGGCCAGCACGAATGCGTAGCGAGTGGTTTCCGGCAATTCCTGCAGCATGTCGTTCAGACGATCGAGTTCCTCGCGCCGGCTCCAGTAAACATCCGGCGCGGGATCGCCCGCGGGCGCTTGCTCCAGTTCGCCCTCTCCGCCTTCCTCGATTCCGGTCTCCCTGTGGTAGCGGGACTTCAACACTTGCTTGCGGTAGTGATCGACGGTGAGATTCGCGGTGGTCTGAAAAAGAAATGCGCGCAGGTTGGCTATGGATTCCGGATTCGGGTGCTGCAAGAGCCGTAAATACGCCTCCTGCACCAGACCCTCGGCGCAGTCGCTCCCGGAGCGCTGCCCGGCGAAAGCCGGCAATTCCGTGCCGTGAGGGCGGAACAAATAATCGAGAAGACGATGTCTGCGACGCGGCATGAGTTCATCGGCGAGAGTGTTTTGCCCGGGCCAGAGGCAAGCAATAGTCGTTCCCAAAACCGCGCCATCATCTGGCGCAGTCCGCCATTCGGCATTGACCTGACTTGTCCGTCGCCTGGTGTCCGGAAACTTCACCGGCTCCATTTCGGCGGATAGCGCTCCCTTCTCCGCCCCGGCCCGACAAGCTCCATGTCCGAACGGCCCCAAGCGCGGCCGCGGTGAGTTCCGGTCTCGCCGCCTTGTCTTGGCTTGACGGCGATTCCTCAGCGACTCCCGGATCGCATCAGGCTAGGTCATATGACTCAAAACATGCGGCATTTAACGGGATTTCTCCCGACGCCGTTTCGCGGGCAAACACGTAACGCGGATCGGGCGCTGCGGTAGGTTTTCGGGATTGCGGCGAAAGCTTGGTCTGTGTCTTGTCGCAGCGAATCCGGAACGGTTATTGCTTCGCCGTCGTACTCGACGACTGTCGCCCATGGGGGGCGCAGAACCTCGACCCAACGCCGGCCGGCGGCCTGCAGCCGCCCTGTTAAGGCGTTCCTGGCCTGGCTGCAAGCCTTCCCAACACCCCCCACGTATGTCTGGAGGCCACCGGCCGCTATGGTGAGGGCTTGGCCCTGTTCCGGGTCGACCACGGCCTCGCCGTCAGCGTGGTCAACCCCGCCCAAATCCACGCCTTCGGCCAAGCCGAACTGAGCCGCACCAAGACCGATAAAAGCGATGCCAAGCGCATCGCCCGCTTCTGTCTCAGCCAACGGCCTCTGCTCTGGCAGCCGCCTCCGCCGGCCGTGCGCCAATTACAAGCGCTGGTCCGTCGGCTCGAGAGCCTCCTCGAGATGCGGCAGATGGAAAAAAACCGCCTGGACGGGGCCGACCCCACCGTACGCCCCTCCATCGACACCGGGCTCGCCACCCTCGACGCCGAGATCGCCGCGACCCAAAAGCGCATCCGGGAGCACATCGACCATGATCCGGACCTCCGCCAACGGCGTGACCTGCTCTACACCATTCCCGGCTTGGGCAATGCCACGATCCCGGTGCTGCTGGCCACCCTGGGCGAAGTTCACCGCTTCGAAAACGCGCGCAGCGTCGCCGCCTTTGCCGGCCTCTCGCCCAAAGAACACCAGTCCGGAAAATGGAAAGGCCACACCCGCCTGTCCAAGACCGGCGATGCCTTGCTCCGCAAGGCCCTTTACCTGCCGGCCATCGTCGCCTGGCGCCATAACCCACTGATCCGCGCCTTCTGCGAGCGCCTTAAAGCCCAAGGCAAGAAAGGCAAACTCATCGTGGGCGCCGCCATGCGCAAGCGCCTCGTCCTGGCCTATGGCGTCCTTAAGTCCGGCCGACCGTTCGATCCCAATTATGCGCTTGCATCGTGATCGCCAAGACGGTATCTACAACCGAGCCCCCGTAGCGCGTAGCCCGCATGCAGCATAGCGGAATGCGGGGAAACCCAGGCCCGCCGCGCTCCCGGATTTCGCGTTCGCTCCATCCGGGCTACGGGGATTCGCAACACGTATACAGCGAAGCGGAATACGGGAATTCCGCCGCTCCGATCAAGGCGAGGCCGGCTTAAAGCGAGACACGGCATCCGCGAAATTCGACTCTAAACCTCAAACCAATTCGACCTTCAGCCACCCCGGACGATGCTCGTCGAAGGCCCGGTAGGCTTCGATAACCGAAGTCAAAGGTTCGGTCTGAGTCAGGATCTCGGTCGGATCGATGACTCCGCTTCGCACCAGGTCGATCAGCATGGGGATGTACTGGCGATGATTGCAGTTCCCCATTTTCAGGGTGAGATTCTTGTTCATCGCCATGCCGATAGGGAAAAAGCGATCGGACGGCGGGTAAACGCCGATGATCGACAAGGTTCCGGCCTTGGCCAAAGCCTGGACGGCCCAGGTCAAAACCAGGGACGGGCTATCGCCGTGATGCCAGCGGGCTCCGGACTGCTGGGCTTCCGGCGCGATTTCGCTCAGTTCCTGGTCAAACTGGACTTTTTGCTCATCGGCTTTTTGCGCAGCCGGCCCATGATGGGGACGCTCCGCATCCACGCCCACCGCATCGATGGCGCGGTCCACGCCGATCCCGCCGGTCAGATCGCGGATCGCCTGCACCGGATCTTCGAGATCGAAATTGATGACCTCCGCGCCCTGGTTGCGCGCCATCTCCAGACGCGAGGGTTCGTTGTCCACGGCCAATACCCGGCCGGCGCCGTGCACCTTGGCGCAGGTGATAGAAAACTGTCCGACCGGACCGCAGCCGAAGACGGCCACCGTGTCGCCGGACTTGATCTCCGCGAGATCCGCGCCGAAATAAGCCGTCGGCAGGATGTCCGAGATGACTATGGCCTCGTCGTCGGTAATGTCGTCCGGCAGCTTGACCAGCCCGACATTGGCGAAGGGAATACGCGCTTTTTCCGCCTGCAGTCCATTCAGGGCTCCAGTCATCGCGGGGCCTCCGAAGAATGTCGTCCCGCCGAGAATGCCGTTGGGGTTGGCATTGTCGCATTGCGCGTAGTAGCCCGCCCGGCAATATGAACAGTAGCCGCAGGCGACGGTCGATGGCACCACCACCCGATCGCCTTCCTTGAGATTCCGGACGTTCGATCCCAGCGATTCGACCACGCCGACGGCCTCATGCCCCAAAACGGTGCCGGGCTTCAATCCGCCCAAGGTCCCGCGCACCATGTGCAGATCCGTCCCGCAAATCGCGCTGGCGGTGATCCGCAAGATCGCGTCCGTCGGTTCTTCGATGCGAGGCTCGGCGATATCTTCCAGACGAATGTCGCCGACTCCGTGAAAAACGACTCCCTTCATTTTTGCCTCCGGTTTCCATCTGGTGGGTTCAGGGCACCGCAACAAATCCCGGCGCCCGATCGAAATTCTTCTCCTGGCCTAAATGCCCATCTTCCGCACCGAATACCCGGGCGTCGATTTTGGATTGGATGCCGGGGCTTTGCCGCAGTTCCCGCAAACGGGAGTCTCGCACGAACGAACGCTGTCTGAACCCCGAACCGAAGTCAAGCCGTCAGCGTAGTCGTCGGCAAGGGATTGCCGACCTGCGAAGGCTAGGCTCGGAACAAGCTCCGTTCGCGATCGATGCGGTCTTGGCAAAAAATTGAGGTGTCGCCATTCCCGGCGGCACCTAGCTCAGAGGGGGAGGGAGGAGAGAGCATAAGAAAAAGATATTGGTGCGGTCCGATGAGTGAATATTAATGTATGGCCTCCTGCCACTCACTCACCGGCCGCCGATTGTGAAAATGCAATTCGTATGCCACCGACAGCCACGATCAGCTCGGTGCTTGCCGAAATGCCCGTGGACAAAGGGTGTGAGAGCGATCACAAAATTGATGGAAATATCGTAGCCGTCACTTTCGCCCCCAAGCAGGGTCGAAAATGCGCTCCGTTTGGAAACGCAGCGTCGCCCCGGCACGACGGGAATTAATCCCTACGCGACCTTCTGGCCGAGCCGCCACAGCATTTCTTATACTTCTTGCCGCTGCCGCAAGGACACGGGGCATTGCGGAGAACCTCGCCCTTGTGGGCGATTTTGCCGTGATATTGGATGATGCCGTCCAGATAAACCCATCGCCCTTCCACCCGATGAAACCGGCTGACTTCATGTAACAAATAAGTGTCGTCTCCCAGCTCGAACCGGGCTTTGAACTCAACGACTCCGCGCTCGTCGTTTTCGCCGCCACCTATAGCTCCGACAATATCTAGACGGGACCAGGTGCGGGTGTCGCCTTCAAAATCCCAAGCTGCCGGCCGTTTGCCGGGGTCCCAGCTGTCCCTGAGATATTCGGCGTCGCGCAGCTGGAACGCAGTGTAACGCGAGCGCATCAGGGCTTCCGCCGTGGGCGGGTGTGTGTTTCCCGCCAGATAAGGGCCACAGCAGGCTTCGAATGGCTTTTCCGAGCCACAAGGGCAGTTCGTAGCTATGTTCACGGGGTTTTGCAAAGTGAGGGTTGATCGGCTGAAGCTCGACTGACGGCGGGCCGAGATTCGTTTCGGCTCGAATCGTCGAGCGCCGATTTTAACACGGGGACCGAGTGAAGACCTGTTCCCCCGCGGACGCGATAGGCAGCCGGCTCGGCAGAAAGTTACCGCTCTGTAACGCGAATAGCGGAAGGCCTGCTCGAATCACACGCCTGGCCGCGAAATCGGCCGCATGCCCGTACCGTTATGCGGCGACCTCCGCCTCTAAAGCGCGGAGATTTTCTTCCACGCCGGCGGCCTGGGTCAGCTCGGCCACGTTTTCCTTGGTGAAAAACCCCTGGAAGTCGCCGAAGCGCTGGACGTATTCCACGATCAGGGAGGAATATTCCGAGGCGCTGGAAAAGACCTGCTTGAGGCCATCTTCCTTGGAGCCGATGACATCGAGCAGGAATTCCTTGCCGCAATCCCGCAGCGTGCCGACCACGTAATCGATATTGGCCTTGCCTTCGGTCTCGCCGTCCCGGACCGCTACCGCGAGATGATGCAGCCTTGGACCGTAGTTGCGGACGAACGCTTCGGTCGGCGACGGCAGCTTGAGCAAATGGTTGACGAAATAGGGATGGTTCGCGGCGGTGAACACCTTGGCGGGACATTCCAGTTCATTCGGGTGATGCACGCTCTTGGTGACGTTGGTCGAAGAATTCTGGGAAACGATGTCGTAGGACCCCCAGTAGTAATAACTGGTCAACGTCAGCCATTCGAGAATGGCCGCCTCCCGGTTCTGGCTATAGATGCGGGTGGCGAGATGGTCGATGGGCAGAAGCAGCGCTTCCAGCCCGAGCTCGGCCTGAGCGTCCTTTGCCTCCAGGTAAGCCCGCCGCACGTCTTCGCGAACGGCGCTTCGCGTCGGCGCGTAATCGCGGGGCTCGCCTTCCGGCCGCTCCCAATAGCCGACGATATTGTGGGTGTAGGGCGAAGGCTTGACGATCGCCATGGCGTCCGGCATTTCCAGCTTGCGGATCTGGTCCCGGTTGAAAAAGCGCACGTCCCGCGACTTCTGCAACTCCACTACCTGGCCTAGGTCGGAAACCCGAAACGCTTCGCCCATGTAGCGCGCGTTCGGCTTGTGCGCGCCGATCGGATACAGTTCGTTGAGGCTGCGGAAGATGCTGCGGGTGTTGGGATCCTTGACTTCGCGGACCAGAACGTCGGGAGCGTTCATGTCGATGCGCAGTACGTGGGTGGAGTGGCGTTCCGACTCGATCGTCGCCAGATAGTGGTAAGGCGTCATCAGGCACAGCTCGCCCACGTAGGGAACGGAGTGTCCGGGCTCGACCGCGATCATCAGGGCGTCGATCTGACGGATCAGCTCGGTGAGCCCTACCTGATCGCGCTGTTCCAAGAGTTTGGCCAAGAACTCCTCGAAAAACGGCGAGTTCTGCTTGTCGCCATAACGGGGGAAATCCAGAGAAGACATCACGGTCGCAACTCCCTATTCATTGACTACCCGTACCGGCGGAGTAGCCTCTTTCTGTCGCATGTAGAAATAGAAATACTGGTTGGACACCGCGACATGAATGGCGCCCAAGTCGGCTTGAACCTGATCCAGGTACTCGTGCAGCACGGCCGACGCCAAACCTTCCCAGCGCAGCCCCTTGAGTCGCCGCCAAGCCCGGCGAGTGACTTTCATGACCTCGGTGTTATTCGGCAGCGTGGCCAGACACTCCTCGATTTCCGAGAGGCAGTGGCAGACGGTGCGCGGAAAATGCTGATCGAGCAGCAAATAGTTCAGCACCGCATGGCCGGAAACGTGCACGTCGACGTGGCGGCGATACATCTGGTAAGCGCTCAGGGCCTCGAGCACGCTCATCCACAGCCGCTCCTGCAAGGGCTCCAGCGAACTGCCCTTGCGCGGAAGCAGCACGGCCGCGTTGATGTCCACGATGCGCGTGGTCATGTCGGCGCGCTCGATGTTTCTGCCCAGCCGGATGAATTCGTATACCAGGTCGTGGCTCATGCAGCTGATCAGCAGCCCGGCCAGCGACTGGTTGCGTTCGACGATCTGATTGAGAACTTCGTAGCGCTGGGCCCGGTTCTGCGCCGCCCTCGAGGCCAGGCCCTGGACATAGAGATGAAGCCCGTTCACCCGCTCCCAGAACTCCTTGGGAAGAATTTCCCGGAAGGTGCGGCTGTTTTCGCGGGCGCGGCGGATGCAGGATACGATGGCGCTGGGGTTGCGCTCGTCCTGGATCAGGAAGTGCAGGATATTGGATTCGTTCGCCTCTCGGTAATGCTCTTCGAAGAATTCGTCCAGGCCGACCAGCTTGAGCAGGATGTCCCAGCCGAACGAGGCGTCCCTGGGCAAATCCAGCAGCACGTCGGTCGTGGTATTGATCAGGCGCGCGGTGTTCTCGGCCCGCTCCAGGTAACGGGCCATCCAGTACAGGTTCTCGGCTACGCGGGATAGCATGAGTCCTCCGTGTCGACGATCCAGGTATCTTTACTGCCGCCGCCCTGGGACGAGTTCACCACCAGGGAACCCGCTTTCAGCGCGACTCGCGTGAGTCCGCCGGTGGTGGCGTGAAGCCGGCTGGATTGCAGGACGAAAGGCCGAAGATCCAGATGGCGCGGCGCGAGGCAGTCTCCGGTCAAGGTCGGCGCAGTGGAAATACTCAGCGTCGGCTGCGCCATGTAGTTGCGCGGATTGGCGCGGATCAGATCGGCGAATGCCGCGCGCTCCTCGGGGCTCGCCCTGGGCCCTATGATCATGCCGTAGCCGCCCGATTCGTTGGCCGGCTTGACCACCAGCTTGTCCAGATTGGCCAGCACGTAGCCCCGTTCCTTTTCCGCCATGCACAAATAGCTCGGCACGTTCGGAATGATCGGGTCCTGGTCGAGGTAATAGCGAATGATTTTGGGTACGTAGGCATATACGACCTTGTCGTCCGCCACACCGGAGCCGGGTGCATTGGCAATGCCGACCTTGCCGTTGCGCCAGGCGCGCATGAGCCCCGGAACGCCCAGCGCCGAGTCGGGCCGGAACACCTCCGGATCCAGGAAATCGTCGTCGATACGGCGGTAGATCACGTCGACCCGCCGGGGCCCGGAGACCGTCTTCATGTAGACCCTGTCGTCCGCATCGACCATCAGATCCGAACCTTCCACCAGAAAGGCGCCCATCCGCTGGGCCAGATAACTATGTTCGAAATAGGCCGAGTTATAGATTCCGGGGGTCAGCACGGCCACCACCGGGCGCTCGTCGTCCCGCGGCGATAGCGCCGCCAGCGTGTCGTAAAGCTGAACCGGATAGTCATCGACCGGCAGCACATTGCAAACCTCGAAGACCTCGGGAAACAGGCGCTTCGTCAATTGTCGGTTTTCCAACATATAGGAAACACCGGACGGCACCCGGAGATTGTCCTCCAGCACGTACACCGTACCGTCCTTGTCGCGCACCAAATCGGTGCCCGAAATATGGGCCCACACGCCGAAACGGGGCGTAATGCCTACACACTGCTGCCGGAAATTGCGCGAACCGGCGATCACTTCGAGCGGAAAGACGCCGTCCTTGACGATGCGCTGCTCGTTATAGAGATCGTTGATGAACAGATTCAGGGCCGTGAGGCGCTGCTTCAGTCCTTCCTCGATGCGCATCCACTCGGTTTTCGCCATGACCCGGGGAATGATGTCGAAAGGCCAGGCGCGGTCGATGTTCCCGGCTTCGCTGTATACGGTGAAAGTGATGCCCATGGTCATGATGGCCGCATCCACCGACTGCCGGCGAGCCTCCAGTTCGCCCGGCTGAAGTGTGTTCAGATAATGAAACAGGGCTCGTGCGGCGCAGCGCGGTTGGCCGCCCGGTTCCAGGAGTTCGTCGTAAGCTTCGCTGACGCTGTATTCGTGGGAAATGTTCATAATCGAACAACAATGGTGACGGTACCGAAAAAGCATCGTCCGTGCCAATAGTGAGCAGTGCCTTGCAAGCGGCGCCGCGCAGACAGCGGTCCCGCCATCTTTGTCGATATTCCGACAAATCCGATCAGGTGCACGGATGCGTATGTTTCGCTCCGTCACGGTGCAAACCGTAAGACCTCGAGACGCGCGACCGCTCGAGTACTAAATGATTTCATCCTGAAACGTCTGACGATAGAATCGATCGAATATCCATAACCCGAGTCCATCCTGACATCGCCATGACCTATTGCCTTTCGATCAATGTGGAACGCGGGCTGGTGTTCTGCTCCGATTCCCGCACCAATGCCGGAATGGACAGCATCGGCACCTATTCGAAAATGCACACATTCGCGTGGGGGGGCGAGAGGGTATTCGTTTTGCTGTCCGCCGGCAATCTTGCCACCACCCAGGCCGTGGTGAAAAAGATGTACCGCGACGTCGAGCAGGCGCTGGTACCGAATCTGATCACGGCGACCAGCATGAGCGAAGCCGCGGATTACATCGGCATGATCAGTACCCAGTTGCAGCGCCAGCAGGCCAGCCGCGACACCGCCAATACTAACTTCGAGGCCACTTTCATCTTCGGCGGCCAGATGGGCGACAGCCCGCCCGAGACTTTCATGATATACCCGCAGGGGAATTACATTCACGAATCGGGAGAGCATCCGTTCCTGCAGATCGGCGAAACCAAGTACGGCAAACCCATTCTGGACCGCATCATTAAGCGGGACATCGACCTGGAGCGGGCCGCCCGCTGCGCACTGGTCTCCATGAATTCCACCATCCGCAGCAATGTGACCGTCGGCCCCCCTGTGGAGCTATTGATCTACGAGCGGGACAGCCTGACCGAAGGCCGCCGCCTGTTCCTCACCGAGGACGATCCTTTCGCCAAGCTGATTTCCGAAAAATGGAACGAGAGCTTGATACTCGCCCTGGAAAATCTGCCGAAGTTCCCCTGGGAAGACGCCGAAGCGGAAACGTCCGAATTCAAGCTCGCCCTGCTCAGGCAGAAACACGATCTTTAAGAAAGCTCTGAACAAGCCCTTCCCTTCTGGAAGAGGCTTGAGTGAGGGCCTGTTGGATCAATCAGTTGCGCAGGATGCTTCTCCGAATTGGAGATTTAATCAGAGCTTCCTTAAGAAAACATCGGCTTTTACCCGGCGAAGCTGTTTTAGGTGTTCGGAAGAACGCTCTCGCCTTCCGTGCCGGTGCCGCCGCGTTCTGCATTCCCGGCGCAGTATCCCGAATTTCTGCTCGAATCCGTTCGAAGGGAGTGAGGTTATAACACTAATCGGTTAGGCTTTTGGTACCTCGGTGAACAAGGAGTGAAATCCGATGGCACTGGAAAAGATGCTGCATCAGACCGTAACCGGACTGTTGAGCCGGCGGATTCGGGAAGGCTCCCTCCACCTTCATGTGACCGGCGGCCCGAGCCGCCGCTTCGGGGACGGGCAACCGGAGGCACACTGGCATGTCCGGGATTCTTCGACTCTGCGCCGCCTCTTGTGGGATCCGGAGCTTCAGCTCGGCGAAACCTACCTCGAAGGCGGTTGGAACGCGGGATCGCCCGAGGCGCTGCCGGCGTTTCTGGAAGTCATGATGAGGAATTTCTCGGAACCCGGCCCCGCCCCCTATCTCCATGTACGCCGATGGTTGCACGCCGTGGTCCGCACCGGTAACGCCATCGCCCGCAGTTACCGAAACGTAAACCATCATTACGATCTCGACGAATGGCTGTTCCGGCGTTTCTTGGACGAACGCCTGTTTTATTCCTGCGCGTATTTCGAATACCCCGAGCAGACTCTGGAGGAGGCCCAGCTCGCCAAATGCCGGCTGATCGCCCAAAAGCTGCGCCTGCGGCCCGGACTGCGCGTCCTCGATATCGGCAGCGGCTGGGGCGGCCTGGCGGTTTACCTGGCCCGGGAGTTCGGCGCCGATGTGACCGGCCTGACCCTTTCCAAGGAACAGCTCCGCGTGTCCCGGGCCGAGGCCGAGCGCCTGGGCCTACAAGACCGGGTTCGTTTTCAGCTTCGGGATTACCGGATGCATAGCGGGGAATATGACCGTATCGTCAGTGTCGGGATGTTCGAACATGTCGGCGTCCGCCACTACCCGGATTTCTTCCGGCAAATGGCGAAACTGCTGAAACCCGACGGCATCGCGCTGCTGCACACCATAGGCGTGACCAAAAATGACGGTCCGCCCAATCCCTGGATGACCCGCCATATTTTTCCGGGCAGTTACATCCCGCTGCTTTCCGACCTGTCGCCGCCGATGCAGTGTTCCGGCCTGATGCTGACCGATCTGGAGGTGCTGAGGCTGCACTATGCCTATACCCTTCGCGAATGGTTTCGGCGATTTCAGAACTATAGAGCCGAGGTGGTGGAGCGCATGGGAGAACGTTTCGCCCGCATGTGGGAATTCTATCTTGCGATATGCGAAGGGTCCTTCCGCTGGCGCGACATGGTGGTTTTTCAGCTCCAACTGGCGAAACGCCATGAAGCGGTGCCGATCACCCGGAGTTACCTCATGCCGGATCTTTGAACCCGGAGCGTTTTCATCTCGCTCATCGGGCATAACGAGTTGGACGGAAGTTCTTGGCGCCGTCGGCACGAGTGATCGAATCAGGCATTGGTTGGTCGGCAATCCCTTGCCGACGAACCCCTTGGCCCGACAGCTCAATGATCCGTTCCCGCTCTCGCTTTGGGCCGGAAATATCGTCTTGTCGCCCGCAACTCGGCTTGGCAGCACGAATCTTGCCGATTATCCTTAACGCCTCCGGGAGCGGACATTTACACAAGAATTCTGATATGAGCGAATCATGCGACGTGCTGGTCATCGGGGGCGGACCTGCGGGATCCTCGATTGCGGCAATGCTGGCGGAGAAAGATTGGCACGTGGTCCTGCTCGAAAAGGACCGGCATCCGCGGTTTCACATCGGCGAATCGCTGCTGCCGCTCAGCCTTCCCTACCTGGAACGCCTGGGCGTATTGGAAGAAGTCGAGAAAATCGGACTTCGCAAATACGCCGCCGAATTCGATTCCATTTACCACGGCACGTGTTCCAGCTTCCCATTCGCCGAGGCGCTCGACAAGTCTCATCCCTACGCCTTCGAAGTCAAGCGCGCCGAGTTCGATCATATCCTCCTGCAAAATGCCGCCGCCAAGGGCGCGGAAGTGCATGAAGGCTGCCGCGTGACCGCGGTGGAACTCGACGGCGATAGAGCGGAACGCGTGAGTGCGACCGACGAACACGGTAAGGAGCATGTCTGGCAGCCGCGTTTCCTGGTCGATGCTTCGGGCCGCGATACCTTCCTGGCCGACCGGCTCGGCACCAAGGAACGCAACAAGAAACACAGCAGCGCGGCGATTTTCGGCCATTTCGAGGGGGCCGAACGGAGAACCGGCCAGGCCGAAGGCAACATCAGCATCTACTGGTTCGATCACGGCTGGTTCTGGATGATTCCGCTCAAGGGCGATCTGATGAGCGTGGGCGCCGTCTGCTGGCCATATTATCTGAAAAGCCGCAAGACACCGGTCGAACAATTCTTGTTCGACACTATCGCTTTATGTCCTCCGGTGCAAGGCCGGCTGAAAAACGCCCGACTGGTGTCGCCGGTAACCGCAACCGGAAACTATTCGTATACATCCAAAAAATTGAGGGGCAAGAATTACTTGCTGGTCGGCGATGCTTTCGCCTTCATCGATCCGGTGTTCTCCAGCGGCGTTCATTTCGCCTTATACGGTGCCCTGTCGGGCGCGGAAACGGTGGACGGCATCCTACGCGAGCCGGAATCCGCGGACAAGCGCCTCAAACGCTACGAAAAATCTGTGCGCCGCGGCCTGAAGACGTTTTCCTGGTTCATTTACCGTGTTACCACGCCGTCCATGCGGGACTTGATCATCCATCCCCACAACCGATGGCGGATCAAGGAAGGCGTCATCTCGCTGCTCGCCGGCGATCTGTTCCGGAACACCCCGGTCGCATCCAAGCTCTTGATGTTCAAGATCATCTATTATTTGAAAAGTCTGTTCGACCCGGTCAATAACTACGCGGCACATAAACGCAGACGCCAGAACATCGCCTCCTGAAGTTCGTTCCGAAAACCGCGATATGAATGCGCCAGTCCGAAAAGGCTGTATCGATTTGAACCCGAGCGTTCCGCACCCGCGTTTCGCCGAGTTCGACTCGCCCATTTACCTCAGACTGTTGCCGGCCGAGGCCGCGAACCGGCTGACCAACACGGACCAGGCCTCGGTGCTCGGCGTCATCGGCTTCGACGGCTTTCCGGAAGCCGTTTCCGAAGCGCCGTACCCGGTTCTGACCGTGCCCATGCGCCACCTGGACGAACCAAGACTGTGCGAGGTTTGGCTGAGTCCGCGGCCGGCAAGCTACGGAGAACATCGGGGCATCCGTTACGCCTGCAACGAGGACATCCTGTTCGGCAGCCTCTATTTGCCCGGCGATCGGCAGGAGTCCGTGGAAACCCGAACCTGCCGCGCCTACCGCGCGATACTGGATCTGACCCGCGCCTCCGGCTACACCCGCCTAATCCGCGTGTGGAATTATCTGCCCCGTATCAACGGCGAAGATAAAGGCCTCGAAAACTATCAGCGCTTTTGCTTGGGCCGGTATCAAGCCTTCACCGAAGCCGCCTACGTGTTCGACCAGGACTTGCCCGCCGCCAGCGCGATCGGCGCCGGAACCGAGGGGCTGCGGATTTATTTCATCGCCGCGCGCACCCCGGGACGGCAGATCGAGAACCCGCGCCAGGTGAGCGCCTATCGTTATCCGTTACAATACGGGCCGCGCAGCCCTTCGTTTTCGCGTGCCACGCTGACGGAATTCGGTGGCGAACGGCAGCTTTATCTGTCGGGGACAGCGAGCATCTTCGGGCACGAAACCGTTCATCGCGAAGACGCGGCCGGGCAATTACGGGAAACCCTGATCAACATTCGAGCCGTGCTGAACGAACTGGACCGTCCCCGAATCGTACTTGGCGGATTGGGGCCGGATTCCATGTTGAAGGTTTACATACGCCATCGCGAACACGTGGGAATGGCGAGAAAACTGCTGGCCGAAACCGTGCATCCTTCGTGTCCGGTCATGTTTCTCCAGGGGGATATTTGCCGCAAAGACCTTTTGCTCGAGATCGAAGGCGTGATTCGCCCGCCCCGTTCGTAATCCCGGCCACGCGCGGCTTTTATGATCCAACTGACTGAATTTGAATAGCTTATGACTACGCAACTGAGCCCGATGGAATTGGAAGCGGCGCGGATGATCGTCGACTCATTGAACCTCGAAGCCGTTCCCGAACAGATCGATCCGGAAAAACCGCTGTACCGCGAGGGCTTGGGTCTCGATTCCATAGACCTGCTGGAACTTTCCCTGGTCATCGCCAAGAAATACGGATTTCAGATCAAATCGGACGACCCGGACGTGACCAATATTTTTTCTTCGCTCAGAACGTTGGCCGGCACCATCGAAAAGCGGCGCACCAAATAGGACATGGGGATCAGACCGGCTTTAACCCTGTGCCTGGCGGCGCTGTTTCCGGTTTTTTCCTATGCCGCCATTCGCTCGGACCTATCGCCGACCTGGCTCGGGCTCGTCGACTTCCTGCTGTTTGCGGCCATTCTGATCGCAGCCCGCTTATCGGACGGCCGCCCCCGGACGCTCCGCCGAGTCTGGCCTCTGGCCGCGGGATTCGGCCTCTGCGCGCCTCTCTTTTTTCTTAAGCCGGACACGATGATTTATTTTTCGCCCGTCGGCATAAGCCTGCTGCTCGCAAGCCTTTTCCTGACCACGCTGACATCCGGACAGGAACCCCTGATTACTCGCTTCGCGCGGCTGGAGCGGCGGGGCGTGCTGCCCGACGATTTACGGATTTACACGCGCAGGCTCACCTGGGCCTGGACCGTGTTTTTCTGCCTGCTCGTCCTGGAATCGGCGCTGCTCGCGGCACTCGCTCCCATGGAAACCTTTCTCCTGTTCACCAATACCGTGAATTATGCTTTCGTCGGCGCTTTTTTCCTCATCGAGTACATTTACCGGCTTATCCGCTATCGTCATCACAGCCATCCGTCCATCCTCCACTTGATCGCAACCGTCGCCCGTTCGGGCCTGATTGCGGCTGCCAAGAACTAGACCCGCTCCCGCCCGACAACTTTCAACGACACCGACGCCCATGGAGGCTCACTTTACCGTTTCACCCGAGCACCCTGCCCTCCCCGGCCATTTTCCGGGTAATCCGGTCGTACCCGGCGTAGTGATCCTGGACGAGATCGTCCGTCTGTGGCTCGAAGCCCATCCGGACGTCCGCCTCGCCGGCATTCCCGCCGCCAAATTTCTGTCGGTGCTCCGTCCCGGAGAGACGTGCCGGTTACGATTCGATGCCACGGGAGAAAACTCGGTGAAATTCGAGTGCTTCTCCGGCGACCGGCGCATCGCCCAGGGACGCCTGCTGTTCAACCTCATCGCATCATGAGTCGAAGCTGGATTACCCAAAGAGAACGCAGCACCGGTTTCTGGCTGCGAACCATAGTCTGGATCGCCTTGCGGCTCGGGCGGCCCATCGCTCGCGCCCTGCTCTATCCGATCACGGCTTATTTTTTCATTTTCGCCGACCGTTCGCGCCGAGCCTCGGCCGCCTATCTCAGGCGCATCCTGGGCCGGGCGCCATCGCCGCGGGAACTGTTCCGCCACTATCACACCTTCGCCGAAGCCCTGCTCGATCGGGTTTTCGTATTCGCCGAACGCGACGAATTCTTTCGAATCCGGATACACGGCTTCGATCTGCTGGAGCGATTGATTGCCGACAAACGAGGATTCCTCCTGGTCGGCGCCCACGTCGGCAGCTTCGAGATTCTTCGCGGCCTCGGCCTCAGGCACAAGGGACTTTCGGTCAAGGCGCTGGTCTATGGCGAGAATTCGCCCAAGATCAACGCCATTTTCAGGACGCTGAACCCGGCTCTGTTCAAGGACATCGTCCCCGTAGGCACTCCGAACGCCCTCCTCGGTCTTGACGAGCACATCTCCCTGGGCGGCGTTGTCGCCCTGCTGGGCGACCGCAGCGTACACGGCGAAAAGCGCGTGCTGTGCCGGTTTCTGGGCGAACAAGCCTGGTTCCCCGCGGCACCGGTACTGCTGGCGAATTTGTTCAAGGTTCCGATCGTTCTGTTCTTCTGCCTGCACAAAGGCGATGCCCGCTACGAGGTGCATTTCGAGCTGCTCGCCGAGCGCGTTGAATGCCCGCGGAAAGACCGCGACGAAATCATCCGGAAGCACATGCAGGCGTACGCCGACCGGCTGGAACATTACTGCCGCCGGGCGCCTTACAACTGGTTCAATTTTTACGACTTTTGGGACAAGAGCGGGTAGGACGGACCAAGCGCGCCCGGTCCCGGGGCGGCGGCTGTCCGTAGGCTGCGGTGAGGCACGAACCGCACCGCAGCGCCACCGAACGATGCCTGTCCTGAGCAGCGTCGAAGGGCTTTGACGCCGACGGCGATAGCCTCTATGGCTTAAAGCGTTTCTCTCGCGCGTACGGGAGAACAGGTTTGGCGGAAGTCGTTGGCTCCTTGGCGACTGCTTCTACTTGCTACCGAAAATCCCGGACTTTGAATTGGCGCGAATACCCTTCGGACTGCAACGATTTGGAGCAACCCGTAAACAAATTGTTCACTTCCATGATCCACAAGGCCGTCGTTCGAGGCGGCGCGCCATGTAGCGTTTTTTCGACTCATTTTCACCGCGTCATACCCCATTGACTGAAGCAATCCGGCTTGGACATACTCAGCGCCCGCGACTGCTGAATGCCTCCCTGTCCCCTGGGGGGCGCGTCTGACTTTTCCTACCGCGTGCATATCACGTAAAGGTCGTCCGCCTACCCCCTGGCGGGCATGCCGCTCGCGGCGCTCGTTCAGCAGCCGGCACCAATCAAATCATTTTTGTTTCTATTCGTTTTATATCTAGAAGGTCGAGTGAAATGGCAGATTATACGGTTACGATCGAACAGGTTTCCGACGGCAAATGGGCTTGTTTTCTTCATCTTCAGGGACATGACCAGCCTATCCATCTGGGCAAGGAGTTCAAGAGCGAGGAACGGGCCGAAAATTGGCTAAACGTTTCCGAAGCCGAAACCGCTATCGAAATGATGATTAGACAACACAAGAAATAAGCCTTGTCGGCACTCGCGTCTTCTCCGGTAGGCGGACGGGCTCCAATCGGCATCTCCAACCATGTGAGCGTACAATGGATTGAACGAAGTCCTTTCGGGGAGCGCTTCATATCACCCGGCAGGCTATGCCTGCCGGGCACTCTTCGGCAGGCGGCTTCCCTCCCCCGTCTTGTGCAGCGAATGAGGAATTTTCTGCCGCCCCGGACGCGGCCGCTTTCCTACCAAGGCTTTCCGCCCATGGTTTTGCGCAAGTGTACGTAGTCGTAAAGATCACTGAGCATGAAATGGCGATTTTGCGGATCACGCATGTGGGCAACCGTCGCTTTGTCGCCCGCCAGATAACGCGAGGCCGTGATACGGAACTCCTGAGGCATGCTGAGATTGAATTCGGAAGGCTTCACCAGCAAGCCGCAAATCCTTTCGAATAGCAAGCGATAACGCTCATCTTCCGGTTCCAGATACGCCGGACCGAAGTCTTTACCGTAGTGCGCGAAAAGCGACATGTAATCATCCGCGTCGGGTTTGTTCATGAGAGGTCAACTCGAGAAAGCGATCGGCGTCGGGGCAAGCTACCAGGAACTTGGGTATGCGCCGAACGAGGTACATGTTTCCGCGCTCGAACCCGAGCACGGCCAAATTCATTTCGTATGCGACGAAAAATACAGGTGTTCGGCTTCCACGACCATTGGCTCTAATCGAAACCTTTCGTTTACGGCCGACGGCTTTTTTCGAAATCACGAAAGTGGTAAACAGCCGTAACCATGGGAAAAGCGTAACGTGAATCCCGGGGTTTGAGGCCGCGGATTGCCGAGTCTCGTTCCGCATTTTGTCTATCTTCAGTCCGAATAACGCAGGCTAGCGAGGCACACAATGAAAGTCTTTCAGCCGAACTTGCTTCTTTATGCGCTATTGATTTGCACCGGACTCATCACGGCCTGCTCCAGCCCGGGTTACAACGACAATCCATCGCAGCAGATCACGAACACCCGGCTCGGCTGCCCGGCTGCCACGGACTTTTTCGCCGTCTATTTCAGCATGCATCTCCAGCCGTCCGACGAAAACCAGGAGACAAGGATTACCAAAGACCTCTTCCGCTCGTATTGCGAAGAGATTCCGGCCCCCGGCAAGGTATTTTTTACAGCCGATCTGGCGGGTATCGAGCTCAGGAGCGTACCCATCGGAATCCGGATCGTCGAACAAGCGTTTGCGGACGGCGACGAAAGCAATGCCGAAAATTTCGGGGATCTACGCACGGTTTCGGAGATTGATGCAAAACTCCATCCCAAAGGTGTCATCGAATCGCATTTCGAAATCGATAAGAAAGGGCATTACGCTATTTACCTGATCAAAACAGGAGAAGACGGCGTTTCGGTTCGAGAGCAACTGCGGATCCCGTTCAAGGTCGGCGGCGACTCCGCCGTAAAACGCTTTGCGGCTCGTATCGTAACCGTGTTCGGTATCGCCGCGGGTCTCACGCTCATCGGCTTCGTGAGCATGCGATACGGACGAAGACGCAAGGGTCTTTAGAAAGCTTAGCGTCCTTGCTCGGCACCGACGATTCCGGGTTTGGAGCATTTTCATATCTACCCTACGGGAACTCGCGAGCAGGTCGGAAAGCCTTTGCCGACGCCGCCGTTGGGCCACCCGGTCCGTCGGCAAAGGATTGCCGACCTACGAAAGCTAATTCCTTCGCCATTCGAGTGAACATGAATCGGATGGGTAGAGCGAAGCGAAACCCATCAATGGCGGGTTAGCCGTTCGACAGGCTCTGCGTAAGCCGCCGATTCGCGGTTGCTCGGCGGGTTACGGCCTGGCGGCCTAACCCGCCCTACAAAAATGAATGCTTTATTGAAAGCGCTTTGGAATAACGGAACTCCCCGTCTCCCGCCGCCTGACACGCCCTATTGACCCGGCCCAAAATAACGTTCGCCCTGAGCTTGTCGAAGGGCACTCGGCTTGGGGCTTCGACAAGCTCAGCCCGAACGGAATCAATAGGGTATTTAAGGGCCGGATTAATAATATCCGCCGGACGTCTCCTTGACCTGGGAACGCCGACGGCCGTTTTTCAACGCCAGGGATTTAACCTCCTTGTGCCAGCGCCAGCTTACGTAAAGCGCCGGAACCACCAGCAGGGTGAGCAGCATCGCCGAGCCGATGCCGCCGATCATGGGGGCGGCCAAGCGCTTCATCACGTCCGCCCCGGTGCCGGTGGCGAACATGACGGGGGCGAGTCCCACGATATTGGCGAGCCCGGTCATGGTGACCGGCCGGATGCGTTCTATCGCCCCGTCGTGTACGGCTTCCACCAGGTCCGAAAGGGTGTTGAGGCGGCCTGCTTCCCGGCGCCGCTTCACGGCTTCGCCGAGATAGGCCAGCATCACCGCGCTGGTTTCGGCCGCGACGCCCGCCAAAGCGATGAGTCCTACCCAGACCGCGATGCTCCGGTTATAGCCGAGCAGCGCCATGAGCCAGATGCCGCCCACCAGGGCCAGCGGCACGCCCAGCATGACCATCAAGGTTTCGGGGACCGAGCGAAAGGCAAAGTAGTACAGGACGAAGATGATCGCGAGCGTCAGCGGCAGGAAAATCTTGAGGCGCTCCTTCACCCGCTCCATGAACTCGTATTGGCCCGACAAAGCCAGGACATAACCGGCCGGCAGTTCGATCTCTTGCAGGGACTGTTTCAATGCCTCCACGTAGCCGCCCACATCCCGTCCCGCCATGTCCACCAGGACGTATCCGGCCAGCATGCCGTCCTCGTCCCGGATCATGGCCGGGCCGGCGATCATGCGCAAGGCGGCCAGCTGCGCCAGCGGCACCTGGGCGCCGCTGGGCGTATCCACCAGGACCCGCCCCAGCTTGTCCGGATCGTCACGCAGCTCCCGCAGATAGCGGACGTTGATGGGATAGCGCTCGCGTCCCTCGATGGTGATGTCGATGTTCTCCCCGCCGATCGCCGATTCGATGTAGCGGTGCACGTCTTCCACGGTGAGCCCGAATCGGGCGATTTCCTCGCGCTTGACGGCGAAATCCAGAAAATACCCTCCGGAGACACGCTCCGCGTACACACTGCGGGTGCCGGGGACGTCTTTCGCCAGAATTTCGATGGCTTTGCCGATCTCCTCGATCTTCTTGAGATCGGGGCCGAAGATCTTGATCCCTACCGGCGTCCGAATCCCGGTGGCGAGCATGTCGTTGCGCGCCTTGATCGGCATGGTCCAGGCATTGGTGACCCCGGGGTATTGCAGCGCCCGGTCCATCTCCGCAAGCAGGGTTTCGTAGGTGACGCCCGGCCGCCACTGCCGTTTCGGTTTGAGCTCGACGGTGACCTCCATCATGCTGAACGGGGCGGGATCGGTGGATGTCTCGGCGCGTCCGGACTTGCCGAAAACCCGCGCCACTTCCGGGAAGGCCTTGAGCTTCCGGTCCATCTGCTGCAGCAGTCTGCCGGCCTCGGTCACCGAGATGCCGGGCAGCGTCGTCGGCATGTAAAGAATGGTGCCTTCGTCCAGGGGCGGCATGAATTCCGCACCCATGCGCAAGTAGGCGGGAACGATACTGGCGATCGCCACTGCGGAGACCAGTAGAAGCACCACGCGGTAACGCAGCGCCTGTCTCAGCACCGGTGCATAAAGACGCTGCAGCAGACGGTTCACGGGATGCCGCCGTTCCGGGATGATCCGCCCGCGGACGAACATCGGTAGCAGCGCCGGAATCAGCGTTACCGCCAGCACCGCACTGACGCCGATCGACAGGTTCTTGGTCCAGGCCAGCGGCTTGAACAACCGTCCCTCCTGGGCTTCCAGGATGAACACCGGCAGAAAGGCGACCGCGATCACCAACAGCGATGCGAAGATCGGCGGCCCCACTTCCTTGGCGGAATCGATCAGAATCTGGGTCCGATCGCCGACACAGCCGCCCCGCTCCCATTCCTCGAGGCGGCGATGGGCGTTGTCCACCATGACGATGGAGGCGTCCACCATGTCGCCGACCGCCACGATGATGCCGCCTATGGACATGACGTTCATGCCGACGCCGAGAAGGAAAACCGGTATGAACGCGATCAGCACGGCGATCGGCAGGGTGATGATGGGAATCAGGGCCGAACGGAAATGCAGCAGAAAGGCGACGATCAGCACGCTGACGACGATCATTTCTTCGCTCAGACTTTCGGTCGCCGTCGCCACCGATTTCCGGATCAGATCGCTGCGGTCGTAAACCGATACGATCTTCACGCCCTTGGGCAGCGACGGCTCGATGTCCTTCAGCTTGGCCTTGATCCGGGCGATGGTCGCCAAGGCATCCTGGCCGTAGCGCATGACCACGACGCCGCCCGCCACCTCGCCTTTCCCGTCGAGTTCCACCAGCCCGCGGCGCATATCCGGCCCCAATGTCACCGAGGCAATATTCCGCAGCAGGATAGGCGTGCCGGCGGGACTCACGCCCACCGCGATGTTTTCGATGTCGGCGGTGGACCGGATATATCCCCGGCCGCGGACCATGTATTCGGCGCCGGAAAATTCGACCACCCGGCCGCCCACGTCCAGGTTGCTCATGCGCACCTTGTTGACGATGTCGGACACCGACAGCCGATACCCCAGCAGTTTTGTCGGATCCAGGTTGATCTGATACTGGCGCACGAAACCGCCCACGCTGGCCACCTCGGCCACCCCTTCCACGCTGGCCAGCCAGTAGCGGAGATACCAGTCCTGGAAGGAGCGTAAGCTGGCGAGATCCTGCTGCCCCGTCTGATCGACCAGGGCATACTGGAACACCCATCCCACCGGGGTGGCGTCCGGACCGAGCTGGGGCGTCAGGCCCTGGGGCAGGCGTCCCGCCAGCTGGCTCATGTACTCCATGACGCGCGAACGGGCCCAATAAATGTCGGTGCCTTCCTTGAACAGCACGTACACATAGGAATAGCCGAAGTCCGAAAAGCCGCGCACCACCTCCACGTTAGGCGCCGAAATCAGGGAGGTCACGATGGGATAGGTGACCTGGTCTTCCACCAGGTCGGGCGAGCGTCCCGGCCACTGGGTATAGACGATGACCTGGGTGTCGGACAGATCCGGCAACGCGTCGATCGGAGTGTTGCGCATGCACCAGGAACCCGCCGCGGCCAGGCCGAACACCAGCAGCAGCACGATGAAGCGTTTCCTGGCACAAAATTCGATGAGATTTTCGACCATGCCGGTGTTCTGCCTCAGTCTTTGCTACCGTTCATGCCTCCCACGGCGGCTTCGAGCTGGCTCTCGGAGTCGATCAGAAAGTTCGCCGAAGTGACGATGTGGTCACCCGGATGCAGGCCCCGGGTGATCTCGATCCATTCCGCCCCCCTCACGCCCGTGGTCACGTTGCGCCACTCGAGCTTTCCGCCGCCGTGATGAATGAAGACGATTTTCCGCTCACCGGTTTCGAGCACCGCGTCCTTGGGAACCGCGAGCCGTTCTCCCAGGGGAATATTGAGTTCGACGCTGGCGTACATGTCCGGCTTGAGCTTTTCCTCCGGGTTGGCCAGCGTGAAGCGCACCTTGGCCGTGCGCGAGCGGGGATCGATGGTGGGATAGATGAAGTCGACGCGCGCCTGGAAATGCACAGCCGGGTCGTAGGACAGCGTCACGTCCGCGGTCTGTCCGACCTTGATCAAACCCAATTCGTATTCGTAAATATCGCCGAGGATCCAGATCGAGGACAGATCGGCAATGGTGTAAAGCGGGTCGCCGGGCTTCACATACATGCCGGCCACGGCCTTCCTTTCCATGACCGTGCCGCTGATCGGCGCATGTATGGGCAGGGTCTTGAGTACTTCGCCGGAGCGCTCGAGGTCCTCGATGTGGTCTTCCGTGATGTCCCAGAGCAGCAGGCGTCTGCGCGTCACCTCGAGCATCGACCGGGCATCTTCCGCTATTTCCGGAAACTCGCTGTTCCCGAGATCGCGTACGCTTTGCAATGCGAGCAGGTATTCCTGCTGACTGGCGACCAAATCCGGACTGTACAGCGTAAACAGCTCCTCGCCCTGCTTGACGCGATCTCCGGTAGCGCTCACGCGCAGCCGGTCGATCCAGCCTTCGATCTTGATGTTGACGTTGGCGAGCTTGCGCTCGTCGATCTCGACCCGGCCGACGGTGCGAATCATCCGCGACAGGGCGCGCTTTCCCGCAATCTCGAACTTGACCCCGATCTCCTGCAGCCGATCCGGGCTGATGGTTATGGTGGACGCCCCGTGTCCTGCGTGTCCTGCGTGTCCTGCGTGTCCTGCGTGTCCTGCGTGTCCTGCGTGTCCTGCGTGTCCTGCGTGTCCTGCGTGTCCTGCGTGTCCTGCGTGTCCTGCGTGTCCTGCGTGTCCTCCATGTCCGGCTGCCGTCTGGGCGGCGAGCGCGGCCCCCTCGATCGAAGCGGACTGCTCGTTTCCGCATCCTGCGAGCAAGATCGAAAGGGTCAAACCCCGCATCCACAGTCTTCCGGCCCGCCCATCCCACGGTATGTCGATCGTGCCGTCCCCGGAATTCGCCGCCAGGCGACCCGCTCCGTGGTCCAAGCTTGTTCCCGGCAACTCCGTCATGGCCTTTCTCCTATGATTTCCTCGATCCGTGCCAGTGCCTTTTCGTGTTCCGTCATTTCCCGATGCAGCTCGATTTCGTTTTCCTGCAAGGTCAAAAGGCTGTTGAGCAGGGTCAGGAAATCCACCTTCCCGACCGCATAGCTCGCCTGCGCCGAAGCCAGGGTCAGGCGCGCCTGGGGAATCAGGGCGTGTGCCAGCAGTTTGACCAATTCCTCCGCCCTCTCGGTGCGCGCGAGATTGTCCTGAACCCGGGCCGCAAGCGCTTGCTTGATCGCCCACCAGTCCTGCATCGCCGCCTGCTTGCCGGCTACCGCCTGTTTCACGCCGTAGCGCTGCTTGTCGGCGTAATAAAGCGGCACCTTGACGCTGAGCATCACCTGATAGCCGTCGCGATTCATGGTTTCGTTACGCCAGCCGAGTGCGCTCACTTCGAAATCCGGGAAATATTCGCGCTTGGCCAAGGCCAGCGTGTTTTCACTGCGTTCGATACTCTTCACCTGCGCGCGAAGCAAAGGCGCCGCGTGCTCGGCCAGAACCTGGATGTCTTCCGGTCCGTGTGCTAGCGGTGTAACCTCGATCTCCTGCGGTATGCCCAGGGGATGGGTAGGCGGATGCCTCAGTATCCGGTTGATTTCCGCCCGGAGCGACTTGCCCTGCTGTTCGAGTATGGCCAGGCGCTGCAACACTCGGGAGATCTCCGTCTGGGCGCGGAACACATCCTGCTGGGTCCCTTGTCCCACCATATAGCGGGCTTTCGCCGTTTTCTCGAAGTTTTGCAGCAGAATCAGGTTTTTCCGCACGATTTCGAGCGCCTTATGGACCAGGTGCAGGTCATAGAACGCCTCCTTGAGACGTGCCTGCACGTTCAACCGCACCGCCAGGTATTCCTGTTCGGTCCGATCGGCTTCGCTGGCCGCCACCTCGCCGCGCAGGCCGAGCTTGCCCGGAAAGGGGATTTCCTGGCTGACCCCGTACATCGCTTCCCGCTCGACCACCTCCCGATAGCCCAGATTGATCTTGGGATCGGGCAGGGTGCGGACTTGCGGGATCAACGCGCTTGCAGCCTCCAAACGCTGCCGTGCGGCCTGGATGTCCGGATTGTTTTCCAAGGCTTCCTGAACCAGGCTTTCCAGTTCCAGCCGCGGCTCCGCCGGGTCTCCGAAAGCCGCCGCGCTCCCAAGTGCGATCGCGAGGAGAATGCCGGGCAGGCATTTTCTTCCGCCCCGATTCGTCATGCGCATCTCTCCGGTGCGATTCCAGGTTCCAAGGCGCCGCGATACCGGCTTTTGCATGCCGATACCGGTTTTTCATCAATCCGGGCGCGATCAATGGATTGAACCCGCTCGCTTTCCGACGTTGAATCATCGCAGCCGGCCCGACGCCGAACCACGCCCGTAGCCCCAAAATACCCTGCAATCCGTGTTGAAATTAGCGCTGTGGCCAAGCCTTGCTTGCTCCCGTTGAGACCCGTGGAAAATCCTTATGGAAGCTCTGAATAAGTCCTCTCCCTCTGGAAGAAGGTTGGATGAGGGCCTGTTAGATCACTCAGTTGCACCGGTCGCTTCTCCGAATTGGAGACTTAATCAGAGCTTCCTTATCGTGCGAATCAGTACCGAGGCCGGTGGATATCTTCTTAACGCCGGCGCTTAGCGCGAAAAAGCAAACGTCGCGAGCGAGCAAGAGCCTCTTGCCCGTCCTATCAACACGATCCGATTGAAGCTTGACTCCCGGCTACCCAAGATCGGCAGCGCCGGGTAACCACCGAGTCGACATTCGCCATCCGTAGAGACCGTACATCGCGGCTTCGTTCCGGGCATACATCACGGGCTTCGTCGGACGGCGAATCCAATCCCGCATCGAAAACCTCGCTCGCGGAGGATTCGGTTCGGTCGGAAGCAATACGGCCAAGCTGCTCATTCTGCAGATTCCTAAGGCCGCGCCGGGTCAGGCGCAGAGCCGCACGGAAACCGTGTTGAGGGGAACAGCGCCCGAAAAAGGAATACCGTTCGGAGAGTGGGATAGCGGCGAGACGTGGGTGGGGCCGCAAAATTCGGGAAATTCTTGATGCTGGGTTTCTCGATCAATCCGGCGATGATTTCCGGCCTATCGCCAGGCCGATCCATCGAAGCCGAAACATTGACCGAATCCATAACCTCCATGATGCCTCCGTTCCGTGGAAGAATTTCGTTCGCTGTTTTGTGAAATTTTGGTGAAATTTACGTTTAATTTACCAACTTTGAGGCAGACAAAGTCAATAGGTTATTTCTCGATGATCTACGATTACCATCGATACGGACCGCTGCGGAAAGGGCACCGGGGGATTGTCTCGTTTCGTCGATCAGCAAGACTTCCGAATTCGTTGAACGAAGCGTCAGCGCAGCAGCCGCACACCCGTCGGTGTCCGAATGTGAGCAACGAGGTACGGCTCTTGGTCCGGTGGCAACCCAGAGACACGAAAATCGCCTTCGAAGCCAATCGCCTCGAGCAAGCACGTGATCTTGTCGGCTGCCGGATGAAATCCCTCGAGGCGCACGAGTGAACATCCGCTGTCCGGCAGTCTTGTGGTGGGATGTCCCCCGGAGATCCATTGAATGAGAGTCGGGGCAACCCCGTACAAAGGCAGGCTCCCGTCCGCCGGGATGCTAATCAGCCAGTTCATGTCGCCGCGGCTCATGGGCTGGACCTCACCCAGCGGCACCGGCGAAGCCGCTGTCGCTGCGTAGATGTCGTCGGTGCGGGCAATCCAGGTCGCCAGGCGCGTCGGCTGAGCCGGACTCGGCTCGTCGAGCCGAAACCAGCGCGGCCGATCCGGCTTTGGCGCGTTCGGATTTATCGCGATGACTTCGAGATAAAGCTTCTCTCCCAATTTCAGCACAGCGTTGTGGGTCGCCATGCGCGGATGCTCGCCCCCCGCTAGCGGACTCACCCCGAGCGCCTGCCGGACGTACGCCACGCCGGCGTCCAAGGACGGAGCCGTGATAGCCATGTGATCCATGCGTGAACGGGTCATGGAATGCCTCCAAAGCTTGAACATAGAAACAGCAGTTGACCTAAGAAATGGCGTAGAAACGCCGCATGAATTCCGGCCGTCGTCCCTTCTACCGATTTCACGGCTTGGGTGAACCCGCTACTTACCCGATGGCACGGCGGTGTCCCGCCGGCCCTGAAGCTCCAAAAGCCATTTTCATGGTCCGTTTCCACATTCTGGTCCGGGCTCGTCCAACAGTCGGTTCAGATCGGGCCTCGTGCCTCGCTCGATCTAACCTTTTTCGTTAGCCATTTTTAGGGCACCTCGAAAAACCCTGAATTTTGATGAAAACCCGGCTCTAATTTTTTGACCGGGCGGGCACACGAGCCGACTCCCTCACGCTCTTGTCGCCATTTCACTTTTCATTTTCCCCGAATCGCCCGCGTTGGGGGCCTTTCGGGCGAGGGTGGGCCTCAAAAGGCCACGACACCCGCCTGTTTCAGGTAAACCAGCCGCTTCAGGTTATAGCTGGCCGCCATCATCGTCATGGCAAAGTTCGCCCTCGCCTGGCCGATGGTGCGAATAAACTTGCCGCCCATTTGTGCGATGGCGGCGAAGGGATGCTCGACCCGTGCTCGGACCCGGGCGATGCGTTGATTACGTTGTTTCTGCCGTTCGGACAGCGGATGGTTGCGCTGGCCCTTGCGCTGGATGTGGTTGCGATAACCCGCTTCCTGGAGCTGGGCTTCCCGTTCCGCACTCGGATAGCCCTTGTCGGCATAGACGTCCCGGCTGGTGTTGCTAGTGTTCAACACCGCCTCAAAGTGCTGGCTGTCATGAGTAGCGGCGGTGCCGGTCTCGATCTTGCGGATAACCTTGTAGCGCTTGTCCACGTTGATGGAGAGCTTGTAGCCGTGGTGGCTCTTGCCGTGCTTCTTGGTCCAGGTGGCGTCCAGGTCTTTTTGCCGCCGCTTGGCCGGGCTCCAGTCCGCCGGCATCGCGCCTTCCTTCAGCATCTCCTTATCGTCCTTGCTGAAGTGCTGCTTTGGCGCAGGCACCAGGGTGGCGTCGATGATATGCCCCCCGCGGGCGATGTAGCCATGCTTGAGCAACTGCCGCTCGATGCCGTCGAACAGCGCCTGGGCGCCGACCTCGCCGATGCGGTTCTCGAAGGTCCACATCGTGGTGCGGTCCGGGATGCTGGCCGAGTCCATCAGCCCGCAGAAGCGCTGGTAACTCATCCGATCAAGCAACTGGTATTCCATCTGCTCGTCCGAGAGATTGTTGACCCGCTTGAGAAACAGGATGCGCACCATCGTTTCGGTGGGAAACGGCGGACGACCGCCTTGCGGGCTGACCGGTCGGGGCGCCGCCTGATCCACGTCCGCGGCAAGCGCCGCAAAGTCGATGTGGGTCTCGAAGGCCACCAGCGGATCGCCCATCCGGTCGATCTTCTGCTTGCGCAAATCGGCCGCAAACAGATCGGGTTTGATCGCGCTCTTCGGAGACTTTGGCATCTTCGGTTTGGTCATGTCTGGGACTCAACACACTGATTGGCTACAGGTCCTATTTTACCGGGCGCGCGCAGACCAAGGAGGTTTTTCGAGGTGCCCTTTAGGGCGTTGAAAAACACTGAATCGACTCGGCTTTTATTTTTCCATCGTTTGGTTTTCCAAGAAATGCAAACCCCATGCTCCATTGTTCAGCCTTGTTGGGAGAGTAAAAATAAAAGTGACAGAACTGGTATTCTTTTTCTGTTTTAACTTTTTGGCACTCGGATTTGACTTCAATATGTTTTGAGTACTGAAGTGCCTGCGCGAGAGTTTCAGCCATTTCTTGATTTACATGAAGCGGCCGTTTATTCGAAGAGCAGTATTCTTGGTTAGTTGTTATTTCAACTTCACCGTTCTTGCTTAGCTCCGTTGCAAACAAGCCTGACAACGTAGGCTGTTGCACAACGTCACCGTTCGCATTGCAAAGGTAAGGGGATGCCAAGAAGCATACAAAGACAGTTGCGAATATAAAGCTATGTTGGGAATTTCGCATATAGAGCCACCGTTCCTTTTCCATATAAGTTCTGAAAATGAGCAACGCCATCAACACGGACCTTGTCCTTTGTATTGCCATAGTTATATGCGTTTCCCTAATGGTATATCCCAACATGTTTCTTGGGGTGGGTGCCGATTGTCAACGCTCCGCCATCATTGTTAGAGTTGTTTCCGATGCTAAACAATTGTAAATCAACAGATTTTATAGTTCCAAAGCCCGGCGGAAAGTGAGAAAAAATAATCCACGAAGTGACCCAGATGATTTCTAATCCGATGCATCAAGCAGTGGAAGAACTTCATGCCGCCGATGGCATGCTCAACGATGACCCGCGTGGCGGCTTGTTTTCTGTTCTGTTTCTTCTGCTCAGGCGTCAATGTCGGATTAGGGTTTTTCTTGGATTTTCTGGGTTTCTTGTGGGGTAGATATATTTGGGTACTTTGATAATCTTTGTCCGCGCCCAGAAATCCTAAGTCAAGCCATAAATTGACCTTCTCGAACCACGCTGAACCCGGCGTGAAGACGTCTTTCATGAGTGTGTAGTCATGTACGCTGCCTGCCACAATGCAGCACAAAAACAATATCCTTCGATTAAAGTCGGGGTGGTGGGTCAATTTAGTTGAAAGCAGTGGCGATTAATGAAGAGGCCGATCACCCCATCGTGAAGCAACTCAGATTTTGAAAAGCAGATCGTTTTGCGAGTTAAGCGCTTGATGCGAGTGCGTAACAAAAGGTTTTTGTTTTCGATCTTTTGCGTATATTTCTTACCAATGACGTGCTGGTTTGCCGGAATGAACGCCGCATAGCTTGGCCAATCATCGGTGTAATAGGTTCGAATATTGAAAACGCGCAGATTGGCGATCAATTGTTCGCAAACGTCCTCTTTGCGCCGCCCAAACACAAATGACAAAATGCATCCGGTGGCGGCGTCGATGGCGTACCAGAGCCAACGTTGGTTCTTCTTGCGAGCCCCATAGCTCCACTGTTCGTCCGCCTGAACATCCATCGGCGAATCAAAGAGATGCCTGATTTCCACGGCGATTTCCCGAGAGCTAAGGATTCACCGTGACCACTTCGGTGGACTTTTTTTCAGTGTAGACATGACTGTGTTTTTCCCAATCCCGAGAACACGAGCGGTATCTCGAATACCACTGCCATTCATCGCCATGTCAACAATCTGTTCTTTGATACCGGACTCGTAGGCCCGGTAAATGTATTCGGTCTTGAAGGTGCGCCCACAGTGCTTGCAACGAAAGCGGGGGTAACCACTCTGTGTACCATAGCGCACCACATCGGAACTTTTACAGTATTTGCACGGAATCGTTTGATAGGCCATTGGTCCAGTCAATGCTTAAGCTAAGAAATAATTGTACATTGTAGTATATAAACTACTTAAACCCACCACCAAAGTCGGAGATTACGAGGGATTTGAGCGTATGTCTTTTTTTCCGCTGTAATGCTTTTCCTGTTCAGTTTCATCTTGGAGTCGAACGCAAGCGACCTCCACGCCATCGATCGCTATGTTCTTATATTGATCAATGAGTTGAGAGAATTCTTCTGGGGTTGTTAGCGTGCGCTCCGGCATGACGTTGAGGCTTGTCAACGCTCGCCCTAAAACCGGCAGCAACCGGTCGATGTGGGCATGGGCATGTCCGCCACTAAAACCGAAATGAAAGCCCAGAACGTCAAAAGTGGGATAGGTTTTCAGATAGTACAAAACGAAAAAAAGCTTTTTCTCGTAAGAATCAAGATAACCTTTAGGGCCGCCCTGTTTGACGTGTTTTATCTCGCCCTTTTCGACACGCTCTCGATCGATGGCTTGAGCGGCCGACTCGAATACTTTGACGAGGGCTGTGAACTTCGCCTTGGGCATTCCAATCAACGATGCCACGATGCGGTCATCGGTTATTTGACTAAATTTGTCGTAGATCACTGAAGGTTTTTATATTCGGATTTGTTTGAGAAACAAGTGGGCTATCAATACCATGCATTATCATCAGGTACAACTCTGTTAATTTGCGATTTTAGGACGGCGAATATTAGGCAACAATCCAGATCTTTTGGCTTGTCTACCCAGTAGCCTCGCTCTGGGCAGTTGTTAAATAAATCATTCACTCTTATCGTTCGACCTGAATCGGTATCATTTCTTGTTTCATATTTCATGCTATCGCATAGCAGGCCTATTCTAAAACCGAGTACGTGGCTAACGAAATGTGCACAATGATTGTGTTCGTCGCCGGTTTTCCCAAAAATACCGCATATATCCTCAATCTTCTTGCCTACGTACCCATCAAGAAATTCCTTGGAAATGTCTTTAGGAAAATCTTTCGTGCCTAAGTTTACGGTCATGTTCATATTCCTATAACGGCAAATATATGACTAATGCAAAGGTAAGGAAAACTCCGCGGAAGGACGCCGAGCGAAGCCATCGAACCCGATTCAAAAACCAACCTGTAAATCCGCCAAAGGGCGGCGCGTCCCGTTTGACCGACGTATTGGACGCGCCCCCAAACACGATGGAGAAAAGCGCCCCCTATTTCCATTTATTCCTCTCCGAATAGTTTTTTCGGGCGGTAAAGTGGGTTTTCGACGGCTTGGACGAGGCTTTTTTATCCATTAGACATTATCGGAAACCACCTTTCATAACCGGAACAGAGGAAAAGGCCGGCTATCAATAACTCTGGTTTCGGCAGTAGCTCCTGTAATTGTGCAGGCCGCAGGCCAATTCAATGACGACATCGTCGTAGCCTTCCTTGGTGTTCCTGAACACGTCTTTGACGACGCGGCACCGCTTGATTCCCGAGATGATGTGTTCGATGATCACGCGGATGCTTGAGTGGAGCCGGTTGGCCTCCTGGTCGTCGGCCGAAAGCCGGCCGTTGCGCGGCCTCTTCTTCGGCTGGTGGACTGTGACATTCGCCAGTTCGTGTCCCTGGAAGCCGCTGTCGCGATACAGCTCGACGCCGTCGGGGAACCGGGTCCCTTCTTCGTCGCAGATCTTCTTGTCGTGCTTCTTGCCCTCATGGGTCGAACCCAAGTACTTGACCTGCCTGTCCTCCAGGCCGCCGACAAGGTTGTTCTTCACAGTGTGGCATTTTTTTTACCGCTGTAGTGGATGCGTTGCCCCAGGTCGTTGACGGGGCGGTTGATGCGCCTTTCCGTCCCGTCTATGCCCAAGTCCTGCCGCGCCTCCTGCTCCAGCCTGGACAGCATCTCCTCGGTGAGCCGGGCGGGCTTGTGCCCGCGGGCCTCAAGTGTCTTGTTGAGCACCCTGCTCAACAGGTGGATCGTGAAGTTGGCCTGGGGTTGGCTCATGCCGAACAGATGCGCGATGACCTCTTGCAGAGGGTAGGTCTTCAGATAGAACAGGATGAACAGCAGCCGGTCGGCCATGCTCGCGATAATCGGCGGACGCCCTCCTTTAGTCAGATTCCTGCCGGTTTCTTCGGCCCATGTCGCCGCAAAAGAAACCAAGAGTTCCTCAAACTCGGAGGCCTTCAGACTGGTCATGGCCATCAATGTCTTCGGCTTTTGCTTCACGTCTTCGTAGGAAAGCATACTCTTGCCCTTAGTTCTCTTAGTTCTCTTCGTTATTCAATGACAGACTGTCATGCTAGTTTCCGATAATGTCTATTATGGGGTTTTGCCATTCCCGCAATCCGCTTTCGGGCGGATTCCGGGTGCACCCGGCCTCAAGCGGGCACGGCCTGCGCCGCCACCGGGGCAAAGGTCAACAGGTTCAGCAACCGTGTCAAATTATAGGCCGCGAAGCACGACATCGCCTGCCCGGACGCCCTGGCCAAGCCTTTGTGGCGGGTCTTGCGCAAGGCCCACCGTCTTGAGCCAGCCGAAGGCTTCCTCGATTCTTTTGCGGCACTTGAGACTGATGGCGTAGCCTTTGCCCCGCGCCGTGCGGCCATCGACGGCCGTGCACTTGACCTTGCGGACGATAGGGGCGAATTCCTCGCTCACTCAGATGGGCGACGAAATCGGGCTGGTCGTAGCCCTTGTCAATTTCTGTAGAAGCCCAGCGCTACCGCCCACGCACCGCGTTTCTAAAGCGGTCGCGTGCAGCATTTGTTCGGCCCCGAAATTTCTCTCATTTTGCGCTGGCCGTACTGAGCAAGCCACACAGTGTGACGCCCGCACTTTGGATCTTCCACCACATGGTTCAAGACCTTGAACCCGTATGACTCAAGAAGCATCCGGTACTCTCCAGGGGACAAACTCGCGTGATACAGCGATTCACCCTGAAATGAGCCAATTGCTTCGCCGTGCCCAGTACCGGTTGTGAACAGCAATAGAGCACCAGAGGAGGCATGCTTGCGGAAGATGGCAAACATGGCCCTCTGGTCGTCATGCGAGAGGTGAAAGAAGCTATCCCAAGCGATCAACCCGTCAAAGCTTCGGTTGATCGATAGCGTACGCATATCAGCTACGATCCATTCCGCCTTCGGAAAGCGGCTCCGGCATTTTGCGATGAGCGTTGGCGAAGTATCGACGCCGACAACAGCGAACCCGCGCTCAAGGAGATGGCGGGCGATGGGTTGACCGGAGCCACATCCTAGGTCCAGCACCGAGCCACCTAAGGGGGGAGCAGGGAGACCAAGCGCTCCATCCACTCCTTCTCAAGGATCAGATCGGCAATCCGATGCTGATCCCAAGCTTCCGCATGTCGCTCGTACAGCCCGATGATCTCATCAGCCCCTGAAAACATTGCGTTTCCTTTCCCCCGCAGAAGACCGAGGCTCAGCCACGGTCGAATACCGTCGGCCATAGCGACCTGCTGGGCCGCTCTCGATGCCCAACGGCGGCTGTGGCGCACCAAGTCCAGGCGAACTCAGGGTGTGAGCGGCGCCTACCTCTTCAACCACACGGCGCTCGCCAAGGTGTTCCGGGCCAAGCCGCTCAAGGCCTTGGTTCAGGCCGGATTGACGCTGCCAAGGTGCCATCCCGACCAGTGGGTGCTGGACTGCACGCGCGTCGGCGGCGAGAAGGCACTGGTCTATCTCGGCCATTACTGTGCGTAAAGAAAGTAAAGCCCTATTCGAATCGCCCTCACCCCATCCCTCTCCCAAAGGGCGAGGGGGCTCCTGTGGCTTTACTTTCTTGACTATGAGTATCTCTATCGCGGCGTGCTCCAGGAAAAGGACTTCCTCGCCTGCGGCAACGGCCAGGTCACCTTCCACTATCGCAACAGCAAAGCCGGCCGCATCGAAACCCGCACGCTCCCCGGCGCTACCTTCCTGTGGCTGCTGCTCCAGCATGCCCTCCCCAAAGGCTTCCCGCGCACCCGCAACTTTGGCTTCCCGCACTCCAATCGCAAGCCGCTGATCCAGTAGCTGCACCGGCTCCTCAAGTCAGCTCCGAACCCGACCCGGGCGGCGGTCAAAATATAGCCCTTGCCCCCGAATCAAGCGCAAAACGGCGAAAAGTCCGGCGTTTCACGTCCTTACCGCCGCCATGGCGCGCGATCCATCCCGCCGGTTCACTTCGGACCTCTCGTGGTAACGTCGTGAGCCCGCAGGCGCCAAAAAGCTCAACTTCACCCGAAACCGGGCTTATCCAACAATCGGTTCAGATTGTGCTTCGCTTCGCTCTCAAGATCCATCCTTATTCGTTTTTGCGTTGCACCGGCGTAAGGTTATAGAAGGTGCCACCTTGGCCATCCTCAGTAAACGACACAAGGAACGGATAGGGTTTACCACAGCCGGTTACCATCCATCCTTCTTTTCCCCAAATGTGTCCTTTGGTTCCATTGCTCGGTTCGTAATGGAGCACTTTGCTGTCTATGTGCTCAATATAGTGGCAACCCTTACCCTTGATGATCATGCGGATCATGTTTGTCGTATCTGCTCGAAGCGCGGGATCTGCATGCGTCTGCCCGGAATAGGAGATATTGGAGGATTCAGCGATACGGTCTGATGCCGGCAAAGTCTGGCATCCGCTCAAGGCAAAGACTGAGATGGCAGTTAATGTGCGTAAAGAAAGTAAAGCCCTATTCGAATCGCCCTCACCCCATCCCTCTCCCAAAGGGAGAGGGGGCTCCTGTGGCTTTACTTTCTTGACTATGAGTAACGTTACTTTCACGCGATTTCTCCCTTTAACGCTAACGAGGTTGTAGAAAAAACCTTCTTTCATCCCTTGTGTGCCCCCACACCGAATTTTTCAGCGAGGCGGACAGGAGATGAGTAAGCGTCCGCTGGAGGACAGTCTTTTCCTGATGCCGCCGAACAGTTAACCGTCAGGACCTTATACGTTGGCTGGTTTCCAGTTGTGGGGTAGCAGGCTGTCGATCTCCCTCTGCTTGGTGGTGGGTAAACGGGTCAGGACGTCTTTCAGGTAGGCCTCTGGGTTGAGGTCGAGTTCCTTGCAGGTTTGGATGAGGCTGAACACCGTGGCGGCGACCTGGCCGCCCTTGGGCGAGCCGAGGAACAGCCAGTTCTTGCGGCCGATGGTGAGGGGGCGGATCGCCCGCTCACTGCGGTTGTTGTCGATCTCCAGGCGACCGTCTTCGGTATAGCGCTCCAGCGCCGGCCAGTTCTTGAGGGCATAGCCGATGGCCTGGGCAGTGGGGGTCTTGGGCGCCAGCTGGCGCAGCCGGTCTTCGAGCCAGGCCTTGAACTCGGCCAGGATCGGCCGCGCCTGTTCCTGCCGTAGCTTTCGGGTGCCTTCGGCGTCGAGTTGCTGTTCCTTGGCCTCCCGTTCGATGGCGTAGAGCCGGCCGATGTACTCCAAGGCCTCATGGGCGCTGATGCGCTTGCCGTTCTCGGTCTGTCGGGCAATCTCGAAGAACTTGCGGCGCGCATGCGCCCAGCACGCCACTTCCAGGACCTTGCCTGCGGCGAAGATCTGGTCGTAACCGGCATAGGCGTCCGCCTGCAGGTAGCCGCTGTAGCCTTCCAGTTTGGCCTTGGGATGCTTGCCCGCCCGGGTTTCGGTGTGGTCATAGACGACGATGGGCGGCGAGTGGCCGGCGTATACCCAAAACCGGGTTTCCCGCGTCTTGCCGCGGTCCTGCACCGCCACAGTGGTGTCGTCCGAGAAGATCACCGGCTGTTGCTTGAGCAACGCCAGCATCCGCTCGACCAAGGGCTGCAGCTGCCAGCCGCTCTGGATGACCCAGTCGCACAACGTGGTGCGGGCAATGGGGACACCCTGGTGGGCAAAGATTTGCTCGATGCGGTACAGCGGCAGGTGATAGCCGTATTTGGCCATCAGCAGATGTGCCAGAAGACCCGGCAGAGGGATGCCCTGCTCGATGATTTGCGGCGGGGCCGGTACCGTGGTCAACTGCCCTTGGCACTTCGCGCAGGCGCACTTTTCCCGCCGCGTTTCCACGACCTTCAGTTGCGCCGGGACGTAATCCAAGCGTTCGGAGCTTTCGTAGCCGATCACCGGCCGTTCCTCACCGCAGGCAGGACACTGCCGGTCTTGTGCCGACAACGGCAATACCACGATCTCTCGCGGCAGATGCGCCGGCAGTGCGGTGCGCTTCGGTTGATTCTTGGCGGGCGATTGCACCACCACCGTCTTGAACGCCACCGGACTGGCGACGGGGGCGTCCTCGGGCACCTCATCCCACAGCGGCAGTTGGTCGATGTCGGGGAGGGTCGCCAGTCGCTCGGAACGGGCGCCGAACAGCAGCTTCTTCAGCTGCGCCAGGTCGAATTCCAGCCGTTCGATGCGCGCCTCGCGCTGGGCCAGGGTGGCCTTTAGAGTACGATTTTCTTCGGCGAGAGCGGCGGCATTCATGGCTGCCATTATACCCGGTGGACCACCCGAAAGCCCAGCTCTGATGCGGGTTTCAGGCACTTTCGACTCAGCCGACCCGACCCGCGCGAACCGCGCGGAAACGGGCCACCGTCAGGTCCACGCCTTCCAGCAACAGCAGCAGGTCCGAGCGCGAAATCGTCCCCTGAACCGGCTTGCGGAAGCGGCCTTTCTCCAGCCGCTTGTAGGCCAGCCAGAAACCGTGACGATCCCACCACAACAGCTTCACCTTGTCCCGGCCCCGGTTGAAAAACACGAACACCGCACCCGATAACGGCGAATGCCCCAGACTGCTCTCCACCGCCAGCGCCAAACCATCGATGGACTTGCGCAAATCGACCGGCTCGGCCACCACATACACCGCCGCCGCACTCAGAATCGTCGCCAGCATCACGAGACCAATGCGGCCACCACCTGCTTCAACAACCCGGCATCGAACCCCGGTTTCACCTCGATGCGAACCCCGCCCACCGACAACCACAGACCACCGACTGCTGTCTCACCGCCATCTACCCGCATCAACGTCAGTGGCGCCACCACCGCTGGCTGCGCTACGCGTCGACGCCAGTAGATGAACGCCGCATAGCTGACCGCCTCGCGCGCACACCAAGCGCGCACCGACAACCCACTCCCTGCCTGTTGCTCCAGCAGGACCCGCCAATGCATCTCTCGTTCTTGTTTCGTCATCGCCATCTCCTCCTCTTCGGGAATATGGCGATACTGTGACTCAGGCGCTAATCGGTGGGAATTATGCGGACAGCCGGACGCTTACGGAGATGAGGAGGCCGGGTTGGAACAGGTTCATTCAATCTTAGGTTTTGCCGTTTTGTGGTAAAGCGGGTCCGGCTTGGCTTTGTGCTGTTCCCGCCCCGCATAGCGCTTATCGCGCTGGCGGCAGCCGTTATCCGGAATGTACGCATCGATGTCTTCGGCCGTCAGAACCTTGAGCCCGTCTTCAACGTGGTAGCCGGCATCGGCGCCGAGGGCGGTTTGATCGTGCATCCGCGATTTTACGGCCTTGCCCAGCCGGGCTCGGAAGGCCCCGATGGCTTGCGGTCCCTGTGAAAACCGGGACGGGCAAGCGGCCTTTTGCGGGCAGCACCCCAAGCAGGCCGATGCGGCGCGACGTAAGCGCTGCAGACCGAGCAGCCGGCAATAGCCGAAAGGAGCGCATCGAGGTCACCGGCGGTGATGGAGCGCAGCGGAATTGCCGTCGGGTGCAGCGCCTCGTTGGGCGTCATTCGTCTTGTTCCTCGAACATGGACATGATCGTGCCGGCTATCTTCTAGTGGAAGCGCTGCAAAAAACCACGTTGCCGCTTTGGATATGGGTCCTGGCGTCAGCACATCCGAGACCTTCAAGTACTTCGGCCAGTTCGTTCATTGGAAGCGAATTCCCACCACCGACGTTGATTCCCCTTTATCAGAGCCGCGTGGCCGGTCGCTCTACATTCTCCGCGCAGACTTCCCACCTCGACATGAAGGACCTTATCAGGCCCTCGGTGAGTTCCGACGGCGGTCATTACGCGCGTGTGTCTTCGCACGTCGCTTGGATGGACTTGTTGGGCGGAACTGTCGTATATCGCCCGTGCCTTGCGCGAATGCATCATTCTTTCCAAGACGCGCGAGCGACCCGCTCTGTGCCTTTGCGCCAGACATGAAGTCAAACTGCAAAAGTTGAACCGCTCTGGAACAGCGCGTCGGGAATCGCAAGGGTTCAGACCAACTCAACGATGCACGCCACGCCTGTGCAGCCGCATTCGTCGCCCGCCTGTTGGATACTCGTGAACTGACGACCCCAAGAGTAGACGACGCCGTTATTCATGTAGACCCAGTGTGCCAACCCGTTGTAGCTCGCCATTTTTGGATCGCGAATGCCAATGATCTGCTCGTTCGCCGTCGAAGACGTGAGCAAGTTTCCACCGACTGGATCGGTTACGACTTTTGCGCCCGGAAACCCCGCCACTTTCTGCAAATAGGCCACCACGGCGTGAGGCGGCAAAGCCAGGGAAAGGTCCGGGCGCATCTTGGCTTTGAATTTCCCCCCTTCCTTAGCTGCCTCGGCATCGATCTTTTGGATGTAGCCGGCGATCGTGAATCCGGCCCACTTTCCGCCGAAGGATCGCGTAAACGCCTCGATGTCGGACAGCAGCTTCGCATTGCCTTCAGCCTGAAGCATCTTGAGAAAGGTCTTGATTTCGGCTGCGACGCGAGTATCAACCTTGGCAGCCGACGTTAAGTCGGCGCGCTTTCTCGGGTTATGCTCGTAGAGGGCGTAGAGCGAACTGTTGAAGCCGCAGACGCCCCATCTGTTATTGAGAGTGCCCATAGCGTTAATCTGTTCTTTTGGCATCGGCATTCCTCAGGAAAATAGAGACATCAAGAAATATGAAGCGTTACAGAATCGTTACAAGAGTAAATCGTCCACGGATTACGGACGAATACCGCGGTCTGACCCTGATATCCGCTTGTGGGCCCAGCGCCCGGCATAACCGGCAAGGGTGAAACGAGCGTCCGAGCCGATGCTGTTGTTAGCCGTGGACTTCAGAAAGTGTAGCAATAATTGGGGAACCCCTCGTCAGAATAACGGTGTGCTCGTATTGTGCGGAAAGGTTCGCGGGATGGCCAACAAGCGTCCATCCATCTTCCGCTTCGGTTACATAAGTGCTTTTTGTTGAAAGAAACGGCTCTATAGCAATTACTTGACCGAGTTGTAGTCGGCGTGTATCGAGACGATCAAAGTAGCTGACGATACCCTCAGGTTCTTCGTGTAGACTCCGCCCGATGCCATGGCCGGCAAGATTCGTGATTACCTTGAACCCATGTGACTTCGCAGTACGCTGAATGGCTTTTCCGATCCGGTTGATTGGAGCGCCCGCTCGGGCTTCGGCTAGCGCGTGCTGCAAGGCCAATTGAGTGGCATGACACAACCGCGCCCCGACTCTTGCGATAGGTGGAACAACGATTGTGCCGCCAGTATCAGCAAAGTAGCCGTCCAACTCGGCGGAAACATCGACATTTACAATGTCCCCTGCCTGGATAATTCTGTGACCCGGAATACCATGCGCAGCCTCTTCATTTATGCTGATGCAGGTTGCGCCCGGAAAGTTGTATGTGACTCTGGGTGCTGACTTAGCGCCAAAGCGATCCAGCAAATCACCTCCCAACTTATCCAGTTCAGCTGTCGTCATTCCCGGCTCAACTGCATTCAGCATGGCGTCACGCACGCGGGCGACAACCCGTCCGGCATTCAGAATCCCATCAACATCGTGCTGGCTTTCTACGGTCATATGTTTACCTTAAACTTTGCCGATTGACGGCTAACGCCGCCAATAAGCCGCGCGAACGAAGCGCAGCGAAGTGAGCGTCGGATTGATGGGCTGGTTATGCAATTCTCTGCGCATTCGCAATACACCCGACCAAATTCAATGCCGACAAGACCGGATACTTGGAGTTCTCGTTGGTACTCATAAGCACTCCATTTTCTTGCAGCAGTGCGATGACGTAAGCAAGCAACCACGGTTCTTTCTGGAAGCCAACATATTGCTTGATTGACTCCGCCGCTAATGCTGGTGCCATTCCTTCTGCGAACTTCACCCAGGCCGCCAACCGCTGAAATTCGCGCTCTTGTTCCTCGTCCGTTATTGTCTTGATCCTTTCACCGGATTCTCTAAGCGCGAGGTGCGCCACCATGAGAGCTTTCAGCACTACCTCTACATGCGCCGGCGATACAGCCATTTTTGTCAATACCAATACTGACGCGAGAAGGTTCGGTTGTTCACGAAATATCTCATCGCACATTACCTCTTTGTCTTTGTGATCCATTTCCCGGATCAGATGAATGACATACGTCAACTTTTTTTCTGTGATTCTGGCCATAGCGGCGATTTCATGGCGATCAATGAGACGCTCACCGGTGGTACTCACCAGAACGTTCAGGTTGATAGGTGACTTCTTTGATGCGTACTCGCAACACCCCACCACCTGGCTTGGGCCATTCAATTTCGTCCCCTTGAGAAAGCCCGAGCAGAGCACTACCAACCGGCGCAAGAATGGAAACTTTCTCGCCGGAAGCGTCCACATCCTTGGGATATACGAGCGTTAGACAAAACTCTTCGAGCGAGGATTCGACCTCAAACCTCACTGTGGAATTCATCGTTACCACCGTGGGAGGGATATCTTTCGGCTCTACTACTTCCGCGCGGGCCAATTCCGATTCAAGATCGTCCTTGCCAGGAGAGAACTTACGCGGCAATGACTCAATAAGCTTTTCCAGCCGCTCCGCGTCTACCGACGAGATTATCACCTTCGGTTTCGTCTGCATCTTTGTCATCCCAAGTTTCTGTTCATAATGCGAATGTAAATGAAATGCCTAACCTTATTGGTTAGGCACTTGCTCATATGCACATGCTGAACCCACCACAGCCGGGCTCTACCGCTGTGCGGCCAAAGACGACTGTACTGCGTGCTTCAACGTTCTGACGAGCGCCGCAACGTCGGCCTCTTTCCCCGTCCAGCTGTCCGCGCATTCTACGACGTAGCCTCTTCTTGCGAGTTCGAGGAGGGACGCCTCCCCGCCATGCAACCGGGGAACCGCCCACTCCGCCGCAACGTCTTTAGGCGAGATTTCACCCTCCACCGCTGTGTACCACATCCGGGCGAGAGTCAATAGTACATTGCGCACGTCATCCGATACACCACTGAGCAAGCCGGGCAGAGAGTCTTGCATTGCCCTGCAGATATCGGCCATCGGCACTCGATCCAGTATGGCCGAGGCCTCGGGACCCACAAGTCGGACGCTGCTATCCCGGACCTTCTTTAGAACGATGGCGAGATCCGGATCCGCGCCCGGGGCGGGAACCCGCCGGTTCTCAAAATCATCCCTAAGCCATTCGCCACACACCAACTGGTGCTTTGGCGGATAGCGCCACGGGACGATGTCTAAAAGACAAAGGACCGTAAGCTCAAGAGGCCGCCGACCCTCGTCATTTCCGACCCGCCCCGACACTCGCATTAGCTCTTCAACGAGCATATGACGAGTCGCCTCCGAAAGACGGCGATCAACGATTGCTAGGACATCGACATCACTTTTGGGTCGAAGCCCGCCCACAACCGCCGAACCAAACAAATAGATCGCCACGACAGAGCGGCCGAGAGCACCCTGAACAACGCCCAGCGCGTCGCTCGCTTCTCTAGGGATGTTCAGCTTGCTTGTCATGTGGATGGGTGCGCTCATGCCTATCAGTTCGCGGTAACCCGCTCTTCCCCATGGCTTCCATTGATAGGAGAGAGCCGGCCCCGGAAATTTGGACACCCTCTTAAGTGAAGTTTCTGTTCTAATCACCGCCCTTCGAAGGGCCGAACTGACGGGCAGGAAGTCCTGCTCGTAGATGGCGCCCAACAGCTTGGCGCAGGCGAGCTGCACCCACTGGTCTTCCAGAGCGGGGATCCCCAGCGGGCGTTCGCCGCCGTTTTCCTTGGGGATGTAGCAGCGTCGGACCCGTTTGGCCCGGTAGCGTTTTGTCTTCAGTCGCTCCGCCAGTGACTCGATGCTGGCGGTGAGGTCCTGCTCGTACGCCTGTCCCGTTACATCGTCCACGCCACTGGCCGCTCGCTTGTTCAGGTCGCGCCCGCAGCGGTGGAGTAACGGGCCATCCAGGCACCGGTAGAGGTCCCGAAAACGGTGGTCTTTGCAGCGCTGCGCCCGCCGTGCTATTCCCCGCAGTGAGGTTTGCTCGTGTTGTTCCAGTCCGACTGTGTCCGGCATGAGTTTCCTTTGCGGGCTACGTACTTCCGTCAGGTCCTTTCCCATGTACACGGCTTTCCCGTGCTCAGAGTACTCTGCCTGATAAGACACCCCAGGGGCTCCTAGCCGCCTCGCAGCGACCCACCTGGCATGGCCCGTTTCTTCCCCTCGTTTAGGCTTCGGTCTAACCCTGTTTCCGGGTTTCCCCTTCGTGCCTCAACAGCCGCATGCCTTGCGAGCGGACAGACCACCCCCAGGAGCCTCTCCGGGGCTTTCCGAGTTCTACGACGTATCTCTTCCTGCATGCCACGGCCTGAGGACTCCGCCGGATCTCCACACCCTCGCCATATACGGGTGCTTCTGTGTTGCCTTCGGTGCACGTTAAGACCCTCGGCATCCGGATTGAGCTTTTCGAAGCTGTACCCGCACTTCAGGGGGCGCGACCACCCCTACGGCCTACAGGATTCTCTGTCTACGCTTATCCTGCCTTGTTCGTGCCTCCGCACTCCGCCGCAAGTCCAAGACTCGATTCGGGCGGGTGGCTAGCCCTTACCCGACGGGGACTTCCACCCCGCAAGATACGCCGAGCTTTGCTCGGCGCGATAACGTTTAGCTTGAGGGGCGCGGAGCCGGCTTTTCGGAGGAGCGTCCCTCTCGAAGCGATTGTTAGGCGTGCGGTTCATGATTGAGGCTCCTCGTTGGTGGGGGGTAGAGCCGACCAAGACACTCTCGCGTATGTTCCTTCTCCTTTTGATAACCGCTTACGTTCAATGAAGCGCCCCTCGAACTCAAACTTTTCACTGACCTTGATTACCAATAGCCGATTGAAATTCCCAGCTCGCTTGACTTGAACTTTACCCCCGTCCTTTTCTGGAGAGATCGTCTTTATTTCAACAAAGTCGTTTCCAAGTTTGCCATCTGAACCCTTGGTGTGTGGTTTGTGCCGCTTGATACCATATTTGACTTCGGCATATAACTCGCCAAGTTCGCCCCATATTTGCAAGTAGCGCCCTGTAAGAGTGTGGTAAGACTTTGCGCAATCGACTAGGTTTTCGAATATTTCAACTCGTTCAGGGTCTTGCGGGTGCGGCGCAGGCAACTCAATTTCGTTTAGTGGTTGCCATTCCCAAGGGTTATACCCACAAGCAGCGGCATCTGCTATTTGCTCTGGGCTGTAGCCGTCATTGTGCATATCGTGCAGAAAGTCCCAATCGCTCATTTGTTCCCTTTGCCTAACGTTTCGGTTCACCCGCCCGCAAAAGCGGCCAGATGAAGCCAACAAATGCCACCAAAACGGTGCCGCTTTTGTGGGTCGGAGTGCAACCGATTGTTCGGCGGATTCATTTGGCCGACACCTCCGAAGCCTTAAGCTCCGAAGCTGCCTTTGCTACCACAAAGCCTTCAAATCCTATTGCCGACCCGATGCTCCAGTATTTGAAACCCTCTGTGTCAAGGCGGCACCGGTACGTATCAATATCTCCGGGCCAATCACGGAGCCCCGTTTGTTTGGCTGCCCAGGTGATGAATTCCTTCTCAACCCTGAAGTATTCCTCAATAGGTGCTTCCTCGATCTCCGTGATTATTGCGCTATCCGTGTGATTGAAGCGATAGGCCGCGACGCCAGCAAACTGTATATGGTTTTCCAATTTCTCTTGCGGCGGGTAGTTCCAGAGCAAATGCAGAACGATGCGAGCCCCGCCATCTAGGACGGAGTACCCGGAAAGGTGCCAGTCGTGGTATCTCATTTTTCCGCCGAACTTTGTATTCGACACCTACCCCATGTGTATAACACCGGCCAGTGAGGTGCATAATTCGAAACGTATCTTTCTAAATGTTTGTATTTAATAGAGTTGTACCTGATGCTAACGCATGGTATTGATAGCCCACTTGTTTCTCAAACAAATCCGAATATAAAAACCTTCCATGATCTACGACAAATTTAGCCAAATAACCGATGACCGCATCGTGGCATCGTTGATTGGAATGCCCAAGGCGAAGTTCACAGCCCTCGTCAAAGTATTCGAGTCGGCCGCTCAAGCCATCGATCGAGAGCGTGTCGAAAAGGGCGAGATAAAACACGTTAAACAGGGCGGCCCTAAAGGTTATCTTGATTCTTATGAGAAAAAGCTGTTTTTCGTTTTGTACTATCTGAAAACCTATCCCACTTTTGACGTTCTGGGCTTTCATTTCGGTTTCAGTGGCGGACATGCCCATGCCCACATCGACCGGTTGCTGCCGGTTTTAGGGCGAGCGTTGACAATCCTCAACGTCATGCCTGAGCGCACGCTAACAACCCCAGCAGAATTCTCTCAACTCATTGATCAATATAAGAACATAGCGATCGATGGCGTGGAGGTCGCTTGCGTTCGACCCCAAGATGAAACTGAACAGGAAAAGCATTACAGCGGAAAAAAAAAGACATACGCTCAAATCCCTCGTAATCTCCGACTTTAATCGAAGGATATTGTTTTTGTGTTGCATTGTGGCAGGCAGCGTACATGACTACACACTCATGAAAGACGTCTTCACGCCGGGTTCAGCGTGGTTCGAGAAGGTCAATTTATGGCTTGACTTAGGATTTCTGGGCGCGGACAAAGATTATCAAAGTACCCAAATATATCTACCCCACAAGAAACCCAGAAAATCCAAGAAAAACCCTAATCCGACATTGACGCCTGAGCAGAAGAAACAGAACAGAAAACAAGCCGCCACGCGGGTCATCGTTGAGCATGCCATCGGCGGCATGAAGTTCTTCCACTGCTTGATGCATCGGATTAGAAATCATCTGGGTCACTTCGTGGATTATTTTTTCTCACTTTCCGCCGGGCTTTGGAACTATAAAATCTGTTGATTTACAATTGTTTAGCATCTGAAACAACTCTACTAGCTTCATGTAGACGGGACTCATGACCGAAGCAAACACACCGCCCGCAGCCGGTAGCCCGAAACTGCTGAATCAGGTGCGCGCCCGCATCAGAGCCAAACATCACGATATTAGTAGGGAAACACAATATGTCCAATGGGTGGTGGGTCAATTTAGTTGAAAGCAGTGGCGATTAATGAAGAGGCCGATCACCCCATCGTGAAGCAACTCAGATTTTGAAAAGCAGATCGTTTTGCGAGTTAAGCGCTTGATGCGAGTGCGTAACAAAAGGTTTTTGTTTTCGATCTTTTGCGTATATTTCTTACCAATGACGTGCTGGTTTGCCGGAATGAACGCCGCATAGCTTGGCCAATCATCGGTGTAATAGGTTCGAATATTGAAAACGCGCAGATTGGCGATCAATTGTTCGCAAACGTCCTCTTTGCGCCGCCCAAACACAAATGACAAAATGCATCCGGTGGCGGCGTCGATGGCGTACCAGAGCCAACGTTGGTTCTTCTTGCGAGCCCCATAGCTCCACTGTTCGTCCGCCTGAACATCCATCGGCGAATCAAAGAGATGCCTGATTTCCACGGCGATTTCCCGAGAGCCGATGTAAGGATTCACCGTGACCACTTCGGTGGACTTTTTTTCAGTGTAGACATGACTGTGTTTTTCCCAATCCCGAGAACACGAGCGGTATCTCGAATACCACTGCCATTCATCGCCATGTCAACAATCTGTTCTTTGATACCGGACTCGTAGGCCCGGTAAATGTATTCGGTCTTGAAGGTGCGCCCACAGTGCTTGCAACGAAAGCGGGGGTAACCACTCTGTGTACCATAGCGCACCACATCGGAACTTTTACAGTATTTGCACGGAATCGTTTGATAGGCCATTGGTCCAGTCAATGCTTAAGCTAAGAAATAATTGTACATTGTAGTATATAAACTACTTAAACCCACCACCGTCCAATGGATCAGGCGCTTTATGCTCTTTAAAGGCCGAGGTTTTCCTGGAATAGTGCGCCGAGCGCTGACGCAGGGTATTGTTCGAGCGCTCGACGTGAACAGTTTGCCCCTCCGATTTAGGGCATGATCTGAAACACTTGGCCGGATTGGCCAAGGCGGTGTGGAGAAAATGCAGGCGGCGGCCATAGCGGCGGCGCGGCGTTCCAAAACCGGGCTGCCGTGATAATTGAATTCCGAAAGCACCCTCGGCGATTTATATTGTTTGCGGATAAGTTCTATCGGAAGGGGGGAGGATTCCAATGAAAGGTCTGGACGGAAAGACCGCGATCATCTCCGGGGGCGCGACGCTGATCGGCGAGAGTTGCGCCGCGGTGCTGGCGGGCTATGGCGCCAACGTGGTCATCGCCGACGTCAACGAAGCGGACGGCCGGCGGGTTGCGGAGGACATCGGCGCAAAGGCGCGCTTTATCCGCACCGATATCACCAGCGACGACGACATTGCCGCGCTGGTCGCGCAAACCGTCGAGCGGCACGGCCGGCTCGATTTCCTGGTCAACGTCGCCTGCACCTATCTCGACAATGGCGCCGAAACCACGCGCAGCGACTGGCTGAACGCGTTCGACGTCAACATCGTCGGTTCCGTCATGTTGATGCAGGCTGCGCGGCCGCATCTGAAGAAGCACCGGGGCGCGATCGTCAATTTCGGCTCGATCTCGGCGCATGTCGCCCAGACGGGGCGCTGGGTCTATCCGGTTTCCAAGGCCGCGATCCTGCAACTGACGCGCAGCCAGGCGCTGGACCTTGCGCCCGACGGCATCAGGATCAACGCGGTATCGCCGGGCTGGACCTGGAGCAATGTCATGAAGCAATTGACTCACGACGACCGCAGCAAGGCCGACCGCGTCGCAGCGCCTTTCCATCTTCTGCGCCGCACCGGCGATCCGTCCGAAGTCGCCGAAGCCGTCGCCTTCCTGCTATCGGACGCGGCGCGCTTCATCACCGGCACCGAACTCAGGGTCGACGGCGGTTACACGGCCATCGGCCCCGAGCGGGTCGATCCCGCGATACCGCTCCTGGCGGAATGACCACGGCATCCTGAGTACAGCCAGCGATAGCAATAAGGAATAACAATGAATAGTCGCAAGATCACGATACTCGGCGGAGGACAGGCCGGCCTGCAGCTCGCATGCGGCCTCCTCTCGAAAGGCTACGAAGTGGAGCTGGTGCAGAACCGTACGGCGGAAGAGATCCGTTCCGGCAAGGTGATGTCCAGCCAGTGTATGTTCGGCCAGGCGCTGGAGAACGAACGCGAGATCGGGCTCGATTTCTGGGCACTGGAATGCCCGACGGTCGATTCCATCAATTTCGCCGTGCCGGCACCCGACGGCTCGGGACAGAAGGCAGTCGAATGGAACGGCCTGCTCGAGCGCCCGGCACAGAGCGTCGACCAGCGCACGAAATACCCCGTATGGTTGCAGGAGTTCGAGCGCCGCGGCGGCAAGCTGGACATCCGGGAAGCGACCGTCGCCGACCTGGATCGCTACGCCGCGGCCTCGGATCTGACGATCGTCGCCGCCGGCAAGAGCGAGATCGCGAAACTGTTCGAACGCGATGCGGAAAAATCGCCGTTCGACAAGCCGCAGCGCATCCTTGCCTTGACCTATGTGCACGGCATGGCGCCGCGGCCGGGCCATTCCGCGGCCTACTTCAACCTCATCCCGGCGGTCGGCGAGTATTTCGTGTTCCCGGCCCTGACCCACAGCGGCCCCTGCCACATCATGGTGTTCGAAGGCATTCCCGGCGGACCGATGGACTGCTGGCAGGACATCACCGGCCCAACGCAGCATCTCGAGCGCTCGAAACGGATACTCGACACTTTCCTGCCCTGGGAGGCGGAGCGCTGCCGCGGGATCGAACTGACCGACGCCAACGGCATTCTCACCGGCGCCATCGCCCCGACCGTGCGCAAGCCGATCGGGCGGCTGCCTTCCGGAAGAGCCGTGCTGGGATTGGCGGACGCCATCTGCCTCAACGATCCGATCACCGGGCAGGGCTCGAATAACGCGTCCAAGGCCGCGAAGATCTACCTGGATACCATCGTCGCCCACGGCGACCGGCCGTTCGACGAAGCATTCATGCAGGCGTCCTTCGACCGTTACTGGAACTATGCGCAGTTCGTGGTCGGCTGGACCAACGCGCTGCTGCAGCCGCCGCCTCCGCACGTCTTAAGGATCATGGATACGGCGCAAAGCTATCCGGCGCTGGCGAAACGCATCGCCAACGGCTTCGACGATCCGCTCGATCTGTTCCCCTGGTTCGCCGTGCCGGAGGAAGCGGATCGGTACCTGGCGCAGATCGTGGCGTGAGCGGAAGTCGTCGGCGCTTTCGGCTGGGGAATATGGATTCACTCATTCGTCGGTCGGCAATCCTTGCCGACGAAGCGGTTGGCCCAAGCGGCGTCGATGGGTTTCGCTTCGCTCTACCCATCCTACGATGAATGTTCACTCGAATGCCGAATGGAATCAGGCCCAGTTTGCCGGCTGCTGCGCGGCGCTCGGCAAGGGGCTTCCACACCCGACATGGGCTCGACCTGAAAATTCTAAAGCTGGCCCCGCACATTCTCCCTCTGAAGAGGGTGCACGCCGCGGGGCGGCCTCCCGCGTCCGCCTATCCGAGCTTTGCGATGATCCCGTTCATTTCCTCTTCGGAAAAAGCCCGCAAGGTCTGGGTTCGCACGTTGCCGGCGGCACCGATGCTCGCCACCAGCGCAGCAATGGATGCATCGTCGGGCGCATCGAATATATCGACCACATCGTAATCCCCGAGCGTCCAGTAGAACGCCTTGGTAGTCACGCCGAGCTTCCGGGCCATCTCGCGTATGGTATCCGCCCGCTTGGTCGTGTCCTTGAGAGCGCGAACACCCTGGTCGGTGAATTGATTAAGGACAATGTAGATTGCCATGATTAGCCCCTCGGCCGTATTCGAGACCAGATCGCAGGGTAATGGATATGCGACATGAAATGCATCGGGGCTTACCCTTACGGACCACGACGTACTCGGCTCGGCCGGCCGCAAGCTCATCCGCGACTCAGTGCGCCTGCTCCGAGTCCCCTGCCCTGCTTCGCCCCTATTAATCAGGCCCGTAAATACCCTCCTGGTATTTACGGGCCGCCGCCCAGGCCGCGGTACACGCCCGGCCTGAGCTCACGCGGCTTGTCGCCGCGCCGGGGCATCCCTGCCCCGGATTAACCCGGCCTATGTTTATAGGCCGGGTTAATAACTGGCTAAAATCCGGAATCCTTGGCTGATGCAAATTCTCGCCTGCGCCTACAACCTTTTTACGATGAATTCATCGAAGATGGGAAAGGCAGCAGCGGATCTTTCAACAGGAGTCGAAACACCATGACAATCTCCCCTTATGGATCTTGGAAATCTCCGATCACATCGGATCTCATTGTCGCCGAGGCCATTAGTCTCATCGACGTTTTCCCGGATCGCGACGAGGTCTACTGGATCGAAGGCCGTCCGCAAGAAGCGGGACGCTGCGTTCTGGTGAAACGTCTATCCGACGGAACCACGATCGACGTCACACCTGCACAATACAGCACTCGAAGCCGGGTTCACGAGTACGGCGGCGGAGCCGTCACCGTCAAAGACGGCGTGGTGTATTTCAGCAACGACAAGGATCAGAAATTGTACCGGCAAGATCCGGGCGAGCCTCCTCGCCCCATCGGGCAGGCACCCCGATGCCGGTATGCCGACGGCGTGATCGATGAGCGCCGAGGCCGAATGATCGCGGTGCGCGAAGATCACGGCGCTGCCGACGGGACCGTGATCAACACGATCGTTGCCGTCGCTATCGACGGCTCGGCGGCGGATCGGATACTCGTCTCCGGCAAGGATTTTTATTCCAACCCGAGGATTAGCCCGGACGGCAAACGGCTCGCGTGGCTGACCTGGAACCATCCGAGCATGCCGTGGACCGGCACCGAGTTATGGATGGCCAATCTGACGGATTCGGGCGATATAGACTCGCCGGCCAGGATCGCCGGCTCTGCGAGCGAATCGATTTTCCAGCCGGAATGGTCGCCGAGCGGAACCTTGTATTTCATCTCGGACCGCAGCGGCTGGTGGAACCTGTATCGGCTCAACGCCGGCTCTGTCGAAGCGGTCATGCCGAAACAGGCCGAGTTCGCGCGAGCGCAATGGTTCCTCGGCATGACGACGTACGGATTCGCTTCCGACTCGCGGCTGGTCGTCAGCTACATCGAAGGCGGGCGCACCCGTCTCGCGATCCTTGACGCGGACACCGGACACGTCGAACCCATTGACTTGCCTTATACCGAGATACTGAGCGTACGGGTGAATGCCGACTGCGTGCTGGTCCGGGCCGGCGCCCCGGACCGACCGCTGTCGGTCGTCAGGATCGGCATGGACTCGCATACCGTCGAGGTACTCCGACGGTCTACCGACGTCGCGGAAGATCCCGCGATCCGTGCCTGCATTTCGCTCCCCGCGCAAATCGAATTTCCCAGCGGCGATAGAAGCGCCTACGGGTTTTATTATGCGCCGCATAATCCCGAGTTCACCGCCGACGCGAACGAATTGCCGCCACTCATCGTGAAAAGCCATGGAGGCCCCACCGCCGCCGCATCGAGCACCCTGAACCTGGGAATACAATACTGGACGAGCCGGGGATACGCGGTGATCGATGTCGACTACGGGGGCAGCACCGGTTATGGCCGGGAATACCGCAATCGCCTCTATCAAAGCTGGGGGCAGGTGGACGTCGAGGATTGCACGAATGCAGCGCGTTTTCTGTGTAGAACCGGACGTGCCGACGTCGCGCGTACCGCGATAACCGGGGGAAGCGCAGGGGGCTATACGACGCTGTGTGCGCTGACATTCGGCGATTTCTTCAAAATCGGCGCGAGCTACTACGGGGTCGGCGATCTGGAAGCGCTGGCTCGCGACACCCATAAGTTTGAATCCCGCTATCTCGATTGGCTGGTCGGCAAATACCCCGAGGAAAAGGACAAATACAAAGCCCGTTCGCCCATCAATTTCACCGACCGATTATCGGTGCCGGTGATTTTCTTCCAGGGAAGCGAGGATAGGGTGGTTCCTCCGAACCAAGCCGAAATGATGGTCAAAGCGCTCCGTGAGAAAGGCCTCCCCTTCGGCTATTTCCTGTTCCATAGCGAACAACTCGGTTTCCGCCAGGCACCGAATATAAAACGATGCCTAGACGCCGAGCTCTATTTCTATGAAATCCTGCTCGTCCACGGCGGACTTCAATTTTGAAGGCTGGACCAACCGAAAACCGAGCGGCTAGCGAAGCATAAGTAACACAAGTTCGGCAGCTTTTCGGTAAAAGTCGCACGCAGGCTTACCCTAAATCGGCATCGGCTCCGTCGATACGGAAACCGGAATTCGACTCCGCGGACAATTCCGGACGTTACTTCTCCGAAATAAGAATGCTCGCAGGACAAATTCTGATTCACAATCGAGACACGTATTCGTACCTATTTTCTACAATCGAACGTTCACGCTTAAATAGGCCAGGCTCGAAATCAGCGGGCACAATGGCAACACGGTGAACCGCGAGCATGACAAAAGGCGCTTGACCGGTCATTCCGGATCGTGCCGAGTAGCCGAGTTTTGTGGCTAACGGATTTAGTCAAGACGGAACGTTATTACTCACAGACTCATGGAGCGAGACTTATAAAGTTACCCTGCCGTCTTGATTTTGAAAATCCGCTCTCTCGGATAGGTTTTTCGCTTACACCTTATTAGATCTGTAGTAGCTCTTATATATCGGCCGGCCAATACTTATCTCGGTATGGTTTTTCGACTCATACCGAGGAGGTATACGCAACGGACGGTCAAGGGGACGTATTGGTGGCATCCTCCGAATCCTGAGGACCTAAAGGCAGAATACCGTTAGCGAGCATCGAATGCTGGCCACGCCGGCACAAACGTTCACCATCTATCCAATCAGACCTAAAGCAAAGGAAGGCCGTAGGGATGATCAGTGGGTTCAATCTTTTCCGGGACATCGCGGCAAGCGCAGGCCGAACGGTTCCACACGCCAACCGTCCGATCGTGTGCGTGCAGGGATTGGGATTCGTCGGCGCGGCGATGGCTGTCGCTTTGGCGAATGCCCGCGATGCCAGGGGCGAACCCTATTTCGACGTCATCGGGGTTGACCTGCCTACGCCGGAAGGCCTGGCGAAAATTGCCGCGATCAATTCCGGAACGCTGCCTATAAAGGCCGCCGATCCGAAGTTTTCCTCCGCACTCGATCAAGCGCACGCCTTGGGCAATTTGATCGCTACGGCCGATCCGGCAGCCTATGCCCTGGCTGAGACCATCGTCATCGATGTCCACCTCGACGTGACTTACCGGGAAGGTGAGCCGGTGTTGAAACTGGATAACTTTCGCTCGGCAATCAAGTCCGTCGGCGGTTATATGCGCCGCGGATGTCTCGTTATGGTCGAAACGACCGTTCCGCCGGGGACGTGCGAAAAAATCATCGCTCCGCAACTAGCGGAGGCCCTGCGAGAAAGGGGCTTGCCGGAAAACGCTTTCTTGCTGGCTCACTCCTATGAAAGGATTATGCCCGGATCCGATTATCTGGATTCCATCGTCAACTTCTGGCGGGTATATGCGGGGTATACGCCCGAGGCGGCCGACGCCTGTGAGAAATTTCTCTCAAAACTCATAAACACGCGGGACTATAAGCTGACGAGACTTTCGCCGATCACCAGCTCCGAGGTCGGGAAGGTTTTAGAAAACAGCTACCGCGCGGCGACGATCGCCTTTATGGACGAGTGGAGTCGATTCGCCGAAAGTATCGGGATCGATCTCTTCGAGGTGATCTCCGCGATCCGCAAGCGCCCGACCCACTCCAATATGAGGCAGCCGGGATTCGGAGTCGGAGGATATTGCCTGACCAAGGATCCGCTTCTGGCGCCACTCGCCGCGAGGCATCTGTTCGACATGCCAAACCTGACATTTCCGTTCTGCGAGTTGGCGGTAACAGTCAACCGCACCATGCCCCTTGCCAGCCTGAATAAAGTTCAGCAAATACTGGGCGGTCGTTTATCCGGGAAGTCTATCTTGCTTCTCGGCGTCAGTTATCGCCAAGAAGTGGGCGATACGAGATATTCGCCTTCTCAGATATTTGTCGAACACGCTCGTGCACGCGGAGCCAAAGTCATGTGTCACGATCCCTATGTGGACTATTGGCCGGAATTGCGTGAACAGCTTCCTTCCGAAATACCGACACCCGAGCATATCGATGCCGTGGTTTTTGCCGTACCCCACCGTGATTACCGAACCTTGGATGTAAAAACCTGGCTCAACGGTTCGCAGCCGGTGATCCTGGACGCAAACGACGTCCTCAATAACGACCAGCGCGCAAGTGCCTTGGCAGCCGGATGCACGCTGGTCAGTACCGGGCGTGGACGGACACTATGAGCAAAATTCTCATTACCGGCGGAGCCGGTTTTATCGGCTACCATTTGGCGAACGCTCTTTTGGCCGAGAATAATCGGGTGGATCTTCTGGATAACTTCTCGCGTGGCGTCGTCGATACCGACCTGAAATCCCTGACGGCCAATCCCCTGGTCAAACTGATCAATACGGATTTACTGCAGAATGGCAGTCTGGACGAGCTGGATAGCGACTATCACTGCATCTATCACCTCGCGGCAATCGTCGGCGTATCACACGTATTGGATAAACCCTATGATGTAATGAATGACAACACAATGATGCTTCTGAATATACTATCGTTCGCCAAGCGCCAGAGCCGTCTCGAACGACTTGTCTTCGCGTCCACGAGCGAGGTATATGCAGGTACGCTTCAATACTTTTCGCTTCCCATCCCAACCACGGAGAAAACCCCTCTTGCGGTGACCGATATTAACCACCCGCGCACATCCTATATGCTGTCGAAAATCTACGGTGAAGCCCTTTGCCGGTTTTCGGACATACCTTTTACCATTATCAGACCCCACAATCTATATGGGCCTCGCATGGGTCTATCCCATGTCATCCCGGAACTGCTTCATAAAGCGTACTCCGGCTCGGAAAATCTGGAGGTGGTGTCGGCCGGGCATCGCCGGACGTTTTGCTACATCGCCGATGCCGTCGAAATGATCAAGAGAGCTGCGGAAAGGGAAGCATGCGCCGGGGAAACCTTGAACATCGGAAACCAGTATCCGGAACTAGCCATTGGACAGCTCGCGGAGACCATTCTGAGGATCGTGGCAAGGAATCTGAGAATAATTCCCCTGCCCTCGGCGTCCGGATCTCCCGCGCGACGCTGTCCCGATATGAGTAAGACGACCGAGCTGACCGGATATGTTCCTCGGATCGGTCTGGAAGACGGCGTCCGGCGAACCTTTGATTGGTATCGTTCACACGTGTTCGACGGGCAGGGCGTCACGGCAAGATAGACGGAGATTTAGGCATGAGAAAGGCAAAAGAGATTAAAGCTGTCATCATGGCTGGCGGCAAGGGAACTCGGTTGCGTCCTTATACCTTCATATTACCGAAGCCCTTGATGCCGGTCGGCGATCAGCCGGTCATAGCCATGTTACTGAAATGGCTACGTCGATGGAATATCAAGGAAGCGATCATCACTACGGGATATCTCGGGTATATGATTTCCGCCGTATGCAAGGACGGCAGCCAGTGGGATATCGATATCAGGTATAGCACCGAGCCCGAACCCCTGGGTACTATCGGCGCCTTGTTGATGGTGGAAGATCAGCTGGATGATACATTCATTGTAATAAACAGCGATTTGATCACCGATCTCGATTTGGGTTCATTTATCGATTTTCATAACCGGCATGACGGATTGGTTACGGTGGCCACAACACAAAAGCCGGTCAAGGTCGATTTGGGGGTATTGGAAAGCGACGGCGGAAAACTGTGCGCATTCAAGGAGAAACCGAAACTTGATTTCGAGGTCAGCATGGGCATTTATTGCATGGAGCCCTCGATTCTCAAATTCATTCCCAAAGGTGTTCCATTCGGTTTCGACAATCTGATGCACGTCATGCTGGATGCCAAATTGCCGGTATATCTTTTTCGGCATGAAGGCCTTTGGCTGGATATCGGTCGGGAAGAGGATTTTTCCCATGCTCAGGCGTCCTTTTTACGCGATTACAAGTCGGTCGTATTGGGCGCATAAGGATGAGATTCATGAATGTCGGAAAATCGATATCCCTGGGCGCCCCCACCTTGGGGAAAGAAGAGAAGCAGGCACTCTGTGCCGTCGTGGATAGCGGCTGGCTCACCATGGGCGAACATGTCTCGGCATTTGAACATACGTTTGCCGAGCTGCACCAGGCCGAAAAGGCGGTAGCGGTAAATTCCTGCACCGCGGGACTGCACCTCTGTCTGCTCGGCTCGGGTATAGGCCCGGGAGACGAAGTCCTGGTGCCGTCGCTTACCTTTGTGGCGACCGCCGGTGCCGTGCGGTATGTCGGTGCAAAACCGGTATTCGTCGATATCGAGCGGGACGATCTGCCCCATATCGCCCTATCCGATGCCGCGGCCAGATGCACAGCGAGAACCCGCGCGGTCATCGTCATGCACTACGGAGGATACGTGGCGGATCTACCCGCATGGCGCGAGTTCGCCGACAGTCGAGGACTCCTCCTGATCGAGGACGCGGCGCATGCGCCCGCGGTCGGTGAGGTCGGGCGCCTCAGCGATGCCGCGGCGTTCAGCTTCTTCTCCAACAAGAATATGACGACGGCGGAAGGCGGAATGGTGCTTGCCCGCGATCGGTCGGTGCTCGAACGAATCCGGCTACTGCGCAGCCACGGCATGACGACGAATACTCTGGATCGGACTCGGGGGCATGCGTACACCTATGACGTCACCGCGCTTGGTTATAACTATCGCTTGGACGAATTACGCGCGGCCATGGGTTTAATGCAAATTTCGCGTTTACTCCAATGGAACGGGCAGAGACGGGAACTCGCCAGCCTCTATCGGGCGCATATTCGCGAGCATCTCCCCGAAATCTCGATTCCGTTTACCCATGAATGGGACACGGCCGCCCATCTCATGCCGATTCTGCTGCCCGCCTATACCGACAGGGAGAGGGTTATGGCGCATCTGCGTTCAGCCGGGATCCAGACCAGCATTCACTATCCGCCGGTACATCTGTTTTCGTATTACCGCAATCAATTCCCGGACTACGCTCTCCCGCATACCGAAGCGTTCAGCTCACGCGAACTCAGTTTACCCATCCATCCGGGCCTTTCCACGAGCGATGTCGAAAAGGTGGTAAGCGCCTTGCGAGATGCATTGTAGATAGAAAACCCGATGAACACCGCCTGCAAACGGATCATGGACCTGACATTGGCCTTAATCGGCTTATCGATTGCCGCCCCGGTGATGGGGCTCATTGCCCTATCGGTTTGGCTCGATTCGCCCGGTCCGGTCATTTTTGCCCAGGAACGGATAGGATTGCGCGGCAAGACTTTCAGGCTGTACAAGTTCCGGAAGTTTCCTATCCACTGCCGGGATGCCGGCCCCAAGGTAACGGTAGCCGGCGATGCGCGAATGACCCGCATCGGCGCTTTCCTGGAACGAACCAAGCTCGATGAATTGCCGCAACTGTGGAATATCTTGAAAGGCGATATGTCGTTCGTCGGCCCCCGCCCGGAACTCCGGCACTTCGCCGACCTCTTCACCGGCCGCTACGCCGCCATCCTCGACTATCTGCCCGGGCTTTTCGGCCCGAACCAGGTCGCTTACCGCAACGAATCCGAACTCTATCCGGCGGACGAAGATCCGGAGATCTTTTATCGCCGGGAACTGTTCAGGAAAAAGGCGGACAATGATCTCGCCTATTTTTCCCGGGCAAGCTGTTCAACGGATCTCATGTGGATATGCCGGGGAATCTGGTCGAGCCTGACGGGTGCCATCCATTGGCGCCGTCTCATCGCCGAGTCGGCGACACTCATCGCCCTGGATGCCATATTGATCGAGTGCGCGTGGACGCTTGCGAACCTCGTACGCTTTTCCGGTTTTCCGAGCGGAGAAGACCTGTTCGCATTCGTATCCGGTCTTTGGCTGTTTCCACCCATATTGATCGCCATTCAGTACGTGGGCGGATGTTATAGCCATCCCAGGCAATATTTTTGCTTGGTCGATGCCATGCGCTTAACTCGAATCGTCTCGATGGCATGGCTACTCGCCTTCACCTTTTTGATCGGATTCGCAAGTCGAAACGTCTCGCTGTTCCTGATTCCGATCGGATGGATGCTGCTTATGTCCCTCCTCCCCTTGCCTCGCATCGGGTTCCGCATCCGGGAAGAGAGGGCGCATTCAAAGCGATCGCAGCATTCGAGCCGGGTGGTCATTTACGGCGCGGGCGACGGCGGCATGGCACTCGCGCGCTGGATGACCGGCAAGACAACCCCTCTGAAACTGGTCGGCTTTCTGGACGATAACCCGTACCTCCGCGGAAAAGTCGTCGGAGGCTATCCGATCCTCGGGCGCGAAAGCGACATCGCGACAATACATGCCGTTCACAACATCGACGAAATTTGGGTCACTTTTCAGCCGCCACCGCCCAAGCGGTTTAGGCTCGACGCCTGGTGCGAAAAAACCGGCGCCAATCTCGTCTTGCTGATGGAACTGAAACCGTTTTCCCGGATCGTTAACCGGCCCCCCGGCCATCCACCGGCATTACAGGCAAGTCATGAACGGTGAGAAAAACTTCGTAATCAGAATCATCGACCTCTCTCATAAAAAGCTTTTCGACGAAGGCATAGGCGAGGAAGCCATGGTCTTTGTCAGAAAGGTTTCACACGTCGGCTTGGGTACCGCTTTTTCGACGCTGTTCACCTTTCCGGTAACCATCCTCGCCGGAAGGATTCTGGGATCCGACGAATATGGCCGGTTTGCATTGGTACAGTCGGTCGGAATGGTCTTCGCTACCTTCATGACATTAGGTCTCGATACCGCAATGGTCAAGTATTCTTCCGAAGTCGGCGAGTATGATGGGCAGGCGAGTATCATTTCTACGACATACGTCCTGATCAGCCTATTGATTTGCCTTGCCCTCGCCGTCTCCTTCGCATTTCAGGCGCAGTTGATAAACGCATTCTCGATCGCGCGGGAAGAACTTCTTCTAGCCATTCTATTTGGCTTTTTATTCGCGCTTTTGAACTTGTCGATGAATACCTTAAGAGCACTGGATAGAATGCGTACCTTTTCACTGATTCAGCCCTTATTCGCGGGCATGCTTTTCATTGGTTTCATCACCTTCCTGCTACTTGACGTGCTTTCCTACGAGCTCTCGCTATATCCCTATTTTCTGGCATACGGAATCACATCGGCGACCATTATTGTTTTGATCGGGCGCTATTTGTCGCACGATTACCATAAGGAATGGGCAGGCACTTTGCTCAAATATAGCGCATTTACCGCAATCGGTGCCGTGTCGTTCATGGCTCAGGCTAACGTGGACAGGCTCCTGATAAACAAATATCTAAGTGTCTCCTCCGTGGGCGTATATTTCGCCTATCTGATGGCATCCACGACCGTGGCCGAATATCTTTTCCGAATTTTCAACACTGTCTTTTTTCCAATGGCATCCAGGCAGCGGGACAAGCAAAAGGTTTTTAAGAAGCTAAACAGAGTCATGCCATTTGTATTCGGCGGAGGATTCCTATTTGTATTTTTTTGCGAGTATGTCATTCTCCTCCTCTACGGTGACGATTATCCCATTAATCCGCTCTGGATGGCGCTCTTTGCGATCGCCAGCATTTGCTCATCCATAGGCAGCGTATACTCATGGCTTTTAAATTCCGCCGGGATACAGGGCGTTAAAATCAACGCATTGGCCTCGATTATCCTCGTGGTGCTCATCATAAGCTTATATCTGTGCCTAATCCCTACCCTCGGAATAATTGGAGCCGTGCTCAGCATGATCATCGCGAAATCCATTGCGACTGCCGTTAACCTTGCTTTAAGTAAAAAATACTTGCCGGGTAATGCCTAATGCAGCTTTATGCCTCTCAAGGAAGATACAGGTACCTCTTACATTCGTGACAGCTGATGCATAACCGACATGATCACATACCAGGGACGATGGCTTAAAAGCGGCGAAGTATGGTTTGACGACAAACCTGTCCACAAGGAAGTCGATATTCTCACTTATATTCAGTGCGACAACCCGGTCAATGGCGCGGATTGCCGTCCTTTTCATACCTTGCTGATCGATTTGTCTCCGAGCGCCACTGAGCTCCTGGCGACTTTGTCCGAGAATACGCGGTACAAAATTCGACGCGGAGCGGAAAAGGACGGAGTGAAATATAGGGGTTGGAATTCCAGCCCCCCTGAAGTTATGGCGGCATTCTCAGAGTTCTATGACAGATTCGCCTCTCAAAAAGGTCTGGGTCAGCTCAATCGTGTTTATCTAAACGCGCTGGAAGCGGCCGGGGTGCTCGACATTTCCTGCGTGACGGATAAGGAAGGCAGGGATCTCGTCTGGCATGTCCATTATCGAAACCGGCACCGCGCTCGCCTCCTCTATTCGGCATCCCTGTTTCGGGAAGTCGAGAATAGTGCTTTACGAAACCTGATCGGACGCGCTAATCGTTACCATCATTGGCAGGACATGCTCAGGTTCAAGCAAGCAGGAATCAGAGTCTATGACTTCGGTGGCTGGTACCAGGGTACAACCGACACCGAAAAGCTCGGCATCAATCGCTTTAAGGCGGAGTTCGGCGGAACGGTTGTCACCAATTACAACTGCAAGTTGTTGTTGACCGCGAAATCCCGATTGCTTGTCAATGCGGGCAAATGGCTTGAGCGCGCCATGGAACCGCGCAACGGAGCACGGATGTGAAGACATTTCTATCGGATCATGGCTATTTAACCCTCGGCTACCACAAGGTCGTCTCCGCGGAGCGCATGCTTTCCGAAGACTTGGAGCTGGCCATAGACCGGGAAAGGTTTCGGCGGCAAATATCTTTTCTCAGAAAAACAGGATATCGCTTCGTAACCCTATCTGATCTGGCCGTCCTCAAAAAAAGCAAGGCTCCAGGCAAATATGCGGCAATCACCTTCGATGACGGCTCGCGTGATATTTTTAATCACGCTTTTCCGGTATTACGAGATTTTCATGCACCGGCTACCGTTTTTGTCATAACGAATTTTGTCGGACAGGATAGCTTTTTCCCCTGGGATCTGGAATTCCAGCGTCAAGGAAAAATAAACCTCAGCAGGGAAGATACGTCCATGTCCTGGGACGAGCTTTCTCAGCTCGTACGCGACGGCTGGGAAATAGGATCCCATACGCAAAGCCATCCTTTTCTTACTGAGATCCCGTTGAGCCAGGCGGAGAAGGAAATTTCGGAATCCAAGCGTATTCTGGAAAATACCCTGGAAATTCGGGTCACGAGTTTTTGTTATCCTGCCGGTTACGCCAATTTGCAACTGGCTCTGCTAACCGAGGCTTGCGGCTATGAATGTGCGGTTATCAGCTTTACGTCCCTGCGAAGACCGAACGGCGACATTTCCCCGGAGCATGGCGAATATACAATCAACCGCGTATCGGTATATCGTGGCGACGGAATGTTGAAATATTTCACAAAAACCATAGGACTTTGGGAGGTTTTGCAATCGTCGGCTTTGTGGACGGGAGTTGGGGTGAAGATATTGGCTCAGTTGAGATCGGTATCACAATGGATACCCATGAACAAGATCACTCGCAAAACTTATGAAGTGTGACCTCTCCGGGGAACGTCCGTGAAGATTCTTGTCATAACCCCATCCTTTCTTCCGAAAATCGGCGGCCTGGAGATGGCAGTCCATAACCTGAGCCTCAATTGGGCCAAAATGGGTCATCAGGTGTGTGTGGCCAATATGATATCTAATTGCGCATCGCACCCCGAAGCCGACTACGAGGTCAGAAAAATTCGGGTCCTGCGCGGCGGAGACCGATTCGGCTGGCATCATTTCCCCTGGAACCGATGGATGTCCAATCAAATCGACCGGGTCATTCAAGATTTCAATCCGGACATGATAAGCGCACATTTCGCCTACCCTTGCGGAATCTGGCTTGCCGGCGTATCGCCGGATATACCCTGGACAATCACCTGCCACGCGGCCGACGTTCAAACCTTGAAGGATTATGGCTACGGCTATCGCTTGAAATTCAATATCGACGAAGAAATTGCCGGCGCCCTGGGGAAAGCGACAAAGGTTATCGTGATCTCCGAAAACATAAGACGAATTGTCGAATCCCTCGGCGTACCCTCCGGCGCCATTACCCGTATTCCTGTTGGCGCGGATAGCCGATTGCGGGATTTCGGCCGGGATATGAATATCAGGGCTGCCATGCATATTCCGGCCGGATGCCACTATATTCTTTCGGTCGGGCGAAATTATTTCGCCAAGGGATTCGAGATCGGTCTTGCCGCCTTTGCCAAAATCGCTGATCGATTCCCCGAAACCTATTATCTCTTTATCGGCAAGGATACCGGGATCTTGGCCGAACAAGCCGAGCGGCTCGGTGTCGCAGAGCGCGTTCGGACCTGTGAAATGCTGGCGGGGCCTCATCTGTGGTCAGCTTATCGCGGTGCGATTTTATACCTGTCGCCGTCACGAATCGAAGGTTTCCCCTGCGTAGGCGTAGAAGCCATTATGGCCGGATTGCCCCTGGTTATGACGAATTGTCCGGGCAATAAGGAAGTATTGGAACACGGTGTCAATGGCCTTTTCTGTGCGGTCGACGATATCGACGGCATGGCAGGACAACTGGCACTGCTATTAGCCGATCGGGAACTCCGCCAAAGATTGGCACGGGGCTCCCGGGAGCGTTCCCATCTCTACGACTGGACGGATATTTCTCACGCTTATTTGGAAGCTTGTTTCGGAGCAAACGGAAGGCATTGCCATCATGATTTCCAGAATTAAGGACGAGGCATCCCCGCACCCTCATGCGGAAACCGCCGTATCGTTTGCCGATCAGTGGTTTCCGGAAGCGATGTTTTATGCCTATTTGTTCATAAGCGCCTTCGCTTACGCCATCCTCTATATTCCCAATATGGCACCGGCCCTGCTTTCGGCAACGGCCTTGATTGCGTCCCTGAAATCCCCCTCGAGACTGAAATGGCTGCTTTTGCCGGCTTTAACGCTTTCAATAATGGCCATCATCGATTTTCTGGGCTACCGAGGAGATATGGAAACGATCAAATCCTATCTTTTTTGGACCCTGATGTTTGCCGTTTGCCTGGTTTTACACGAGGACCCCGGGTTCTTCGATCGAGCGAAGAATGTCTTGGCGATATATTTACTGTGTCATTTCTTTTTCCTGCAAGCTAGCCCCGTAGACGAAAATCGCCTGGGTTTGTCTGAAAAGATGTCGATATCGAATCCGAACGACCTGGGCTATTGGTGTGCATTCGGCGTATTCATGAGCCTGATCGCCTCCATCAGAAGCTCCGGATTGAAGCGCGTACTTTATTCATCTTTCGCTCTGATAGCACTGATCGTACTGTTCAGAACCGTATCGCGCAGCGCCCTGATCTTTCTGGCTTTCTCGGTTGCGACGTATTTGTTTCTGTCGATTCGCGAGAGAGGGCGATTTTATTCCATTTTATTCGTGCTTATTTTATTGGCGGTGAGCGGACTGGCATTCAAGCATTTTTTGTCAGAAGGTATGCAAGCTTATCGGCATCGCATGGAATACGAGGAAGACAAGGGCAATTATTCCTTTTCCGGGCGAACTTATTATCTGCAAGAAGGAATCCGGGCCGTTATCGCATCCCCATGGTATGGTACCGGTGAAGACGAGATTTCGCCTCGCGAGGCCTCGAAGCCATCCGCGGCGCCGCATAATGTTTTCGTTGCCGTAGCGCTGCATTATGGGATCTGGCCTACCCTGTTTTTGGCTATTCTTTGGCTTATTACCTTGGTCCGCGCGATCTCGCTTACTTTTTGGGCCGCTGAAAGCCGCAGGCATGATCAGTCGAACGAGCTGTTCGCATTTACCCTGTTCTTGTTCTTGATGTCCAACGTATCCAACAAAATGATGCTTGCGCCATTTTGCGTTCTGTATATGACTAAAGTGTTGACGGCGGGCTCTATTAGGGAATAGTCGACCGCACATCACGGGCACTGGCTAGTATCGAGCGGGTTTGGGCAGCCCGGGTTCGTCGGCAAGGATTGCCGGCCACGAATGCTTGAGGCGAATTACCCTGGCCGACGGCGCCAACGACTTTCACAGGCCCGTTATGCCGTATGAGCGAGATAAAAACGATCTAGCACCGGTTCGCGTGGACGCTGCCTGAGAAGAGCGGCGGGAATTAATGTTGCTCGTGGAGTTAAGGTATGGAGCCCGGGAAGGCAACGATATTGCACGTTATCGGTCAGCTCGGATTGGGTGGCGCCGAGCGGCAGCTTTTTCTGCTGGTGCGTAAGCTTTCCGACCGGTATGGATTCATTATCATATCTTATGATCCCGACCATGCCCAATATGTCGATGCGCTCAGAGAAATCGGCGCGACAGTTTTCGTCATCCCCAGACAGAACGGAATTGGCGGACGCTTAAGGTTTTTGCTCAAAATCCGGGATATTATTCGAGAGGCATCGCCCGAAATCGTACAGACTTGGCTGATATCGGCCAACTTCTGGGGTAGAGCCGCCTACCTTTGTGCCCGGCCGCAAAAACCGCTGATCGCGTCGATACGCAATGTCAAGGAAGCCCGCTACTATGTCTTGTCGAGAATACTGGACGCCATATTGTCAAGATGGACCGATATCGTGATTTGCAATACCCATGCGGCTAAAGCATCGTTATTGCGTTACGGAATCTCTCCCGCGAAGATCCGGGTTATTCATAATGGTATAGAGCCTGACAAATACGATGTCTCTATCTCAAAGAAAACGATTAGACAGCGACTAGGCATTCCACAGGAAAATTTCGTAATCGGAACTATCGGGCGAATAACGCGACAAAAGAATTATCCGCTATTCGTCTCCATGGCGGAAACCCTATTAAAAAGGAATTCGCACCTGCATTTTATCGTCGTTGGCAACGGTGAATTGCGTCCCCAAACGGAAAGAATGATCGAGGAACGGGGTTTGAGGAACAGATTTACGCTCACTGGCGCACGGAACGATATTGCTGAGGTACTCAAGGCCTTTGATTTGTTCATCCTGACTTCGAGTTGGGAAGGGTTTCCGAATGTGCTCATGGAAGCGATGTGCGGCCGCGTTCCGGTCATCGCCACGGCGGTGGGCGGAGTCGCCGAATTGGTTCAGGACGGCGCCAACGGGCTATTGGTCGAGCCGGGTGATCTGGAAGGACTGGTTCGCGCCGTGGAAACCCTGGTTTCCGACACCGAAAGGCGAACTCGGCTGGGAGACGCAGGCCGCCGTTCGATCGAAAACCACTATACGCTGGGACACATGGCGGAACGGACCGCGGCGATTTACGAAGAACTCATGGCAGGGCGAAACAAAGGAAGTTTGCGGTGAAACTGGCCGTTTTCGTCGATCAGGTCTTTTGGTTTGATGGTGAGCATTACTCGACCGATGCAGCCTTCGTCAAGTTTGTGACTGCGTTCGAGTCTTGTTTCGAAAAAATCGTATTCTGCGGCCGTTTATCGGGAGAGCGAAGGCGGGAAAAGTATGTCCTGGACCCCAGGAAAACCGAGGTGTGCGCTTTACCTTTCTATAAGAATCTTTATGCCTTGGGAAAAGTGGGACTCTCCGTCATACCCGAAACATTTCGGATTCTCGCCAGGGAAAGCGAAACCTGGGATCTGGTGTGGCTTTGCGTGCCTAACCCGCTGGCTTTGCTCTATGTTTATCTGTGCAAGCGCAAGCAAATACCTTTTTTCATGATGGTACGCGGTAATCTGGTGCGGGATGTACGCTATCGAAGCCGCGGTCTGATGGGAATGACCGCCCTTGCGGCGGCGGGTTTTCTTCAAAACCGGTTTCAAGCCCTGGCCCGGCGTCATGTCACCTTTGCCATAGGGGAGGAAATGTATCGGCAATACAAAAAGGCCGACACCTCCCCGGTTTTTCGAGGCATTTGCTCCCTGATTTCCGAACGGGACGTCGAATTGTCGCGGGTTCTCAGGGGAACGATCGATCCGAAGCCCCGAAAGCCCGTTCTTTTGAGCGTACTCCGGCTCGAGCCGGAAAAAGGGGGACAGTATTTGATCGAAGCCGTTCGGCTGTTGGTGGAGGACAAACGGCTCGAATTCGAATTGCACCTGGTGGGTTCCGGACGAATGGAAAACGCGCTGCGCAGCCAAGTCAGCCGAATGGGACTGGAAGCCTACATTCAGTTTCACGGATACGTCCCATTTGGTGCCGAGCTTCTGGCGCTTTATCGTTCGGCCTCGGCGTTCATTCTTCCGTCTCTGACCGAAGGTGTGCCCCAGGTGTTGATCGAAGCGATGGCTTGCGGGGTTCCCGTCATAGCCACCAAGGTGGGAGGGGTCCCTCAATTGTTGAAGGATGAAGTTAACGGCTTACTGGTCGAACCGGCTCAGCCGGCGCAGATCTGCAACGCAGTCTTCCGGCTACTGGATGATGAACCTTTAAGAACACGCTTGGTGGAGAATGGTTATCAAACCGGCTTCAAGCATACGCTCGAAAATGAAAGGAACCGCATTTTGACGGTTTTGAAACAGTTCGGCCTGCTACGCCCGGCACAAGCGGAACCATGAACCTAAATCCGGCGGTTGGATACACCCTGAAAAGCGCCAGGCCCTCATCCCCAGCCCTTCTCCAAGACCCTCACCCGACCCTCTCCCAAAGGGAGAGGGCGTTTTGAAGTTCGGGAGAAGGGAGTTCAGCCCCTCTCCCTCCGGGAGAGGGGTCGGGGTGAGGGAATGCGGCGGCTGATGGGGCATTGCGGTCATTTCGGTAGTCAACTGCGGTTTTTAGGATGAAGTATCGAGGCCGCCTGTTTTATTAATCAGAGCTTTCTTTAAAGCGCAGATCTCGAAGACACTGCTCGCCAGGAGTCCGCGAAAGCTGTTTTCGGGAATCCATGAATCGAAGGAATTCAGGAGGAAATATGAGCAACCGGGGATTGGTTTCGATCATCGTTCCCTGCCGAGACGAAGAGCGATTTCTGGCGGCCTGCCTCGATTCCATTATCGCCAACGATTATCCGAAAGATAAGCTGGAGGTTTTCGTTGTCGACGGCGAGAGCCGTGATGCTTCGGTGGTTATTGCCGAAAGTTACGCTCGACGGTATCCCTTTATTCGCGTCTTGCAGAACCCCGGGAAGACGGCGCCCGCCGGACTCAACCGGGGTCTTCGATGCGCCGAAGGGGACATCGTCATGCGCATGGACGTCCATGTGTCTTATCCGCCGCATTACATTTCGACCCTGGTCGACTGGCTCAACCGGACCGGAGCCGGCAATGTGGGTGGCATCTGCATCACGCGGCCGGCCAATGATTCGGCCATCGCTCGGGCGATTGCCATTGCGCTTGCCCATCCTTTCGGCGTCGGCAATTCCTATTTCCGAATCGGCACGTCCGAACCCAGATGGGTCGACACGGTACCGTTCGGCTGCTACCGAAGCGAAGTCTTCCGGCAGGTCGGACTCTTCGACGAAGAACTGGTGAGAAACCAGGACGATGAATTCAACCTGCGCCTTATCAAACACGGGTTGGGCATTTTGCTCGTGCCCGATGTCGCGTCTTATTACTACGCCAGGGAATCGCTTTCCAGGCTTTGGCGTATGTATTTCCAGTACGGTTATTTCAAACCCCTGGTCGCCAGGAAGATCGGCGGAGTATTGACCGTCCGCCAGTTAATACCGGCAGCATTCGCATCGAGCTTGATCGTCACGGGGCTGCCGGCGGCGTGGTTCTTTCCGGCGGCCATCGCGTCGGGACTCATCATTCTTGCCTACACTCTCGCGATTATTGCATGCGCCGCTCGAGTTGTGCCCCGGCACGGATGCAAGCCCGCTTTAGCCCTGGCCGTTGTCTTTCCCGTACTGCACTTGAGTTATGGATTTGGCTATTTGAAAGGAATCATGGACTTTCTCGTATTTCGGAATAAAAGCCCTACCAACGCTATCAAGGTCCCGCTATCGCGATGAAAGCGGATTGACGTTTTTCAACTCTATTTTCCGGAGACTTTGAGGTTTTTCCAGCCTTTGGGTTAGTGGCCTGCCGATCACCGGTACGGATTTTTGCTTATTTCTGATAACGCATGATTGGAGTTAAATGTTTACAGGCTGTGCCCAAAGCGAAACGGCTGGCAAATCAGGACGAACGGTCGAATGTATAGCTATATTCCTATTAGTCCACGGTGGAATCTCTCCAGCAGGAAAACCCTGTCGGAGTCGAAAGAGCCCACTACGCTGGAAATGCAAGCACCGCAAAACCGCATACCCTGATATCTTTTGCATTTTTTGCGATCCCGGAATATGCGTTCACTTGGATAAAAATATTCCTGTCTATCGCACAGATTCGAAGAAATAGTGTTGACTCTGTTGCCGGGTCATTTGAAACGCCTGGATGCACTTAACCTCCGGGGAACGGAGAACGGTTTATGATACGGAATTCTTCCATCAGGGATCTGCTGCACATTACGTTTAAATGGAAATCCCATATTCTATTTGTTTTCTTTGCGACCGTTCTTGGCGTCGCGTCGTACTCTCTGCTCAGCAAGCCTGTTTATGAAGCCAGCTCCAAGCTTCTCATCAAAGTCGGCAGGGAAAATGTCTACGCCCCGACCTTTCTTGCCAGAGAGCAGACCAGTCTTGTCGTGAATGAAAGGCAGGAAGAACAGGTTAATTCTGAAATCGAAATACTTAAAAGCCAGTTTTTGGCGAATAAGGTCATCGAGTCCGTAGGTATTAACCGACTATATCCCGAATTGAATTCAGAACGCCGAGGAGTGCTCGCAGCCCTTTTCATGGAAAAATTCTTTTCGGCTCCAAGCGCGGCGGAAACGAGCGATATCGCCTTGTCGAAATTTCAGGAAAACCTCCGGGTCGAAGGCGTAAAGAAAACCGACGTCATCGATGTTTCGTTTCAGCATGAAGATCCCGTCGTCGCCGCAGCAGTACTGAATACCCTCATAAGCTTATATTTGGACCGACATCTCGACGTCCACCAAGACCCGCAGTTCTCCGGTTTTTTCGGAGAAAAACCGAAAACTTTGGCCGACGAGCTGCAGGAGGCGGAAGCCAATTTGGACGCGTTCAGGAAACAATATGGCGTCAGCTCTTCGCCGGACGAGCTCCGAACACTCCTGGTGAAAGAGGAGGGAGATGTTCGCGCCACTTTGAATCAAACGATCAGCCTGGAGGCCGAGACGGAAGCACAAGTCAAACAATTGCGAGCTCATCTGAAAAAAATACCCGAGCTTGTGAACCTGAATAAAGAAGTCGAGCATAATCCCTACGCAATAAGCACTATTCGTTCGAAGCTCATAGAGCTGCAAATCAGAGAGCGCGAGCTTTTAAATAAGTACAACAGTGACAATTTACTGGTGAAAAACGTAAGAACCGAGATGGAGGAAGTTCTCACTCAGCTGTCCGATGAGGAAGCAAAAGTCTACGAGCGATCCCATTCCGGATTAAACGCCATACGTCAAACCATACAGCAACAGCTTTTGCAAAAAGAGGCTGAACTCAATGCGCTGAAGGCGAAGAGCAGCAGCTTATTGAACTTATTATCCACGTATAAACAAAGACTGGACGAGCTCAACCACATCGAAGTCGGGTATTACCGGCTGAAACAGGAAGTCGATGTGAATCGGCAAAACTATCAGTTCTACCTCGGTAAGTTCGCGGAATCCCGGATATCCAACGCCATGGACAAGGAGCGAATTACCAATGTGAGCCTGATCGATCCGGCACGGCCGCCCTCCAAACCGGTGAGTCCCAAGATTCTTTTGAACCTTGTGCTATCGATTTTTCTCGGAGGCGTGGGAAGCCTTGCCCTGGCTTACGGGATGGAATATTTCGATACCCGATTGGAGAAACCGGAGGACGTCGAAGCTCATTTGAAATTACCCGTTTTGGCGTCGATCGCGGAGTTCAGCTCGAGCGGCAAATAAGCTCGTCCGGCGTCATTTTTTTGAAAATCCGGGTTGCGACTCGTTTCACCTCGTTTTTGGGAGAGAGACCTTGACAGGGATGTTAAATGCGCAGGACATCGTCCGGCGCGCGAATCAACCAGCCGACGTACCGATCGATTTCTACGTGGAGGCAAGCCTTAAGCACGAATCCCCGGTCTTTCGATCACCGGCACAGTATGAAATCCTGAAGAGCAAGCTCTTGACTCTACCGCCGGGCGAGGCTGTCAGGACTGTGCTGCTCGTGGGCTCTGCGGCCGGCGACGGCGTTTCGACCACCGCCATGAATCTGGCCGGGGTGATGGCCCGCGACTCGCAACGCAAGGTCGTTTTGCTGGATACGAATCTCGCTTCTCCGGGCCTGAATGACTTCATCCAGTCCGAACCGGTTCTGGGATTGACGGATATCGTTTACGACAATCTCGAACAGGTCCCTTTCCTCAAACTCGGTTCCGACAATCTTTATGCTCTCCCTGTCGGCCGGAAACGGATGAATCCCATCGAGTTGTTTCAATCCGACAAGTTCGATCGTCTTTTGAGTCTGGTTCGAAATCGCTTCGACTATGTCTTTCTGGATGCGCCGCCGGTTCTTGGCTTTCCGGAAAGCCTCATGCTCTCCGCTAGAGTCGATGCCGTCATTTTGGTGGTTCGTTCCGGTTCCACCCGCGTCGAAGTGGCGGTCAAGGCGAGAAAAACACTCGAGGCCGCCGGCGCCAAACTATTGGGCGTTGTAGTCAACCGGCGGCGATACCACATTCCGGACCGGATATACCGGTTTCTGTTCAAGCGGTCATAATGCATCGGCGACTTCCGGCTTGAATCGGTGCCGAAGTCTCGCCGATCCGAGTCGGCATCAAGGATCATAAGCGAACGAGGATAAAGCATGGCTTCGAGCGATGAAGTTTCTCGTCTGATACGGGTTTACCGCGAATATGAGCAGCGGGACAGTTGGTCCGATCTTAATGCCGGAAATCGGACGATCCTGGAGGAGCGTCGCAGGGTCTTGGGCCGGATACTGGCCGAACACGGCCTTTTGCCGTTGGCCGATCGACGCATTCTCGATGTGGGATGCGGTCAGGGCCAGGTCCTCGCCAGTCTCATGGCGTACGGCGCTGCGCCGGGAAATCTGTTCGGGCTGGATCTCTTGCCGCAACGCATTGAAATCGCCAAACAACGATTTCCGGAAATCCATTTCCGGCAAGGCAATGCCGAATGTCTGGCGTTCGTCGACGGCTTTTTCGATTTAGTGCTTCTGTTTACGGTGTTTTCATCCATCCTGGACGCACAAATGGCGCTAAACGTGTCACAGGAAGTGCGTCGGATACTGAAACCGGGCGGAGCCGTGCTCTGGTACGACTTCCGATATAACAATCCCAACAACCCGAATGTGCGGGGTGTTTCCCGGAAGGCCGTGGCCACGCTGTTCCCGGACTTTTCCCTGCACCTCGATACCATCACCCTGCTCCCCCCGCTGGCAAGACATCTCGGCCGCGCAACTTCCTGGCTTTACCCGGTATTGTCGGCGCTGCCGGTGTTACGCACTCATTACATGGGACTGTTGATCAAGCCGAAGTAGGGGGGACGCTTGTCAAACCCGCACTCATTTCGGGCCGCGCCCAAGTACATTCCAAAAAGCAGTACGGAACGAGAGTGCGGCGCGTAGATCGGCAATCCTTCGCCGACGTCTCGTCCCGGCCGAGCATCTTCGTCGGCAAAGGATTGTCACAAAGGTTTGAAGCAATTCACCCGAACGGAAGGCGCCAACGACTCTCGCCAAGCCTGTTTTGCCATCTGAGCGAGATGCAAACGCTCCAGGCCGTTACATGCCCGCCATCCGTTCGAGATTTTCAAATAGCCGACAGTGGGGTCGACCGGATTTCGGCCGGCCCTTGGACCTCGCTGCTTTGCATTCGCCCGGCCGCCTCTGCCCGCCACCGACGATGATCCCGCCGGTCCGTCCGGGAAGCGTCCCGCAAGGTCTATGGATGAGTCCATGCGGCGGCCTCGGCACCGGTGATTTTTCCACCGGACGAAGACCGAAGCCACCCCCGCGGAAAGATCGCAACCGCCGCGTTCGGAGGCATCCGCTGCGCCGCTTACTCCTGCCTTTTCGCTCAAATCCCGCCGCATCGCCCCTTCAAGCTGTTGTCACATGGCGACCCCGGCTTTCCCAAGGCTATTTCGGGCGCCCATGGAATGACATACGGCCGCCGTTTCTTTCGCCGCACCCGCGCAAGCCCTGTAACTTCTGGGCGACATCAACAAGCTCGGATAGCCAAGCATCTCGATCGGGCTTCATAGAAAACAATAATTTACATTAGTGGCACGTGTTTTGCTGATACCGTCCAAGTCGTGTTTCGGGTCAAGCCACGGCCGATTAAGGGCGGCAATGACCGAACGGATTTACCGCCGATAACGAAATCATTTGGGCGATTGAGGAAATCAGGAAGAAAATGACAACCTTCACGGAATGAATATGACTTCGGCGGTTGTTTGCAATGCAAGACGTTCAAATCCGGAATCGGCACAAGGCGGGATTCCCCGGGCATTTCTGAAGCCATATTTTTGTCAATGACATCCGAATCCTTTCCATTAATGGATTCTTAATCCAGTTTTACGAGGTTTAAGCAGCCTAGTTCATCAACCTTATCTGACAACGCGAAGCCACCGGAAGGCAGCTCCGAAAAATCACCGGCCTGAGGAAAAAACCCCATGACAGCGGGATTTCCAGATATGTTGAACAGGGCTGCTCAACGGCGAATCTCCTAGGGTTTCCCAGACCGCAGAACCCCTTGGGGATTTGTAGTAATGAGTATCTTTAAATCGAATATCAGCCTCCGACTAAATCGAAATTATCAAGGGCAACCCGTACACGCTGCACCCGCCCAAGAAGCCCGCCGGAACCGTGTTAACATAAATCAAACGGTCGGAAGGATTTCGAAAACCTTGAGCTTCTCCTTTTTGCTCTATAGCCTATTCGAACTCTTCTTTCCCCATCTGAGCTTCGCCATTCCCGCTTTCCCCGGCGCCGAGGGTTATGGCAGCGAGACCGTGGGCGGACGAAATGGCCGTGTCATCGAAGTCACCAACACCGACGATTCCGGTCCCGGCAGTCTGCGCCAGGCACTCGAAGTGGAGACGGGTCCTCGTATCATCATCTTCCGCGTCGGGGGCACGATCCCGCTAAAACGTCCGATCGCGATCAAAGGCGCAAACAGTTTCGTGACTGTCGCGGGACAAACCGCGCCCGGTGACGGCATCCAGCTGAAGAATTTCGGACTTCTCATAAAAGATGGCGCGCACGATATCGTTCTCCGCCACTTACGAATCAGACCCGGCATGGATGGGGTGAAGGGATCGAACGGCAGCAATATCGACGCCATAGAATTCTATGGCGCGGATACGAGCAAGCGTATCTACAACGTCGTCGTCGATCATGTCTCCATGCAATGGGCTATCGATGAAAATACAAGTACCTGGGGACATGTCAGGGATGTGACCTTCCAGTACAGCCTCATTGCCGAGGGCTCGACGGAAGGACATCCCGAAGGCGCTCACAGCGCGGGGTTCATTTCCGGCCTGGATAGAAAACCGACCAAACTCAACACCCTGAGCATTCACCACACCTTGTTTGCACACAATATGATGCGCAACCCGAGGATTAAAATGTCCCTGGTGGATTTCAGAAATAACGTGGTGTATGACTGGACGGAATGTGGCACGGCTTATTTTACCGACGGTACGCGATTCAATTTCGTCAACAATATCTTCCTGAAAGGGCCTGCCACTCCCCGCTGCAATACCGTCTTGGGTATGGACGCCACGACAAAAGCTTATCTCTCGGGCAATTACAGTCCTCAATGCCCTGCCGGTTGCGGCGACGACTGGCAGATCGGAGTGTCCGGTAACCGGAACAGCCTGCTGAAGTCTCCTCTCGCAACCCCGCCCGTTACCACGGACCAAACTGCCGCGGTCCTGGAGGCGGTTCTCGCCAAGGCCGGCGCCGTTCGCCCGGCACGGGACGAAGTGGACCAGCGTATTGTCGATGATGTCGTCAACAAAACCGGAAACATCGGCATCGGCGGTGACTACCCCATTCTAAACTCGGATATTGCACCGATCGACACCGATCACGACGGCATGCCGGACAGTTGGGAACTCGAACATGGCCTCGACCCGAACGATGCTTCGGACCGCAATGCCGACCTGAATCAGAACGGCTATACCGACCTTGAGGATTATCTCAATGAGTTGGGCGCCTAGGTTTCTGTTCAGCGTTTTCCGATCGATTCAATGAATCGAGGTTCCTTAGGGTCATAACCTTAACGGCTGCGTGCGATGAGGGCGCCGTCATATGATCGACGAGCCCGTACCCGTATCCTCGGTGATTCGCTCCCCCATAGCGTGCCGGCAACGGCCGAAGTGTGTCGGGGGCGACTCCGGGCGCGGTTCGGAAATCACGCCGACGCTTCATCGAGACCGGTGGTCCCGCCCTCTGCCCCACCGGTCTCACACGCTATCTCCCGAGCGGGATGCTACCGAAAGAATCCCGTTCAGGCTCGAATACATTCCATTCCGCCGGCTTTTCGTCCTATCGATCGGATGGAGCCGGGAAGAGCCGGACAGGGAACGGTTCAACCGATGGTCATTCAATAGCGTCTCAAGCGTCTGAGCCGCGCGGGCATGACGGCAAATGCCACGGCTCCGGCGAATGCCCCTATAGTCGCGAAGACCATGACGCCCAACAGAATGCTCGGCTGCTTCGGCAGACTCCCGATAAGCGCAACGATCAGATAACAGACAGCCGTCGCCAAAGCTCCCGCTTGAGCGCCGCAAACCGCTCTACGCACGACCTTCTCGGGAATTGGACGTGAGCGAAATCTAAACCCCGGGAAAATTCAGGCCAACAGTGCGGGCACACCGCCGAAAAAATAAAACATCGGTGCCGCGAATATCCAGGGCAGGGCTACGACAGCGGGACCGACGACGAGACACCACAGGAACATGTACACAATTGACTGGAAAGTGGGAGCAGGATTCTCCATCGAAATGCCTCGCGAAACCGTGGAAATACTTTAATTTTTGTAGGGTGGGTTAGGCCGCAAGGCCGTAACCCACCGGGCGACCTCGAATCGGTAGGTTACGCTCCGCTAACCCCATAGACACCAGGGACCGTCCGGCGTTTCGGGCAGCGGAAAGCGTTGGAATTCTTCGCGGGACGGCCGCTGAAGTCCAGCGGGATTTGGATGCAGAAATTCAGGGTCCTTTCTCTTGCAATGCGCACTCCCGCGCGAATGGCGCGGAGCATGCCGCTACCAGGATAGGCCGGGTGACATCCGCATTGACATCCGCCACCAAGCCACTTACCATCAGCCCCAGATTCCGCATTATGCGGTTGAATTTTCTATAATTTCTTGCCGGCACGGCGCTAACCGTACGGCAGATTCATTGTGCCCGGCGCAGAATGGCGAAAGCGCATTCCGGCCGTTGCTCGCGGTTTGCGTCGATCAGGCCCCGATCCCGGAACGCCAAGGGAAGGGCTTGTTATGACCGAGTTTTTCCGAGCCCCTCTTGCAACCCTACCCGGCCCATGAGGATTACAACAATGAGTCAACTCCCCTTTCCGCAATCCTTCAACGTGGTTTTTTTCGGCGGCACCGGCGATCTGGTGATGCGCAAGCTGCTGCCGGCGATGTACCAGAGTCACAAAAACGGCCAACTGGGAGAGGCCGGCTATTTCTACTGCCTCGGACGGCGCAACTACACGCCGGAAGAATATCGGTCGATCGCCGAGGAAAAGGCCCGGCACTTCCTGCCGGCGGCAGACTGGGACGACGAAATCTGGGCTGCCTTCCGGCAGCGCGTCGTCTACGAAAGAATCGACGCCGAAAATCCGGAGGAATACGCCGCCCTGAAATCCAGGCTCGATAAGACGCCGGCCGAAGTCAACGTCTTTTTTTTATCGGTCGCGCCGTCGCTGTTCACCATGATCTGCCAAAGCCTGGCGCGGCAGAAGCTCAACGGACCGAATTCCCGGGTGGTGCTGGAGAAGCCCCTGGGACACGATCTCGCTTCCAGCAATGCCATTACCGAGGCGGTCGGCCGCCATTATCATGAAAAGCAGATCTATCGCATCGACCATTACCTGGGCAAGGAATCGGTCCAGAACCTGATGGCGCTGCGCTTCGGCAACGCCCTGTTCGAACCGCTTTGGCGCCGGCAGTGGATCACCGACGTCCAGATCACCATCGCCGAGGAAGTTGGGATCGGCAGCCGCGCCGGATTCTACGACGGTACCGGGGCGCTGCGCGACATGGTGCAGAACCATCTGCTGCAATTACTCTGCTTCGTGGCCATGGAACCGCCTTCCAGCCTCGACTCGGACGCCATCCGCAACGAAAAGCTCAAGGTTCTGGAATGCCTGGTACCGTTCACCGCCGAGGAGGTCAGAGCCAACACTGTGCGCGGACAGTACCGCGCCGGCACTTCCGGCGGCCATGCCGTGCCCGGATATCTCGAAGAGCCCGGCGTCCCCGCCGGCAGCAAAACCGAAACCTTCGTCGCCATCAAGGCGGAAATCGCCAATTGGCGCTGGGCCGGCGTACCTTTTTACCTGTTCACCGGCAAGCGCCTGCCCAAGCGGCTGGCGGATATCGTGATCCATTTCCACGATGTTCCCCATCACATTTTCCCGCTGCCCAGCAACGGCTCGCGCGCCCCGGCGAAACTCGTCATCCGCCTGCAACCCGACGAATCGATCCGCCTCTACCTCAACGCCAAGCTGCCGGGCCATTCGATGCAACTGCGTCCGGTCTCGCTGGATCTCGATTTCACCAGCAAATTCAGCGAGCGCCGCGAAGAAGCGTACGAACGTCTCCTGCTGGATATCATCCGCGGCAATCAGGCGTTGTTCGTGCGGCAGGACGAACTGGAAATGGCCTGGCGCTGGGTCGAACCGATTCTCAACACCTGGGCGGCCGATCCCGAAGGTCCGGAACCGTATAAGGCCGGCACCTGGGGGCCCGCGGCCTCCGCCGAACTGCTGTCGCGCAGCGGCCATCGCTGGCACGAGGACGATTGAGCGCGCGGCGGAAAAGCCTCCACAGGGTAAGTGCGATTCGGACTCATAAACGATTCGAGTCGCCCCGGAACGCCGGTAAGATCGTTTTCATCCGGCTCATACGGCAAAACGGGCTTGGCGGAATTCGTTGACGCCTACAGCCACGATAGATCGACTCAAACCCTCGTAGGTCGGCAATCCTTTGCCGACGAACCCTTCGGCCCGGAGGCGGCGTCGGCAAAGGATTGCCGACCTACTCGCGGAGCTCCCGTAACAATTACGGCCCTCAAAACAAGAATTCACATTGCGTCATATATCCTGCTATTTATATAGTTCCGTGATGGGGGAAATCGCTTCGGTCTGATTGGACTAGACGCGAACGGCTAAACGAAACCACGAACACACATTCACAAACCGGCAGTCCGTGAGGCCTGAGGCGGGCCGTGCTTTTCCGCGGGAACTACCGGGATGACGCCAGAGCCTGCCGAGCTTGCGCGCGGCGTAAGCTCGCGGGTCGAAGTGGTGACCGCTCGATGACGATTGTGAAGAAAGCGCCGGCGGCGCAAAAATAAGATGAACGATGACAAGATAACAATCCCAGGGTCGCCTCCGTCGGAGGAGGAGAAAGCTCCGCTGCTTTCGAGCGACATACCGCTCGCCGAGCCGAACTTCCGACTCCTGTTCGAGGCCGTGCCGGGCCTTTATCTTGTACTGACGCCGGATTTCCGTATCGTCGCAGTCAGCGACGCCTATGTACGCGCCACGATGACCCGCCGGGAGGAGATCATCGGTCGCGACATTTTCGAAGCCTTCCCGGACAATCCGGACGATCCCGACGCGATCGCCGGCCACAACCTCAAAACCTCCCTCCAGCGCGTGCTGCACACCGGTAAACCCGAAGCCATGCCGGTGCAGAGATACGATATCCCGATACCGGCGGAGCAAGGCGGCGGATTCGCGGTACGTTACTGGAGCGCCTACAATACGCCGGCACCCGGGACGGACGGCGCCGTCGCCTATATCATCCACCGCGTGGAGGACGTGACCGAGTTCGTCCAGCTCATGCAGCCGGGAAGCGAGCAAAGCGCGCTTCCCGGCTCGCGCCAAGAACGCGCCGTGCAAATCGAAGCGGAAATCTATGCCCGGGTCAGGGCGGTTGCGGAGGCGGCACTGTGCGAAACCGAGACGCGAGCCAGGCTGATCTTCGAAACCTCACCTCTGGCTATGCTCGTGGTCGATGCGCACCGGCAGATCGTCCAGGCGAACGGGCGTGCCGGCGACGTTTTCCGATGCCCGTCCGAACGGCTGATCGGGCTTCCGGTGGAAGCCCTTATACCCGACCGCTTTCGCACTCACCATCCCGAACTCGTTTCCGAGTACTTCCGCCATCCCGAGCCGCGCGCCATGGGCAAGGGGCGCGATCTGCACGGCGTCCGGATCGACGGCGAAGAATTTCCCTGCGAGGTCAGCCTGGGGCCGGTGCACATCGCCGGGAAGCTTCACGTGATCGTCAGTGTCGTCGACATCACCGTACGCAAACGGGCGGAGGAGGAAATCCTTCGTCTCAACGCCGACCTGGAGAGGCGCGTCGAGGAACGCACCGCCGAACTCCAGGCCGCCAACCAGGAGCTGGAGAGCTTCGCCTATGCCGTCTCCCACGATCTGCGCGCACCGCTTCGGGCCATGGGCGGGTTCAGCCAGGCCCTGGCGGAGGATTACGGCGAGCGCCTCGAGGGAGAAGCCCGCTTCTACCTGGATCAGATCATTCTCGGTAGTCGCCGCATGGGCGAACTGATCGACGGTCTGCTCCAGCTTTCCCGCTGCACTCGTGGCGAGCTGCGGCGTGACCCGGTCGATCTGTCCGCCCTCGCGGAAAGCATTTTTGCCGAGCTGAAGCGGTTGGAACCGTCGCGCCGGGTGGCATGGCAGGTAGAACCGGGACTCGTCGCTCGCGGCGATGCCCGAATGCTCGAGGTTGCCCTGAGAAACCTTATCGGTAACGCCTGGAAATATACGGGCGACACCGAGGCGCCGATGATCCGGATATACACGGAGCCAAAACCGGACAACGAGTTTCAGCTATTCTTTGTAACGGATAATGGCGCGGGCTTCGATATGGCCCACGCCGCCAAATTGTTTCAGCCATTCCAGCGACTGCATCGACAGGAAGAATTCCCCGGTCTCGGCATCGGCTTGGCTACGGTCCAGCGCATCATCCATCGTCACGGCGGCACGATTGGAGCAATTGCTGCTCCGGGGCGGGGCGCCACCTTCTGCTTTTCCCTACCGTTCGCAGGCGGCGACGAGGAGACATGATGAAAATCAAGACGATCCTGTTGGTGGAAGACAACTTCCAGGACGAACTGCTGACCTTGCGCGCGCTGCGGAAAGTCAACCTGGCCAACCAGGTGGACGTCGTGCGTGACGGCCAGCAGGCGCTGGACTATTTGTTCCGGCAAGGCGAATTCGCCGAGCGCAAAGGCCCTGAACTGCCCACCGTGGTTCTGCTCGATCTCAATCTGCCCCGAATCGGAGGCCTCGAAGTGCTGGACCGGCTCCGCGCCGACCCACGCACCGCGTTCTTGCCGGTAGTCATACTCACGTCCTCCGACGAGGAGCGGGACCGCCTTCGCAGCTACGAGAACGGTGCCAACAGTTTCGTCCGCAAGCCGCTGGATTTCACCGAATTCGCCGAAACGGTAGCGCGTCTCGGCGTCTACTGGCTGGCCACGAACGAAGCGCCAGGGGGTTGAAGCGACCGTGAGCGAGCCGCTTAACGTCCTGGTCATCGAGGATAGCGAAGCCGATTTCCGGTTGATCCAGCGCCAGTTGCGACTTCATGGGCTGGCTCCCCGCTGCCGCCGGGTGGAGAGCGGTGTCGAGTTGAACCAGGCTCTGGAGGAAGGCGGCTGGCACGCCGTGTTGTCGGACTACAACGTTCCCGGCCTGGATTTCGCAGAAGCTTTCGGGATGATCCAGGAACGGCTGCCCAATGCACCGGTGATCCTGATCTCCGGCAGCATCGGCGAAGAACGCGCGGTCGAACTGCTCAAGCTGGGGGTGTGGGACTTCGTGCTCAAGGACCGGCCGGGGCGGCTGGGCCCCGCCATCGAGCGCAGCCTGCGCGAAATGAAGGAACGACGGGTGCGGCATGCCGCCGAAGAAGCCCTGCGTGAAAGCGAGCGGCGCTTCCGCCAGATGGCCGAAACGATAGGCGAAGTGTTCTGGCTTTGTTCGCCGGATTTTCGGTCCGTTCTTTACTTAAGTCCCGCATTCGAGCAGGTGTGTGGACGCCTCCGCACAGAACTCTATGCGAATCCGAAACTTTGGCAGGAGATCATTCATCCCGCGGACGCTCCACGGGTGTTGCGCGCCCAGGAAGATCTGGCGCACGGCCGGCGCTTCGATATCCAGTACCGGATCGCCCGTCCCGACGGCACGCTGCGCTGGATCAACGACCGCGGCTACGCATTGCGCGACGATGCCGGCAAGGTCATTCTCGCCTCGGGTGTGGCCCTGGACATCACCGAGCAGTTCCAGGCGGCGGAACGGCTGCGCCAGGCGGCCGCCGTATTCACCAGCACCCAGGAAGGCGTGGTCATCACCGACCTCGACGGCAACATTATCGCCGTCAATCCGGCCTTCACGATGATCACCGAATACACCGAAGCAGAGGTCTTGGGCAAGAACCCTCGGCTCCTCCAATCCGGACATCACGGCCGTGATTTCTTCCAAGCCATGTGGCACGCCATTCGCAGCGCCGGCTCCTGGCAGGGCGAACTCTGGAACCGGCGCAAGAGCGGCGAAATCTATCCGCAGTGGCTGAACATCAGCACGGTACTCAACGAACAGGGCAAGGCGGTCAACTACGTGGGCGTGTTTACCGACATCACCCGCCTCAAGCGTTCGGAAACCCAGCTGGAATACCTCGCTCATTACGATCCGCTGACCGGCCTTCCCAATCGGCTGCTGCTGCTGTCCCGCCTGAACCATGCCCTGGAGCGCGCCAGGCGCGACCGGGCCCGGGGCGCCGTTTTGTTCCTCGACCTGGACCGCTTCAAGAACGTCAACGACAGCTTGGGGCATGCCACCGGCGACGAACTGCTGCAAATCGCCTCTCAACGCATGCGCGGATGCCTGTCCGAATCCGATACCCTGGCTCGCCTCGGCGGAGACGAATTCGTCGTGGTGCTGGAAGACCTGTCCGATCCCGAGACCGCAGCGAACGTCGCGCACAGCCTGATCGACCGCTTCAACGCTCCATTCTGTTTATCCGGAGGACAAGAGGTTTACATCGGCGCCAGTCTCGGAATCAGCATTTTCCCGGACGACGGCGATGAACCCGATCGGCTGATACAGTACGCGGATGCCGCCCTCTACCAGGCAAAAGACAAGGGTCGAGGCACCTATCACTTCTATACCGAGTCGCTGACCCGGTCCGCGAACGAACGGCTCGCCCTGGAAACCCGCCTGCGACGCGCTTTGGAACAAGACGAGTTCGTCCTGCATTATCAGCCGCTGGTGGCATTGACGGACGGGCGGATTTTCGGCGTGGAGGCCTTGGTGCGCTGGCAGATTCCCGGCGAGGGTCTGCTCTACCCCAATCATTTCATACCCTTGGCGGAAGAAACAGGCCTCATCGTGCCGCTGGGCGAATGGGTGCTGCGCACCGCCTGCGCCCGCATGAAAACCTGGCTGGATGCCGGCCTGCCGCTGGAAATGCTGGCGGTCAACCTTTCGCCGCGCCAGTTCCGGCAGGGCGACCTTTACGAACGCATCCGCGCCGTCCTAGCCGAAACCCGTTTGCCGTCCCGGTATCTCGAACTTGAAATCACCGAAACCGCTCTCATGGAAGACGGCCCGGAGAACGAGACCAAACTGGCAGCGCTCAAGGCATTGGGCGTCAGAATCGCGATCGACGATTTCGGCACCGGCTACTCCTCGCTGGCCTATCTGAAACGTTTCCCCATCGACAAGCTGAAGATCGACCAAAGCTTCGTGCGGGATATACCCCAAGATACTTCGAACATGGAGATCGCCGCCGCCATCATCGCCATGGCGCGGAACCTGAAACTGGAGGTATTAGCCGAAGGGGTGGAAGCCGAGGCCCAGCTCGCGTTTCTGAAGCGCCACGGCTGCGATGTCGCTCAGGGCTATTTATTCGGCCACCCGGTCGCGGCCGATGCCATGCAAGCCACCCTGGAAGCGGCCATGGGGAAAGGATGAGCGAAACTCGCCGCCGAAACCCGCTCGATCAACCAAACCGACAAAGCATCCTATGACCTCTGGGAAAACAACGGACAGGCGCCGCCGCCCAGCGCCGCACAGCCGGAGCATCCGGCAATGGCTCGTGATTCTGCCGAGCCTGGCTTTCACGGTCACGCTGGCCGCCGCGGCCGAGCGCTGGGACATCGACGCACTCATGCACGCCTTGTCGCGTATCGAAAGCGGCGAAAAGCGCTATACCGAAATCAAGACCATGGCGGTCCTCAAGGAACCGATGCGGCTGAGCGGCACCCTGAGCTACCGCGCGCCGTCCTTCCTCGAAAAACGCGTGCTTGCTCCCTTCGAGGAACGCTATACCGTGGATGGCGATTCCCTGACCATCGAAAATCCCGCGAAAGGCATCAAACAAACCCTTTCGCTGGCTTCACAACCGGCGATCTGGGCTTTCGTGGAGAGCATCAGGGCACCGCTGGCGGGCGATCTGGCAACTTTGAACCGCTTCTACAAAATCAGTTTCGGCGGGTCGCAGCGCAATTGGTTGCTGGCCCTGGTGCCTACCGAGCCGGACATGGCCAGGCTGGTTCGGTTCGTCCGCATCCGCGGCAGCAACGACCGCATCGATCGCATCGAAATCGAGGAAACCGGCGGCGACCTCTCGGTCATGACCATCGAGCATCAGCCGTGAAGGAGCGCCTGCCGGTTTTAGTCTGGCTGATCCTCATGGCGGTCGGCGCCTGGATCGCGCTGTTCCTCACCCCGGTATCGACCGACCTGACCCATTTCCTGCCGAAAAAAGCGGGCGTCGCGGAGCAGATCCTGGTTGAGCAACTGCGTCACGGCGTGGCGTCACGGCTATTGCTCATGGCCCTGGAGGGAAGCAACGAATCCGACCTGGCGGAAATCAGCCGACGCCTGGCGGAACGGCTGCGGACCAACGATACATTCGTGCGGGTCGACAACGGAACGCACGGGCTTTCCCCGGGCGATCGGGAATTTCTGTTCGAGAATCGCTATCTCTTGAGTCCGAAGGTCGCCGAACCGCGTTTCAGCGCGGACGGACTCCAGCAGGCCCTGGATGCGCGGCTGGCAGAACTCGCGTCGCCGGCCGGCCTGCTCGGAAAAGAATTCCTTTCCCGCGATCCGACCGGCGAATTTTTCGAAACCTTGCGGATCTGGATGAAATCCGGCGGCCCGTCGATGCGCCAAGGCGTCTGGTTTTCGCCGGACGGGCGGCGGGCGCTGCTCGTCGCGGAGACGAAGGCGCCGGCGTTCGATCTGGATGCTCAGGCCGGGGCGGTGGCTTCGATTCGGGACGGCTTCGCCGCAATCAAGGGAAACCGGCCGGTGGAACTGCTCTTGAGCGGCCCCGGCGCATTCGCCGTGGAAGCCAATACCACCATCACCGAGGATGCCGTGCGGCTGTCCCTGCTCAACACGCTGGCAATCACCCTGCTGCTGGCCGCGGTGTACCGCTCGCTCAGAGTCATCCTGCTCGGCCTGGTGCCGCTGGCGACCGGCGCCCTGGCCGGCACCTGCGCGGTGAGTCTCTGGTCGGGCGGCATACACGGTATCACTCTGG